>JBOHZT010000272.1:0-4981 GCA_050738535.1 Steroidobacteraceae bacterium
TCCTCTGGCCATTGATTGGCCTCCGCGAGCAGCATGCGATCGGCGTAGCGCTCCTCGATCACCTTGCGGATGCGCTCGATCACCTGGTGCGTCTCGCGCAGGTTCTCGTTGCTCGAGCCCTCTCGCTCGACCAGGTAGGGGATCGCATCGAGCCGCAGCCCGTCGACGCCGCGGTCGAGCCAGAACTTCATGATCCGCGTGACCGCCCGCTCGACGTGCGGGTTGTCGAAGTTGAGATCGGGCTGATGGCTGAAGAAGCGGTGCCAGTAGTAGGCCTTGGCGACCGGGTCCCACGCCCAGTTCGACGATTCGGTGTCGGTGAAGATCACCCGGGTGCCGGCGTAGCGGTCGGGGGTGTCGCTCCAGACGTAGTAGTTGCGCTTCTTCGAGCCCGCGGGCGCGCGCCGCGCGGCCTGGAACCAGGAGTGCTGGTCGGAGGTGTGGTTGATGACGAGCTCGGTGATCACCCGGATGCCGCGCCGGTGCGCCTCGCGGATGAATGCGTCGAAATCCGCGCGGGTGCCGTAGTGCGGGTGGATGTCGCGGTACTTCGCGATGTCGTAGCCGTCGTCCTTGCCCGGCGAGGGGTAGAAGGGCAGGAGCCAGACCGTGTTGACGCCGAGATCCTGGATGTAGTCGAGCTTGCCGGTGAGCCCCTTGAAATCCCCGATGCCGTCGTCGTTGCTGTCGTGGAACGCGCGGACGTGGACCTCGTAGATCACGGCGTCCTTGTACCAGAGCGTGTCTCGCTGTGGCGCCGGGGCGGCGGGCGGTTGAGGGGCCTCGGGGATCGGTGTTCGCTCGATCTCGGCGCTCATGCGGGACTCATCGGCGGTTTCCGGGAAGGGCTTGCGGTCAATGCAGGGCTAGAGGAAGTAATCGAAATCGCGCTCGCTGTGCACCCGCCGCCGGATCCTCAGGATGTGCGCGGGCGCGAGCGGGTCGAGGCGGACGAAGTTGCGCGCCCCCTGCCACAGGAACCGGGCTCCGGAGAGCAAATCGTGTGCCTGGAACGGCTCGCCGGACTCGACGCCGAGCCGCGCGAGATCCAGATCCAGCCAGCCGGACTGCGTGTGATGCGGGTCGAGATTGACCACCGTGAGCATCACGTTGCCGCGGTCCGGCGTCGTCTTGCTGTAGGCGATGAGCGTCTCGTTGTCGAGGGCGTGGAAGGCGAGGCTCGAATCGTCCTGCAGGGCGGGGTTTTCGCGCCGGATCCGGTTCACGCGCGCGATGAAGTCGCGCAGCGTATCGGGGCGCTCGATGGCCCAGCGGCGGATCTGGTACTTCTCCGAGTCACGGTACTCCTCGCTGCCCGGCTCGCGCGCTTCGTGCTCCATGAGCTCGAACGCCGGGCCGTAGATCCCGTAGCTCGCGCCGAGCGTCGCCGCGAGCACCAAGCGCGCCATGAAGGCCGCGCGGCCGCCGAACTGGAGATACTCGGTGAGGATGTCCGGCGTGTTGGGCCAGAGGTTGGGGCGGAAGAAATCCGCGACCGGCGGCGAACGCAGCTCGCGGAAGTACTCCGTGAGTTCGAGCCGGCCGTTGCGCCACGCGAAATAGGTGTACGACTGCGAGAAGCCGAGCTTCGCGAGCCGGTACATCACCTTCGGGCGCGTGAAGGCCTCGGCGAGGAACAGCACTTCGGGCGAGCGGCGCTTGATCCGCGCGATGAGCCACTCCCAGAAGGCGAACGGCTTGGTGTGCGGATTGTCCACGCGGAAGATGCGCACGCCCTCGCCGATCCAGAACTCGACGACGCTCGCGAGCTCCTCCCACAGCTCCCGCCAGGCACGCGTCTGGAAGTGCAAGGGATAGATGTCCTCGTAGCGCTTCGGCGGGTTCTCCGCATACTGGATCGTGCCGTCCGGCCGGTGCAGGAACCACTCGGGATGCTCGCGGACGTAGGGGTGATCCGGGCTGCACTGGAAGGCGATGTCGAGCGCGATCTCGATGTCGAGCTCCGCGGCTCTCGCGACGAGCCGCCGGAAGTCCTCGAGCGTGCCGAGCTGCGGGTGGATCGATTTGTGTCCGCCCGCCGCGCCCCCGATCGCCCATGGACTACCGGGGTCGTCCGGCGAGGCGGACGGCTGATTGTTCGCACCCTTGCGCTCGGTGGTGCCGATCGGATGAATGGGCGGCAGATACAGCACGTCGAAGCCCAGCGCCGCGATGTCGTCGAGACGCGCCGTGCAGTCGGCGAGCGTGCCGTGCGCCGGACCGGGCCGCTCCGGCGCGACGAGCGAGCGCGGAAACAGCTCGTACCAGGTGGAGTACCGCGCGCGCGCGCGCTCGACGACGAGGACGAGCGGCGGCTCGCGCTCGAGGACCTGCTCGGGATCGGGATGGCGTCCGGCGAGCTCGTTGAGGTCCGGGCTCGCGGCGCGCACCACCTGCTCGGCGGCGTCGCTGCTCGCGTCCGTGAGCGCCTCTGCCCAGGCCTCGAGGCGCAGCGCGTCAGCGGCCGCCGCCTGCTCCTCGCGCTGCGCGGCGGCGGACTCGCCCGCGGCTCCCGCTGGGGCTGCGGCGCGAGCCACCGCCTGAGCTGCACGCCCGCGGGCTCTCGCGGCGGCCGCGCGGATGAGCGCGGCGCCGCGCTCGAGGTCGACGGCGATGGACTGGCCGGCCGCATGCTTCTTGGCGAGGTCGCCGCGCCAGGTCGCGAGCGGATCGAGCCACGCGGCGACGGTGTATTCATGGCGGCCGAGCCCCTCGGCCGTGAATGCGGCCCGGAAGCGGTCGTTCCCGAGCGGTGCCAGCGGGCGCGTGTGCCAGCGCGTCTCATGAGCCGCGCGATGCAAGAGCGCGCCGCTCACCGCATCATGTCCGTCGGTGAAGATGTCGGCTTCCACCACGACGAGGTCGCCGCTCACCCGCTTCGCGGCGAAGCGGCCGTCGTCGACGCAGGGCGTGATGCGCTCGATCACGACGCGGGGCGTGATCCGCTCGGGCACGGCGAGCGCGGCGGAGACGGGCCGCGCCGGCTCGGCTGCGGCAGTCCCGTCTGGGCCGGCTGCGGCAGTCCCGTTCATTCCCGATCGAAGAAGAGCACGCCGAGCGGCGGCAGGCGCAAATTGAGCGAATGGAACCGGCCGTGGCACGGCAGCGGCGCCGCCTCCACGCCGCCGAGATTGCCCTGGCCGCTGCCGCCATACTCGCGCGCATCGCTGTTGAGACGCTCGCGCCACAGTCCTGCCGCCGGCACGCCGATGCGATAGTTCGCGCGCACGATGGGAGTGAAGTTGCACACGACCAGGATCTCGCGGCCGCCCGGGCGCGGCTTGCGCAGGAATGCGATGACGCTCGACTCGGCATCGCTGCAGTCGATCCACTCGAAGCCCTCGGGCGAGAAGTCGAGCTCGTAGAGCGCGGGAGTCTCGCGGTAGAGCCGGTTGAGATCGCGCACCCAGCGCTGCATGCCCGCGTGCAGCGGGTACTCGAGCACAGGCCACTCGAGGCTCTCCTCATGCTGCCACTCGCGGCGCTGCGCGAACTCCGAGCCCATGAACAGGAGCTTCTTGCCGGGATGGCCCCACATGTAGCCGTAGAGGAGCCTCAAGCCCGCGAATTGCTGCCACTCATCGCCATGCATCTTGCCGAGGAGCGAGCCCTTGCCGTGGGTCACCTCGTCGTGCGAGAGCGGCAGCACGAAGTTCTCGCTGAAGGCGTAGCAGATCGAGAACGTGAGCGCGTCCTGGTGGTACTTGCGGAAGACGGGGTCGGTCGCGAAGTACGCGAGCGTGTCGTGCATCCAGCCCATGTTCCACTTGAGGCCGAATCCGAGACCTCCGAGGTAGGCGGGCCGCGAGACCATGGGCCACGCCGTCGACTCCTCCGCGATGGTTTGCGTCGCGGGGAAGTCGCGGTAGACGGCCATGTTCAGCTGCTTCAGGAACTCCACGGCATCGAGGTTCTCGTGTCCTCCGAAGCGGTTCGGGATCCATTCGCCCGCGCGACGGCCGTAGTCGAGATAGAGCATCGAGGCGACGGCATCGACGCGCAGCGCATCGGCGCGATACACGTCGAGCCAGAAGGAGGCGTTGCTGCCGAGGAAGTCGCGCACCTCGGCACGGCCGTAGTTGAAGATCGAGCTCCCCCACTCCGGGTGATAGCCCTGGCGAGGGTCGGCGTGCTCGTAGAGATGAGTGCCGTCGAAATAGGCGAGGCCGTGCTCGTCGCTCGGGAAATGCGAGGGGACCCAGTCGAGGATCACGCCGATGCCGCGCTGGTGCAGGTGCTCGATGAGGTACATGAGGTCCTGCGGCGTGCCCTGCCGGGCGGAGGGGGCGAAGTAGCCCGTCACCTGGTAGCCCCAGGAGCCGTAGAACGGGTGCTCCATGACCGGCAGGAGCTCGACGTGCGTGAAGCCCATCTCGATCACGTAGTCGGCGAGCTTGACCGCGAGCTGCCGGTAGGGGAGCAGGCGCGCGGGGTCCGCGGGGTCGCGGCGCCAGGAGCCGAGATGCACCTCGTAGATCGACCACGGCGCATCGAGCGCGTTCGCGCGTGTGCGGTCGCGCTGCCAGTCGAGATCGCTCCAGTCGTAGCCGAGGTCCCATACGATGGATGCCGTCTGCGGCGGCGCCTCGGTCCGGAAGGCAAAGGGATCGCTCTTCTCGACCTGGTATGCCCCGAGGCGCGAGCGGACGTGGTACTTGTAGAGCGCGCCCCGGCCCGCCTCCGGCACGAATCCCTCCCAGATGCCCGACTGATCCCAGCGCGCCGCGAGCGGGTCTCGGCCCGGCGTCCAGCCGTTGAAGTCGCCGACGACGCTCACGGCCTCGGCGTTCGGGGCCCAGACGGCGAACCTCGTGCCGCTACGGCCGCCTTCGACGGCCGCATGGGCGCCCAGCTTGGCGTAGGCTCGATAGAGGGTCCCCTCCTTGAAGAGATAGATATCGTCTTGCGTGAGCTCTGCCATGAGGGGTGATCTCGTCTCGATGCCGCGCGTTCCCCGGCCGGATCTCCGGAATACGCTCGC
>JBOHZT010000273.1:0-4960 GCA_050738535.1 Steroidobacteraceae bacterium
ATCGACAAAAGCGCCGCAGGGGGCCGCGCACTCTGCTTCCGCCACGTAGAGGCTTGAGCGCGGTTTTTCGCTCGACACAGAGGGGGAGGACCCGTAGAATTTGCGCGTAATCCGCAAGGGTTAGTCCATACAAGGCGGGAGGATGTTCGGCTTCCGAGCTCCTCCCGCTTTGTACATCTGCGGTGCGTGCTTGAGGGCGCGCGAACGCGCCACCACGTGGCCGTACGGTATCTTTAGACGACGTGCTTGGGGTCCGCGTGGGCGGACACGAAGGGGAATGCTCGGGTGACTGGACCGGCGGTGCTCGCGCTGGCGGATGGAACGATCTTTCGGGGTGAATCCATCGGGGCCAGAGGCAATACCACCGGCGAAGTCGTTTTCAATACCGCGCTCACCGGCTATCAGGAGATCCTCACGGATCCCTCGTATGCCCGCCAGATCGTCACGCTCACCTACCCGCACATCGGCAACACCGGCTGCACGCCGGAGGACCTCGAGTCCAGCCAGATCTTCGCGGCGGGGCTCGTCATCCGCGATCTTCCCGCGCTCGCGAGCAACTGGCGCAAGACCGAGTCGCTCGGCGAATTCCTGGAGCGCGGGCGGCTCGTCGCAATCGCCGGAATCGACACGCGCAAGCTGACGCGCGTCCTGCGCGAAGGCGGCGCACAGGCCGGCTGCATCATGGCCGCGGATCGCCTCGACGAGGCTGCGGCGGTGAAGGCCGCGCGCATGTTCCCAGGCCTGAAGGGGATGGATCTCGCGAAGGTCGTCTCCGTGAAGCGCCCCTATCAGTGGAACGAGGGGAGCCTGTGGCAGGAGGTGAAGCGGCCGCTCATCCGCTCGCACCAGCGCTTGCACGTCGTGGCGTACGACTTTGGCATGAAGCGCAATCTGCTGCGCCTGCTCGCCGACAACGGCTGCCGCGTGACCGTCGTGCCGGCGCAGACGAGCGCCGCCGAGGCCTTGCAGCTCGCGCCGGACGGCATTTTCTTCTCGAACGGGCCGGGCGATCCGCAGGCCTGTGACTACGCGATCGAGGCGACGCGGGAGCTCCTCGCCGCGGACATGCCGATCTTCGGCGTCTGCCTCGGGCATCAGCTCCTCGCGCTCGCGGCCGGCGGGCGCACGGTGAAGATGAAATTCGGGCACCACGGCGCGAACCACCCGGTGCAGGAGCTCGAATCTGGGCGCGTGCTCATCACGAGCCAGAATCACGGCTTCGCGGTGGACGAGTCGACGTTGCCGGCCAACGTGAAGCCGACGCATCGCTCGCTCTTCGACGGCTCGCTCCAGGGCCTCGAGTTCATGGACCATCCGGCCTTCGGCTTCCAGGGCCACCCGGAGGCGAGCCCGGGTCCGCACGACGTGCGCCCGCTCTTCGAGCACTTCAATCGGCTGATGCTGCGCCGGCTGCAGAGCCAGCTGCGCGTGGCAGAGCGCTGAGTGGTCGGGCGCAGCCCATGAAACGAACGGATATCCAGAGCATCCTCATCATCGGTGCCGGCCCGATCATCATTGGGCAGGCCTGCGAGTTCGATTACTCGGGCGCCCAAGCCTGCAAGGCGCTGAAGGAGGAGGGCTACCGCGTCATCCTCGTCAATTCCAATCCCGCGACGATCATGACGGATCCCGAGATGGCGGACGCCGTCTACATCGAGCCGGTCAACTGGCGGACCGTCGCGCGGATCATCGAGAAGGAGCGGCCCGATGCGCTCCTGCCGACGATGGGCGGGCAGACGGCGCTCAACACGGCGCTCGATCTGGTGCGCGAGGGCGTGCTCGAGAAGCATGGGGTAGAGCTCATCGCCGCCTCCCGCGCGGCCATCGACATGGCCGAGGACCGGGAGCTGTTCCGCAACGCCATGCGCGAGATCGGGCTCGAGGTGCCGCGCTCGCGGATCGCGCGCGGTCTCGAGGACGCGTTCGCGATCGCCGGCGACATCGGCTTCCCGGTCGTGATCCGTCCCTCGTTCACGCTCGGCGGCACCGGAGGCGGCATCGCCTACAACCGCGAGGAGTTCGAGGCGATGGTCGCCCGCGGGCTCGATGCCTCGCCGGTGGGCGAGGTCCTGCTCGAGGAGTCGGTGCTCGGCTGGAAAGAGTTCGAGATGGAGGTGGTGCGCGACCGCAAGGACAACTGCATCATCGTCTGCTCGATCGAGAATCTCGATCCCATGGGCGTGCATACCGGCGATTCGATCACCGTCGCGCCGGCGCAGACGCTCACGGACAAGGAATACCAGCGCATGCGCGACGCCTCGATCGCCGTGCTGCGCAAGATCGGCGTCGAGACCGGCGGCTCGAACGTGCAGTTCGCCGTCAATCCCCTCGACGGCCGCTTGCTGGTGATCGAGATGAATCCGCGCGTGTCGCGCTCCTCCGCGCTCGCCTCGAAGGCGACGGGGTTCCCGATCGCCAAAGTCGCGGCGAAGCTCGCCGTCGGCTACACGCTCGATGAGCTCAAGAACGACATCACCGGAGGACTCACGCCCGCCTCGTTCGAGCCCTCGATCGACTACGTCGTCACCAAGATTCCGCGCTTCACGTTCGAGAAGTTCCGCGATGCGAACGACCGGCTCACCACGCAGATGAAATCGGTGGGCGAGGTGATGGCGATCGGCCGTACGTTCCAGGAGTCGCTCCAGAAGGCGTTGCGAGGGCTCGAGACGGGGCTCGACGGCCTGGGCGAGCGCGTGACACTGCCCCTCGCGGACGAGGCGGCGAGCCGGCTCGAGTATGAGCTGCGCTCGCCCGGCCCGGACCGGCTCCTCTACACGGCCGATGCGTTCCGTGCCGGCTGGACCTTCGAGCGCATCGCCGAGCTCACCCGCATCGATCCGTGGTTCCTCGCGCAGGTCGAGGATCTCGTGCGCGAGGAAGGCGCGGTGCGCGAGCGCGGGATGGCCGGATTCGGCGCGGAGCGGCTGCGCGCCCTGAAGCGCAAGGGCTTCTCGGACGCACGGCTCGCGCGGCTCGTCGGGGTGATCGAGAGCGCCGTGCGGCAGCGCCGGCAAGAGCTGGGGATCGCCCCGGTGTACAAGCGCGTCGATACCTGCGCGGCTGAATTCCCGACCTCCACCGCCTACCTGTACTCGACGTACGAGGAGGAGTGCGAGGCACTACCCACGAGCCGGCGCAAGATCATGATCCTCGGCGGCGGCCCCAATCGGATCGGCCAAGGCATCGAGTTCGACTACTGCTGCGTGCATGCGGCGCTCGCGCTGCGCGAGGATGGTTTCGAGACCATCATGGTCAACTGCAACCCCGAGACGGTCTCCACCGATTACGACACTTCCGACCGGCTCTACTTCGAGCCGCTCACGCTCGAGGATGTGCTCGAGATCCTCGCAAAGGAAAAACCCGAAGGGGTGATCGTCCAGTTCGGCGGACAGACCCCGCTGAAGCTCTCCAAGGCGCTCGAGGAAGCGGGCGCGCCGATCATCGGCACCAGCCCCGAGTCGATCGATGTGGCCGAGGACCGCGAGCGCTTCCAGCACCTCGTGCGGGATCTCGGACTCAAGCAGCCGGCCAATGCGACGGCGCGCACGGAGAGTCAAGCGGTGCGGCTCGCGCGCGAGGTGGGCTATCCGCTCGTGGTGCGCCCGTCCTACGTGCTCGGCGGGCGCGCGATGGAGATCATCTTCACGGAGGACGACTTGAGGGCGTACATGTCGGATGCGATGCGCGTCTCGAGCGACAGCCCGGTGCTGCTCGACCGCTTCCTCGATGTCGCGATCGAGGTGGACGTGGACGCCGTGTGCGACGGGGAGAGCGTGCTGATCGGCGGGATCATGGAGCACGTCGAGCAGGCCGGCGTGCATTCGGGAGACTCCGGGTGCTCGTTGCCGCCGTACAGCCTCTCGCGGGAGATCCAAGAGGAGCTGCGGGCGCAGACCGTGAAGCTCGCGCTGGCTCTCCACGTGATCGGTCTCATGAACATCCAGTTCGCGATCCAGAACGGCATCGTGCACATCCTCGAGGTCAATCCGCGCGCCTCGAGAACCGTGCCGTTCGTCTCCAAGGCGACGGGCATGCCGCTCGCGAAGATCGCGGCGCGCGTGATGAGCGGACGCACGCTCGCGGAGCTCGGCGCCACCACGAGCGTCGAGCCGGACTACTGCGCCGTCAAGGAGGCGGTGTTCCCGTTCGTGAAATTCCCGGAAGCCGACCCGATCCTCGGCCCCGAGATGAAATCGACGGGCGAAGTGATGGGGACTGGGCGGACCTTCGGCGAAGCCTATGCCAAAGCGCAGGCGGCCTCCGGAGTCGACCTGCCGCGCCGGGGCGTGTGTCTCATCAGCGTGCGGGACCGGGACAAGCCCGGCGCGATCGAGCTCGCCCGCAAGCTCATCGAGCGGGGATTCGAGATCCTCGCCACCTCCGGCACGGCCCAGGCGCTCGAGCGCGCGGGCATCGAGTGCCGCCGCGCCAACAAGGTGCGCGAGGGCCGGCCCGACATCGTGGACATGATCAAGAACGAGGAGATCGACCTCATCGTCAATACGACCGAGGGCAAGCAGGCGATCCGCGAGTCGAACTCGATCCGGCGGGAGGCTGTGCACCGCCGCGTCACGTACTACACTACGCTTGCGGCGGCCCTCGCCACGTGCGAGGCGCTCGATCATGTCGACGAGGTGGCGGTCAACCGTCTTCGCGATCTACACGAAGAGGCGCGGCGCGCATGAAAAGAACACCGATGACCTTGAAGGGGGCGGAGCAGCTGCGCGCGGAGCTGAAGCGCCTGAAGACCGAGGCGCGTCCGAGCGTCATCAAGGCGATCGCGGAGGCGCGCGAGCATGGAGACCTCTCCGAGAACGCCGAGTACCACGCGGCGCGCGAGCAGCAGGGCTTCATCGAGGGCCGCATCCATGAGATCGAGCTGAAACTCGCGAGCGCCGAGATCATCGATCCGGCGACGCTGCCCAACACGGGACGGGTAGTGTTCGGAGCCGTCGTGGAG
>JBOHZT010000274.1:0-4943 GCA_050738535.1 Steroidobacteraceae bacterium
CACCTATCTTGCCGGCGCAGGGGTAGGGCTCATCGGCATCGTCGACGATGACCGCCTCGAGCCCTCCAACCTGCACCGGCAGCCGCTGTACGCGCTCGCGGACGCCGGCAAGCCCAAGGTCGAGCTCGCGGCCGAGCGCCTGCGTGCGCTCAACCCGGAGATCGAGCTCCGCACGCACGCCGTGCGGCTCAGCCCAAAGAATGGCGCCGACCTCCTGCAGCCTTACGAGCTGGTGATCGACTGCACGGACAACTTCTCCACGAAGTTCCTCATCAACGACCTGTGCATGCGCCTCGGCAAGTCCGCCATCCTCTCGAGCGTCTATCAGTTCGAGGGTCAATTGCAGGTCGTGCGGCCGAATCGCGGCGGCACCTGCCTGCGCTGCCTGTGGCCGGAGGCGACCCGCGATGGGCTCGTCGGTAATTGCTCCGAGGCGGGCGTGCTCGGGCCAGTGCCCGGCGCGTTCGGATGCCTCGAGGCGCTCGAGGCATTGAAGATCCTGCTCGACTTGCCGGGGCAGCTCGGCGATGAGTTGCTGCTCGTCGATTTGCTCACGAATTCGGTGTCGAGGATCCGCACCCATCGCGCCACCGAATGCAGCGGCGGCCCCTGCGCGCGCCTGCCCGATCTCAGCGCGGCGGCGATCGGCGACGCCGCAGCGAGCGAAGCGCCATCGCTCGAGCTCACCTTCGAGGACCTCGCCGAGGCCGACCGCCAGGGCTTCACGATCATCGACGTTCGCGAGCCGCGCGAGGTCGCCGCGGCGCCGGCGCCTGCAGAGCGCGTACGGCACATCCCTCTGCATGCGCTCATCGAGAGGGTGAGGAGCGGGCCCGCCGAGGCGAAGCGCACGCCCGAAGGCGCGGAGCGACGGACCGATGAGGCCGAGCGACCGCTGTCACCCTCCGGCAAGTACCTGCTCGTCTGCGCGAGCGGGAAGCGCAGTCTCGCCGGCGCACAGGAGTTGCGCGCGCGGGGATTCAGCGCCGCTTATTCGCTGTCCGGCGGCGTCGCCGCGCTAGAGCAACCGCTCTCGGCCTGACGCTCGCGGCACGCTGGCTGAAGCGCCTAGGGCCGCACTTGCCCAGCACCGCGCACGACGTACTTGTAGCTCGTGAGCTGCTCGACCCCGACCGGGCCCCGGGCGTGGAACCGGTCCGTCGAGATCCCGATCTCCGCCCCCATGCCGAACTCCCCGCCGTCCGCGAACTGCGTGGAAGCGTTGTGCAGCACGATGGCGCTGTCCACCCGCTCCAGGAAGCGCTCGGCGGCGACCGCATTCTCCGTCACGATCGTCTCGGTGTGCGCCGAGCCGTAACGAGCGATGTGCTCGATCGCGGCGTCGACGCCGTCCACGACCCGCGCGGCGATGATGGCGTCGAGGTACTCGGTGAGCCAGTCCTCCTGCGTCGCCGGCCGCACTCTCGAGTCGGACCGCTGCACGTCCCGGTCGCCGCGCACCTCGCAGCCGGCCTCGAGCAGGTCACGGATGATGGGCTCGAGGTGCGTCGCGACGCAGCCGCGGTCGATCAGCAGCGTCTCGGCCGCGCCGCAGATCCCGGTGCGCCGCATCTTGGCGTTGAGCACGATGGACCGAGCCATGCGCAAATCCGCGTCCCGGTCCACGTAGACATGGCAATTGCCCTCGAGGTGGCCGATCACGGGCACGCGCGCTTCGTCCTTTACGCGCTTGACCAGCCCCTTGCCGCCCCGCGGCACGAGCACGTCGAGGTACTCGGACATGCCGGAGAGCATGTAGCCGACCGCGGCGCGATCGGTCGTCGGCACGAGCTGGATCGCTCCCGCCGGCAAGTCCGCCGCCTCGAGACCCTCGACGAGGCAGGCGTGAATGGCGCGGCTCGAGCGCTCGCTCTCCGAGCCGCCGCGGAGGATCACGGCATTGCCGGATTTCAAGCAAAGCGAGCCGGCGTCCGCCGTCACGTTCGGGCGGCTCTCGTAGATGATCCCGATCACCCCGAGCGGCACCCGGACGCGCTGGATGCGCAGGCCGTTCGGGCGTACCCATTCCGCAGCGACGCTGCCGATGGGATCGGGCAGCGCGACGATCTCCAGGATGCCGCGGCTCATGCTCGCGACGCGCCGCTCGTCGAGACGCAGGCGGTCGAGGAGCGCGGTACTGAGCGACCCGGCACGCGCCGCCTCGAGGTCCGCGGCGTTGGCCTCGAGGATTTCCCCGGCGCGCGCCCGGATGGCCTCGGCCGCCGCCTCGAGCGCCCGGTTCTTGCGATCCGCGCCGACGTTCGCCAGCTGCGCTGCGGCGGCGCACGCAGTGGCGCCCATCCGCTCCATCATCGCCCCGATTTCGCTCATGGGCCGGCTCCGAGAACCTCGAGCCCCTTCTCGCGCGACTCGAGAACGACCAAATCGTCGCGATGCACCATCTCATCGCGCCCGCGATAGCCGAGTATGCCCTCGATCTGCGCCGACTGGCGCCCCATGATCCGCGCAGCGTCCTGGTCGGAATACGCGCTGATGCCGCGCGCGATCTCGGTGCCGTCCGGAGCGAGGATGCTCACCGTGTCCCCGCGATCGAAGCGGCCGAGGGCGCGCACCACGCCCGCCGGCAAGAGGCTCTTGCCTTCGCGCAGGGCTTGCAGCGCGCCGGCATCGACGGTGATCGCCCCGGCGGGCCGCAACGTGCCGGCGATCCACTGCTTGCGGGCCGCGGCCGGGCTCGCCCCGGGCACGAACCAGGTGCAGCGGGCCCCCTCCTCGATGCGGCGCACGGGATGTCGATGCTGCCCGGCGGCGATGCACATATGACAGCCTGCGTTGACGGCGATCTTCGCGGCCATGATCTTGGTGGCCATGCCGCCGGAACCCACGTCGGATGCGGAGCGCCCGGCGATCGCCTCGATCTCGGGGGTCACCCGCACGACCCGGTCGATGAGCTCGGCGCCCGGGTGCCGGTGCGGATCGGCCGTGTAGAGGCCGTCCACGTCGGACAGCAGCACCAGGCAGTCGGCGCCCGCCATCTGCGCGACGCGCGCGGCGAGCCGGTCGTTGTCGCCGTACCGGATCTCCGCCGTCGCCACGGTATCGTTCTCGTTGATGACGGGCAGCGCGCCGAGCGACAGGAGCGACGCGAGCGTGGCCCGCGCATTGAGGAACCGCCGCCGGCGCTCGCTGTCCTCGAGCGTGAGGAGCACCTGCGCAACGGTGATGGACCACTCCTCCAACAGCTCCTTGTAAGCATGCGCGAGCCTCACCTGGCCCACCGCGGCAGCGGCCTGACTCTCCTCGAGCCGCAGGGTGCCCTGCGGCAGTCCGAGGTGGCGCCGGCCGAGCGCGATCGCGCCGGAGGACACGAGGATCACCTGCTGGCCGCGCTTTCGCAGGCGCGCCAGATCCTCGACGAGCGTCGCGAGCCAGCCGCGGTTGAGTCTGCCGGATTCTTGATCGACGAGCAGCGCCGACCCGACCTTCACGACGACGAGCCGTGCGCTCGAAAGCGGCGAATCCGAGCTGGGGCGTCGCGCGGTCATGGCAAAAACTATACGGGATAGACTCGTTTTGAGCACGCCCTTAAACTCTTTCAGAGCGGGGGCAATGACGTTTTTCAGGGGAGTCCGCGTGAGCAGAGATTACGAGCCGGTCCCGGGCCAATGGTACGAGAATCTGGAGGAGGAGGAGTCCTTCCGCGTACTCGCGGTCGATGAGGATTCGGAGCTCGTCGAGATCGAATATCTCGACGGGGACATCGAGGAGATCGACATCGAGGCCTGGCACGAGATGGACCTCGAGCAGACGCAGGAGCCGGAGGGCTGGGCCGCATCGGCCAAACAGGAAGACGGCGAGGAGGAAGAGGACGAGGAGGAGAAGGAAGACGAGGACGAGGACGACGATTGGGACGACGAGGACGAGGACTGAGGCGGCTAGCGATGGGCGGCTACAGATGTCCTCGAGCCGGTCTTCTTTCTAGCCCAGCCGAGCTACCTCCCTGAGCGGCGATCACGACAGCTGGCTCCACGAGAAGGAGTCGGCGTGGCTCTATCGTAAGGTCGCCCGCGCCGAGCCGGAGCCGCGCAAACAAGCGCTGTTCTCGAGACTCGCGGAGGCGGCCGAGGAGCAGGCCGAGCACTGGCGAGCGCGCGCCGCGGCTGCTGGGCTCGCCGCTTTCCCGGTCTTCACGCCGACCCTGCGTGCCCGCATCGTCGCCTGGCTCGTCCGGCGGCTCGGACCGCGCTCGCTGCGGGGGATTCTCGCCGCCATGAAGCTGCGGGGGCTTTCCGTCTACGGCGCTCCCGTCAGCGCCGGCGGCCATGCCATGCCGACCTCTGCCACCGATGTGGGGGCCCGCCACCGAGGAGGCATGGGCGGGCTGCTCCGCGCGGCCGTGTTCGGCGTGAACGACGGGCTCATCTCGAACACCAGTCTCGTCCTCGGGATCGCCGGCGCGGGCGCGGACAGCAGGTATGTGCTTGCCACCGGCGCCGCCGGGCTGCTCGCTGGAGCGCTGTCCATGGCTTCCGGCGAGTACGTCTCCGTGCGCTCCCAGCGCGAGATGTACGAGTACCAGATCGCGCTGGAGCGCGCCGAGGTGGACGCTTACCCGCAGGAGGAAGCCGAGGAGCTCGCGCTCATCTATCAGGCGCGGGGGATCGAGATCGAGCAGGCGCGCGGCATGACCCGCGCGCTGCTCGCCAACCCGGAGCAGGCGCTCGATGTCCTGGCGCGCGAGGAGCTCGGGCTCAATCCCGATGATCTCGGCTCGCCCTGGGGCGCCGCCGGATTCTCCTTCCTGTCGTTCGCCGTCGGCGCGGCCGTGCCGCTCGCGCCGTTCCTCGCCGGGCTCACCGGCGCCGCGGCCACGCTCGCGGCTGCCGCCGCGGCGCTCGCGGCCCTCGTCGCCGTGGGACTCGCCTTGAGCCTCTTCACGGGAAGGGCCGCGTGGCGGGGCGCCGCGCGCATTTCAAAGGGCT
>JBOHZT010000275.1:0-4939 GCA_050738535.1 Steroidobacteraceae bacterium
CACCGTCGGACCGCAGGAGACGGGCGGATTCGGGCTCGCGGTGAAGCTCCACGTCCAGGATCCGAGCTTGCCGCAAGCGGAGCTCGCCGATCTCGCCCGCGAGGCGCACGAGCAGATTTGCCCTTACTCGCACGCCACGCGCGGCAACGTGCTGGTCGAGGTCGTCGTAGAAGGGGCGTAGCGCCGCCCCGTCCGAGCTCCATCCCGCCCGCGTCCGGCCCCTGCCTCGCGCTCGGGCCGGCCCGCCGTGCGCTTCAGACTTCGAGACCGATCGAGCGCATCAGCGCGAGCCCGTTGCTCTTCTCGACGACGCCGTCGCGCAGCTTGAAGTCGAACCGCATGATGCCGTTCTCGATCTCGTCCTGGAAATGGACGTTGCGCAGGCTCCCCGGCTCGAGGCCCTCGATCTCGGTGAGCGCGAGGTCGTGAGTGCTCATGAGCCCGATGCCGCCCCGCTTGCCGAACGCGCGCACGATGGCCTCCGCGCCGATGCGGCGATCCTTGGAATTCGTGCCTTGGAGCACCTCGTCGAGCAGGAACAGCAGCGGCAGGCCGAGCGGCGCGCCGCGCTCGGAGAGCTCGCGCAACTGCTCGAGCCGCTTCAGCTCCGCATAGAAGTGCGAGCTGCCTTCGGCCAGCGAATCGCTGATGCGAATGCTCGTGCCCACCTGCAGCGGCGTGAGCTCGAGCGAGCGCGCGCGCACCGGCGCGCCGGCCATCGCGAGCACGGTATTGATGCCGACGGCGCGCAGCAAGGTGCTCTTGCCCGACATGTTGGATCCGCTCACGAGCAGCACCCGGGTGCGTCCGGACAGGTCGACATCGTTGCGTACGCAGCGCGCGGCGGGCAGCAGCGGATGCCCGAGGTCCACCGCCGCGAGCCGGGGCGCTCCTTCGGCCACGAGCCGCGGCAACGGGTCCTCGGGATGCTCGAACGCGTAGCGCGCGAGGGACGAGAGCGCTTCGAGCCGGCCGGCGGTCTCGATCCAGCCGCGGACCTTTCGTCCGTGGGCGCGCCGCCAGCGCTCCGCCGCGAGCGCGACCAGGAGGGAGTAGACGACCAGCACCGAGACGGCTCGCACGATCATGTTGTCCCGGGAGCCGGCGAGCTCCGCCAGAGTGCTCAAGCGGCCGATGCTGCGAGCCGCTTCCGCTCCGCCGGAGGCGAGCGAGCGCACGAGCGCGATCATCTGCGACGCCTCGAAGGCCTCGCGTTCCAGCCGGGCGAGCAGCCCGCCGAAGATCCGCAGATCCTGGAACGCTCCCTCCGTCGGGTCCAGCACCTGCTTCAGGCGATCCTTGAGTGCGTAGAGGACCGCGACCTCGGCGAGGACGACGGCGACGAAAGGGATCAGGTTTCCGCTCAACGCCCAGAAGGCGGCCGCGGCCGCGCAGAGCCCCGGCAGTAAGCGCGCGGCCCAGCGAATCCAGGGCTGCTCGAGCACATTGGGCGTCTCGGCCCACTCGAGCAGGGATCGCGGCTGCACACCGGCCTGCGCGTCATCGCCGAGGATGGCGAGGTCCTCGCGCAGATCGAGCCGGTCCCGCAAGTCACGAATGCAAGCATGGCGCGTTTCGATTTCCTCGCGGGAGGCCGGCGCGAGGAGCCAGCGCGCGAGCGCTTCCTCGCCCATCCGGGTCCGCGCCGCGCACACGAGCTCGAACAGCCCGCCCCTGCCGAACAGATCGAGATCGGCCGAGTAGACGTGATGGGGATCGAGGAACCGCTCCCCCGCATCGCCGCCCCCGGCCCAGCGATCCTCGAGGCGCGCGAGGCCTCCGCGGTAGAGCTCGATCGCTCGCGTTGCCCGGCGGTGCCGGCGGCGCACCGAGGCGTGATACAGCACGGCGGCTACGAATGCGGCGGCCGGTGCCAGCAGCCACAGCGCCGAAAATGCATGCTTGCCGACAGCGCCCCACGCGGCCGCGACGAACAACGCCGCAAGGCCGAGCCGGATCGCCCCGAGCCGTGCCTCGAGCGCCTGCGAGCGCCGGGCCTGCGCCTCCCAGGATGCGAGGCGACTCGAGTATTCGTCGGCGGGTGCCACGGGTGCATTCTACGAGCCGCGGGGCGTCGTTGCCCGCTCGGTGCCGCGCCGGGGTAGACTTCGGCGGTGCTGCTCAGACGCACCCTCACGCGCCGGCGCGACATCGCCGGCCGCATCGTCATCACGCGCGGACTGGCGAGACGGCCATGGCAGGATCTCTATCACCTGTTCATGACGATCAGCTGGCCGCGCCTGTTCGCGAGCTTCGCGGGCTTTTTCTTCCTCTTCAATCTGATCTTCGGGGCCATCTACGCGCTCCGGCCGGGCGACATCGCCCACCTCGATCCGCGCGGCTACTGGGGATCGTTCTTCTTCAGCGTGGAGACGCTCGCGACGGTCGGTTACGGCGACATGCACCCGCAGTCGGTGTTCGCGCACGTCATCGCCTCGATCGAGATCTTCACCGGCATGATGAGCCTCGCGCTGCTCACGGGGATGATGTTCGCGAGGTTCTCACGTCCGATGGCCCGGATCCTCTTCGCGCGCCATGCGGTGATCCGCCCGTTCGACGGCCGCGAGACACTGATGCTGCGCACGGCGAACGAGCGCCAGAACGTCATCATGGAGGCCTCGGCGCAGCTGCGCCTCATCCGCGACGAGCTCACCGGGGAGGGTCTGCCGATCCGCCGCATCTACGATCTGCCGCTGCGGCGCAGCGCCCAGCCCGCCTTCGTGTTCGGCTGGAACATCATGCATGTGATCGACGCGGCGAGCCCGCTCGCGGGCGCGACCGCGGAGTCCCTCGATGCGGCGCACGCCTATCTCCTGCTTACCGTCAGCGGCACCGACGAGACGACCCGGCAGACCCTCATGGCGCGCCACGAGTACCCCGTCTCGCAGCTGCGGTGGAACCACGCCTTCGCCGACATCCTCACCACGGGCGAGGACGGCATCGATCGGTTCGACTACGCAAAATTCCACCACGTCGAGCCGCTCGGCTGAAAACCGCCTGCCCGGCGGCGCAGCTGCCAGTGTTTCTCCTTCGACGGTGGTTGCGTGTAGACTATATCCTACTATGGACCAGCGTACCTCGCACCGGCGCGCGCGCCAGAGTCGTGCTTCCAAGAACGGCGCTCCGGCCGCGCCCGGCCCGCAACGGCCTCGAGGAGATCGTCCGGATCTGCAGCAGATCCTCGGCCGGTTCTCCGATGCACTCTCGATGCTCTCCGTCGTGCAGCGGTCGCTCTCGTCCCAGGAATTCACGGGAATCGGGGATGAGGAGGTGGCGCTGCGCCACGCGCTCGACGCCCTGAAGTCCGTCTACAACGAGCTCGATGAGGCCGCCGCCCTCATCCTCGCCGGCGACGGCACCGCGCTTGCGGTCACGCTCGAGGATGATTATAAGTAGCAAGCCCCCGGTGCGGGCTTCAGCGAGTCAGCGGCGCGTCAATAGCTCCGGGACATTGGTCCGCAGCGCCCGGGCGATGGCCTCGAGCGTGCTCAGCGTGACGTTGCGCTCGCAACGCTCCACCGATCCGATGTAGGTCCTGTGGAGTCCGCAATCGTCCGCCAACTGCTCCTGCGAGAGCCCATGCCGAGCTCTGTATTCGCGGACATTGATGGCCAGGACCTGGCGGAGTTGCAAGGTGGGTTTGCGCACCGGCAGCGGTGATCGGCGAGCCCGGCTGCGGACCTCGATACGCGAAATGATGCGAATCCGATGACGCTGAATCGACAGACTCTAAGTAGCATTTCGAGTCGGTGACCGAGCACCCGCGACCGCATCGTCGCGAAGGGAGGGGAGAGATGCTGATCCTTACACGGCGCCCCGGCGAGCGCCTCTGCATCGGGGAAAACATCGTGATCACCGTGTTGGCGGTCAAGGGAAACCAGGTGCGCGTCGGCATCGCCGCGCCGCGGGATATCGCGATCGACCGCGAGGAGGTCTACGAGCGCAAGCAGGCCGACCGGCGCGCAGGCCGATTGCCGGCGAGCGACTCGCCGGTCGAGGACATCGCTGCCGCCGCGGCCGATTCCTGACGCGCTCGCGCCGCAGGCGCGCACGCTAGCCGCCGACACGCACGCCCACGGCCGGTGCGCACGGCCCGCGATCGCTGCGATCTCACGATCCGGCGGCTCGATCGGTTAGCATGGAGCTTTAGCGAGGAGAAGCTGCCATGGCCGACAAGAGCTCGCCGCGCCCGCCCGATTCGTTGCGCCGCATCGCCCCGAAGCTGGCCGATCTCACCTCGGATGTGTTGTTCGACGACGTGTGGGAACGCAAGGCGCTCAGCAAACGCGAGCGCAGCCTCATCACCTGCGCGGCGCTCATTGCATCCTACCGGCCCGAGCAGCTGCGCTTCCACATCAAGCTCGCCGCCGCCAACGGGATCACGCGCGAAGAACTGGCCGAAGTGATCACACACCTCGCCTTCTACGCGGGCTGGCCGTCAGCGGTGCAGGCCGCACAGATTGCCGAGGAGGTGCTGGGCGCGCCTGCCTGATTGCGAGCCCCGTCGGCCCGTCGGCCCGATACCGACACCGGCGTCGGCCGCGCGGGCGGCCGACGCCAAGCGCTCGAGGCGACTTACTTGACCTTGTCCAGCTCCGCCTGGATCCGGCTCGCATCCTTCTGGGTCGTCTTCAGGCTGTGACTCTTGAGCGCCGACCGCGTGCGCGCGGCAATCCGTTCCAGCGTCCGCTTGGCGTGCGCATTGGCGGCATCCGGGATGGCGCCGTTGCCCATGCCCATGCAGGGATCGGCCGCCTTGCTGTCGAACCCATGCCCGTGCGGGCCGACGAGGCAGTTCAGCGTGTGATGCAGATGGGTATGGGCGCCGAGAAGCGACGTCGATTTGGCCGAGAAGCCCGCGTGCTGAGCCGCTGTCGAGACTTCACCCGACACGTCCGCGTGGGCGGCGAGCGGTAGCGCGACGAGACCGGCGGACAAT
>JBOHZT010000276.1:0-4834 GCA_050738535.1 Steroidobacteraceae bacterium
GGCTGAGCTTGTCAAACCGGTTCTGAAGGTCAAAGAATCCGAGTTGCATCTTCATGCCGTATTCTAACAAACATGGTCTACAGAATGAGCGTCAAACGGGCAATTTTTCGAGGTGCCCTTGAGAAAGAAGTCCCTGCCCGTTTTGGTGCAGCGTTTGATCTTTGCTTTACCCTCTTCGGTTGGAGTGCGGGCGCCGCAGTGGCGGCATTTGTGCATCTCGACGCGGTAGACATCGACGCGGCTCCCGGTGAGGTGCACCGGATGGGTGGCGAGGACGCGCTTGAGCGAGGTGCTGCCGCATTGCGGGCACTTGGGCGCCTCGGTGTCGGGCGCGTTCGCGGGCTTGACCTGGCGGCGCAAGATTCCCATGGTGGCAGTTTCGCTGAGCGGATCTGCCGATGCATCTTGTATTGAAGACTCTCTTGAACCACGTGGAACGGCTGAAGGG
Source organism: Steroidobacteraceae bacterium (assembly GCA_050738535.1). Taxonomy (GTDB): domain Bacteria; phylum Pseudomonadota; class Gammaproteobacteria; order Steroidobacterales; family Steroidobacteraceae; genus JASHUC01. The sequence continues at coordinate 449 of JBOHZT010000276.1, forward strand.
CTTCGTGTACGAGTCGAGCCGACTGATTGAGGGGCGTGTGCCGCGGATCGAGATCCGGGTACGAGCCCGGGAGCGCTCCCGCGGTGCCTGCTCGCACTGCCACAAGCCGGCGCCCGGTTACGACCGGCTGCCCGAGCGGCAGTTTCAGTTCGTGCCGCTGTGGGACATCGCGACTTACTTTCGCTACGCACCGCGGCGGGTGCGCTGTCCCGAGCACGGGATCTGCGTGGAGCATCTGCCCTGGGCGCTGGGCAAGCGCCCCCTCACGCATAGCTTTGCCTGGTTTCTGGCCTCCTGGGCGAAGCTGCTGTCCTGGCAGGATGTGTCGCGGACTTTCAAGACCAGCTGGGAGGGCGTGTATCGGTCGGTGGAAATGGCCGTCGACTGGGGCCGAGCGCGCATGGACATGACCGGCATCAGCGCCTGCGGGGTCGATGAGATCCACTGGCGCAAGGGCAGATTCCTCACCTTGGTCTACCAGATCAACGAAGGCATGAAGCGACTGTTGTTCGTCGCGGAGAATCGGGAGGAGACGAGTCTGAGGAAGTTCTTCTTGTGGTTCGGCCCCGAGCGCACCGCGCTGATCCGCTTTATCTGCTCGGACATGTGGCAGCCGTACCTGAACGTGATCGCCGAGCGGGCCGGCGAGGCGCTGAACATCCTCGACCGCTATCACATCGCCTCGAAGATGAACCAGGCGATCGATGATGTGCGGGCGAAGGAAACCCGCGAGATCCGCGCCCGAAACCGCCTCAGCGGCAAGCAGGTGGTGCTGACCCACTCGCGCTGGTGTCTGCTGAAGCGCCCGGAGAACCTCACCGCCCGTCAGGCCATCAAGCTCAAGGAACTGCTCGCTTGCAACCTGCGCACCATCCGTGCCTACCTGCTCAAGGAGGAATTCCAGCTCTTCTGGGAATACCTCTCCCCGGCCTGGGCGGCGAAGTTCATGGACCAGTGGTGCACCAAGGCGCTGCGCTCGCGCATCGAGCCGATGAGGAAGATCGCGCGCATGCTGCGCGCTCACAAGCCGCTCATCCTCAACTGGTTCGAGGCCCGCGAACAGGTCTCCCTCGATGCCGTGGAGGGTCTGAACAACCGTCTGAAAGCGAACCTCAGAAGATCCTACGGCTTTCGCACCTATCGAGCGATAAAAGTCATGCTCTATCATAAACTTGGCGCTCTACCCGAGCCCGAGCTCACCCACAGATTCTGCTGAGGAGCCGGAAATAGAATTCAGCGATGGCGACCTCGGGCACCGGCGCTCCGTCATTGTCGGCCAGGAGCGGACGTAGACTCTGAACAGTCACTCGCCCCATTCCGGACGTTGGAATGTCGGCTTCTCGCCGCCCGAAGGGATCGGTGCTCGATGCAAGACTTTCAGGTCGCAGCAGGCTGGATTGTCAGCCGCATGCCAAGAGCCCGTAGTACCTTCGTCAAGGTCGATAGCTCCGGGTTCCCCTCGGCAGAGAGCGATCGGTACAGTGCCTCACGGGTGAGGCCGGTCTTGCGTGCGAGCTCCGACATTCCACGCGCGCGCGCAACGTCGCCGAGCGCGGCGGCGAGTACCCGGGGGTCTTCTTCAGCGGCTGCAGCTCCCAGGTACGCAGCAATATCTGCTTCATCGCGTAGATATTCGGACGCATCGAATCGGCGCACGCCGAGTCTGCGCGCGATCTTGGGGTTAATCTTCGTACTCATTTCGATTTCCTCGCTTTCTTCGCTCGAGCAGCGGACTTAAGTTCGCCTGCCATCCGAATCGCACGATCAACGTCTTTTGCCTGCGAGGACTTATCGCCGCCACCGAGCATGAGATAAACCTGCTCGCCGGCGCGCATGTAGTACGCTCGATAGCCTGGTCCTACATCGATTCGCAGCTCCCACACACGTGCGCCGACGGACTTCACGTCGCCCGGGTTGCCGAGTCCGAGGCGCGCGAGCCGCGTGAGCACTGCCGCGCGACCGACGGGGTCCGGCAGTTCCCCGAGCCAACGCGAAAACTCTGCCGTTTGGCGCACCTCGAACATGCGCGAGTGTAATATATAAATTACGCACTGGCAATGCTGCTGCTGGACAGGACGCCCCGCCGTCCGGGTAACCGGAAGCGCCTTGCCTCGGATGGTGAGCAGCGGTGTGAATGTAGAAAACTGATGGCGGTGTCACCATCATAGGGGTACCGCCGTAATGGACCAGTCGATTCGAACCGCGTCCAAGCGCGAACCTTGGAACAAGGGCAAGCTCGTTGGTCAAAAGGCGCCGCTGCGCCTCAAGGATATCTGGGCCATCCGCATTCGTCTTCAACTCGGGGAGCGCATCCGAGAGCTCGCCATGTTCAACCTCGCCGTCGATAGCAAGCTCAGGTCCTGTGATCTCGTGAAGCTGCGCATCCGAGACATCACGCATGGGGATCGCGTGGCCGCTCGGGCCATCGTTATGCAGCAGAAGACCCAGCGACCCGTACAGTTCGAGATCACGGAACAGACCCGAGACGCCGTGACGGGCTGGATCCAGCACGCACACCTGAGAACCGACGACTTCCTGTTCCCCAGCAGGGTACGCTCGTCACCGCACGTCTCAATCGAGCCGCCCTCAAGTGGTTACAGGAGGCCTTCGGCTTCGAGCCGAGCGAGGTCCTCACCGACGCTGAAGGCAATATCGTCCATGCCGAAATGACACATGGCGACGGCGTCGTCATGATCGGGGCGGAGTGGGCGGACTGGACGCGCAGTCCCGCGTCGCTGGGCGGAAAGAACACGCAGCGCCTCCACGTGCGCATCGAGCGCGGCATCAACGAGCACTGCGCGCAGGCACGGCGATCCGGTGCGAAGATCGTGAAGGAGCCCGAGGACCAGTTCTACGGTGATCGCACCTACATCGCGGCGGATCTCGAAGGCCACTACTGGACGTTCTCGCAGCCGGTCCGGAACGTCTCCAAGGAAGAGATGGAGAAAGCGAGCGGGTTCAAGTTCGAGCCGCTGCGGTGAGTGCGCAGGGCGTCGACCGCACGCTTGCGGCGCTCGCCGACCCGCACCGCAGGCACGTTGTCGACCTCCTTCGCGAGCGGCCCTACAGGGCTGGAGATCTCGCGCAGGCGGCGCGTATCTCGTTTCCGGCCATGAGCCGCCATCTGAGGACGCTGCGCCAGAGCGGCCTCGTGGAGGAAGACCGCGACGAGTTCGACTCCCGGGTCCGCCTCTATCGCTTGAGGACTGAGGCGATGGCTGAGCTCAAGGCGTGGCTGGCGGAGACCGATGCGTTGTGGGCGCGGCAGCTCGCGTCGTTCAAGGCGCATCTGCAAAAGATCAAGAAATGACGTCGAAGGTTTTTCTCGCACTGCGCGTGCCCGTCGATCCGGCGCGGGCTTTCGAGGCATTCACACAGGAAATCGCTTCCTGGTGGCGACCCGACAGTCTCTTTCGAATCACGCCGGAAGGCGACGGTGAGCTGAGGTTCGAGCCCGGCGTGGACGGGCGTCTCGTCACACGACTGAGCAGCGGCGAGACCTTCGAGATCGGTCGCATTTCGGTTTGGGAGCCAGGCAAGCGCCTCGTCTTCGTTTGGCGCCAGGCAAGCTTCTCGCCCGAGCAATCGACTGAGGGCGAGGTACTCTTCGAACCGGCCGGCGAGGAGACGCGTGTATCGATCGAGCACAGAGCGTGGGACACGATTCCGCAGCGCCACGTCGCGCGGCACGGTTTTCCAGAGCCCATCACGCTCCAGCGAGTTGCGGACTGGTGGCGCGCCTCGCTCGGGGCTCTCAGAGACCAGCTCGTCGCCTGACAGGACATCCGTCAGGGGCCGTGCAACGGGGGATACGTCCGATGACGCCTGAGATGTTTCGCGAGCTGGCCGTGCAACTACCTGGAGTGATCGAAGGTGAGCACCACGCACATGCCTATTTTCGCGTTGGCCGAAAGATCTTCGCAACGCTCGGCTATCCTACCGTCGAGTTCGCGACGATCCTGCTTACGCCACAGGAGCAGGCGTCGTTTGTGCAGGCCGAGCCCGCCTCGTTCGCGCCCGTGCCGGGTGGCTGGGGGCGGAAAGGAAGCACGCATGTGCGGCTGAAGTCGTCCGATCTGCTAGCCGTAAGTCAGGCACTTCGAGCGGCGTGGAAGCGAAGGGCTCCAAAGCGACTCGCTGCGCAATTTGTCGAGTGAGTTACCGCTGGTATGTGATGCCCGTCTCCGGCCAGGACGAGACATTCGCGCTCCAATCCGGCGGTCCGAAAAGCGGACGTTCACAAAACGACTATTCAAGAACTGGGTCTTCCGGCAAACGTGTGGGTAAAAATGGGGTCGTGATGGCGCTGCAGAGCCTATATTTCCCGGGCTTCGTGCGGATGCAGGGGGCCGGAAAATTTGGCACGATTCGCCGATGCCCATACGA
>JBOHZT010000277.1:0-4831 GCA_050738535.1 Steroidobacteraceae bacterium
CGATGACGCTGATGGTGACCGTGCTGCCGCCCGGCTGGGTCGGAGAATGGCACGAGAATCCGCGTCCGCAGTGGATCGTGCCGCTCGCGGGACGCTGGTTCGTCGAGTCGATGGATGGGCAGCGCGCGGAGATGGGGCCGGGCGAATTTTCCTTCGGCGCGGATCAGGGCACGCGGGAGTCGAACGGTCGCAAGGGCCATCTCTCGGGGACCGTCGGGCCGCAGCCCGCCGTGCTGTGGCTCGCGCAGCTCGAGGGCGAGGCACCGCCGCCCACACCCTGTCCGTTCGATTGACATGCCCGGGGACTTCGATATCCGCGATCGGCGCTTCGCCCGCACGGTGCTCGCGAACGCGCAGCTCGAGGAGCTCGCCGCCGGGTTCCGCTGGACCGAGGGACCGGTGTGGTTTGGCGATGCGGGGTGCTTGCTGTTCCAGGACCTGCCGAACAATCGCACGCTGCGCTGGAGCGAGGCAGGCGGCCTCTCGGTCTACCGCGCGCCCTCCGACTATGCGAACGGTCAGGCGCGCGATCGGCAGGGACGGCTCATCGCCTGCTCGCATCACGGCCGTTGTCTGTATCGGACGGAATACGACGGGCAGGTGACGACGCTCGTCGCGCATCACGCCGGCAAGCGCCTCAATTCGCCGAACGACGTGGTGGTGAGGTCCGATGGGACGATCTGGTTCACCGATCCGGTGTACGGCATTGCGAACGACTACGAGGGCGGCCGGCAGGTCTCGGAGCAGGCGCCCGGTCTGTATCGCTTCGATCCCGCGCGCAACGAGATTCGATTGATGGCGGGGGACTTCGACGGGCCGAACGGGCTCGCGTTCTCGCCCGACGAGCGGCGGCTCTACGTGTCGGAGACGGGCGATCCGCAGGCCGATGCGCCGCGCCGGTCCATCCGCCTGTTCGAGGTGTCGCCCGATGGCGGGCAGCTCACCGGCGGGGAGGTGTTCCACGAGATCTCGCCCGGCTTCTGCGACGGGATGTGCGTGGACGAGGACGGCAACCTCTGGAGCAGCGCCGGGGACGGGGTGCATTGCCTCTCTGCCGAGGGCAAGCTCCTCGGCAAGGTGCTCGTTCCGCACACGGTCTCGAACGTCACCTTCGGCGGTCTCAGCAAGAACCGGCTCTTCATCACGGCCTCGCACACGCTGTGCGCGATTTTCCTCAATCGGCGCGGCTGCGTGTGGCCATGATCCACGCCGGGTCGTGATCCACGTCCGGCCATGATCCCCGCTGGGCCGTGACGAGCATGGGCGCAATCCGCGTCGCGCGCGTGAGCCTCACAACGGCGGATCCCGACCGGCTCGAGCGCTTTTATCGCTCGGCCTTTGGCTTCGAGCGCATCGGCCTCGAGGCGCATCACGACGCACCGTTTGCGCGCCTTGCGGGCGTGGCGCGCGCCGAGGCGCGCTCGACCGTGCTGGCGCTCGGGCGGCAGGTGCTCGAGCTCGCGGCGTTCGACGAGCCGGGCAGGCCGTACCCGCCGGGCGTCGCGAGCAACGACGCGCGCTTCCAGCACTTCGCGATCGTCGTCGCGAGCATGGAGAGCGCCTATGCGCGGCTGCGTGAGATCGCGGGCTGGGCACCGATCACCGGCCCCGCGCCGCAGCGCCTGCCCGCCAGCTCCGGAGGCGTCACCGCGTTCAAATTTCGCGATCCCGAGGGCCATCCGCTCGAGCTCCTCGAGTTCGCGCCGACTGCGGCGCCGGCCGCGTGGCGCGCCGTGGGCCAAGCGGGCCAGGTGGGCTTGAGCCCGCGGCCGGTGGCGCCGGATAGGCCGGCTGCCGACCCCTCGCAACCGGCGGCGTTCTGCCTCGGCATCGATCATTCGGCCATCGTCGTCGCCGATACCGCGCGCAGCATCGAGTTCTACGTGAGGCTCGGATTCAGCGTCCGCGGGCGCTCGCTCAACCGTGGGCTCGAGCAACAGCAGCTCGATGGGGTTCCTGATCCGACCGTCGAGGTGACGGCGCTCGCGAGCGATACGGATCCGCCGCATCTCGAGCTGCTCTGCTACCGGTCTCCCGCGACGCGCGCGGCGGGGGCGCCGGCAGCGTGGAACGATGCGCTCGCGACGCGGCTCGTGCTCGAGCTCGAGGCGGAGCCGCTCGCAAGCCTCGAGAGCCGGCTCGCGGCCGCAGGCGTGCGGCTCGAATGGGGCGCCAGCCCGCTCGACGGCGCCACCGCCGCGCTCCGCGATCCCGATGGACACGCGCTGCTGCTGCGCTACACCTGCAGCCGGTCTGCGGGCCGCGCTACGAGCTTGTAGAGCGCCGGCATCAGGTAGATGCCGATCACGAGCCTCGAGATCATGCCGGCAACGATGACGAGCGCGAACGGCCGCTGAGAGTCGGTCCCGACGCCGGTCGCGATCGCGGCGGGCAGCAGACCGAGCGCTGCGACCAGCGCGGTCATCACGATCGGGCGCAGCCGCAGCGTCGCCGCCTCGCGCACCGCGGCGCCGATGTCGGCGCCGCCGAGGCGCAGCTCGTTGGCGCAGGAGATGTAGACGACGCTCGTCAGTGCCGAGACGCCGAACAGGACGATGAAGCCGATGTCGGACGACACGGAGAATGTGGTCCCGGTGAGCCACATCGCGAGCAGCGCGCCGAAGGGCGCGGACAGGATGACCCCGACGATCGTGATGAGCGGAAACTTGAAGTTGCCGTAGAGCACGAACAGTATCCCGAAGATCAAGAGCACGGTGAGCGGTAGGATGACGCGCATCTGTGCGCGCGAGGCCGTGTACTCCTGGTACTCCCCGCCCCAGGTGAGCCGGTATCCGAGGGGAAGCTTCGCGCGCTGCGCGACCTGCCGGATCGCATCCCCCACGGCGCCGGCGAGGTCACGGCCCTCGACGGAGAACTGCACGCCGATGTAGCGCGAATTGTTCTGCCGGTAGATGAACGAGGCGCCGTTCGCGACCTCGATGTCCGCGAGCTGCCGCAGCGGGATCTCCTGTCCGCCGGGGGTCGCCACCGGGATGGCGCCGATCGCCTGCGGAGTGTCTCGGAAGCGCTGCTGCAGGCGCACTAGGAGATCGAATTGCCTCTCCCCCTGCACCACCTCGGTTGCGACGGCTCCGCCGATCGCCGCGGTGACGAGGTTGTTCACATCATCCACATTGAGGCCGTAACGAGCGCACCGCGCGCGGTCGATGTGGATCGCGAGATTGGGCTGGCCGAGCTCGTGCACCAGGGTCACATCGGCGATGCCGCGCACCTTCTCGATGATCGCCTTGACCGCCTTGCCCTCGCGCTGCAACACCTCGAGTTTGGGCCCGTAGATCTTGACGGCGAGAGCGCTCTTCAGGCCCGTCTCGGCCTCGTCCACGGCGTCCTCCGCGGGCTGGGTGTAGTTGAACTGAATGCCCGGGAAACGCTGCAATTTGCGGTTGATGGCGTCGATCAGCGCCTGCTTGCTGCGGTACGCGCCGTGCCACTCGGAGTACGGCTTCAGCCCGACGAAGAACTCGTCGTTGAAGAAGCCCGTCGAGTCCGTCCCGTCGTCGGGACGGCCGAGCTCCGAGGTGACGGTGGTGACGACCGGAAACGACCGTAGCACCGTGCGGATCTGCGGGGAGATCTGCGCCGCTTTGCGGAATGAGATCGTGTAAGGCATGGTGGCGCGTACCCAGAGCGCGCCCTCGTCGAGATGCGGCATGAATTCGGCGCCGATCCCGCGGATCATGGGATAAGTCGCCGCAAGCAGGATCAGGCAAGCGATCGTCACGCGCCACGGTGCGCCGATGGCCGCCTCGAGAGAGCGCGCGTACCCCGCCTTCAGCCGCTCATAGAGCGCATTGCGCCGCTCGCGCACGCCTCGGCGCATGAAGAGCGCGCACAGCACCGGCAGGAGGGTGAGCGTCACGGCAAGCGAGCCGATCAGCGCGAAGATCATCGTGTCGGCCATGGGTTTGAAAAGCACCCCGGATGGCCCGGTGAGGAAATAGATCGGCAGGAAGCTCGCGACGATCACCGCGACCGCGTACACGAGCGGCCGGTCGACCTCGGATGCGGCACTCTGGATGACATCCGCGATGCGGTATTCGGTGCCCTGGCGTGCGGCGAGCTCGCGGAAGATGTTCTCGACCATGAAGATCGCGCCGTCCACGAGGATGCCGAAGTCGACGGCGCCGATCGAGAGCAGGTTCGCGGAGGCGTCCTTCAGATCGAGGCACAGGAATGCGAACAGGAGCGCGAGGGGAATCGTGACCGCGACGATGAAGCCGGCCCGCACATCATAGAGAAAGAACACCAGCACCACGACCACCAGGCCCATGCCGAGCCCGAGATTGCGCATGACTACATGCTTGGTCTCGTTGATGAGCGTGGTCAAGTCGTAGAAGGGATGGATTCGCACGTCCTTCGGCAGGATCTCGTCGTTGAGCTCCCGCGTCCGCGCCTCCACCCGCCGCAGCACGTCCTCGGTCTTGGTGCCGGTCAGCGCGAGGATCACTCCCTCGACGGCATCGTTCTGTCCCATGTAGCCGAATTCGCCGAGGCGCGGCGCGATCCCGAGCCGCACCTTCGCCACGTCCTTCACCAGCACCGGCGTCCCGTCGTGTACTGCAAGAACGATGTTCCCGATGTCCTTCACCGTCTTGATGCGGCCGAGCCCGCGGACGTAGAAGAACTGGCCTCCCTGGGAATAGAAGCCGCCGCCGGCATTGCTGTTGTTGGCCGCGAGTGCCGCGATCACCTGCGAAGTCGTGAGGCCGACGGCCGCGACTTTGACGGGATCGAGCAGCACTTGGTACTGCATGTTGCCGCCGCCGAAGGCGGAATCGTCGGCTACTCCGGGGACCGACCGGTACTGCGG
>JBOHZT010000278.1:0-4823 GCA_050738535.1 Steroidobacteraceae bacterium
CGAGATCCTTGAGGCTCCCGGTCGCCGAGTCCGGGACGCCGATGCCGAGCTCCTCGCAGATCGTCAGGAGGAACTCGGGCGCGGTCATGCGCGGATTGAGGATGAGGGCGATCTCGGCGTTGCGCGGCGTCTCCGTGAGAAGCGACCGCACCACCGTCGTCTTGCCGGTGCCCACCTCTCCGGTGAGCTGCACGAATCCCCCCGCCTCATTGATGCCGTAGACCAAATGAGCGAGGGCTTCGGCGTGGCGCTCGCTCAAATACAGATAGCGCGGATCCGGCGTGATCGCGAACGGCTTCTCGTTGAGACCGAAGAAGGAGAGATACATGCGCCGATACTATCGCCCAACTGCGGCAGCGGATGCGAGTTCCCTCGCAAGGGCCCCGCCGTCGGGGACCGTTACTCGACCGGCGCGCTCGACCGGGCGGCCGGCGCTGGTCGGGACTGAGCCTCCGCGCCGAGCTCGTCGGGAGCGAAGTCGTCGACCGTCACGATCTCCATGACCTTTTGGTCGAACTCGCGCAGCCGCTGCGCCTCGTCGGCCGAGACGATGCCGGCGTGGAGGGCCTGATCGATGCGCCCCGGCAGGTCGAGCGCGGTGATCTTCCCGCTGCGGACGCCCTGCACGCGGATGCGTTGCTCGATCGGCTCCGCCTCCGCGGCGAGTTCGAGCGCTTCCTGAAGCAGGGCGAGCGGGTTCACGGCGGCGCAGGGGCCGTGCGCGCTTGCCTGTCCGGGCGCGGCGCTCGAATAGATGAATCGGCCGAGCCGCTCCCGCGCGCCGGTGGGACAGGTGATGAGGTCGGCGACGCGCCGGCCGAGCGCGTCGGACGGCGCGAAGTAGGTGAGCCCGCGCGGGAAGATGAGTGCGCGCATCAAACCCGCGAGGAACCGGTTGGGGAAGTTGCGCAGGAAGGCGTGCAGCTGCTCCTGGGCGTGGTAGAGCAAGTGGCGGCACGCCCACTCGACGATCGGCAGGTCCTCGGCCGGCCGGCCTCCATCGTTGAAATGCTTGAGCACCATCGAGGCGAGATACATCGCCGAGAGCACGTCGCCCAGACGGGCGGAGAGGCTCTCCCGCTTCTTCAGATAGCCTCCGAGCGTCAGCATGGCGACGTCCACCGCGAAGGCGAACGAGGCGCTGAAGCGGACGACGTGCTGGAAGTAGCGCCGCGTCGGGCCATGCTCCGGGACGCTCTGGAACCGCGCGAGCGTGAGCGCCATGACGGCCGAGCGCACGGCGTTCGAGAGTGCGAATCCCATGTGGCCGAACAGCGCCGCGTCGAACTCGGCGGCTCCCTTGCGCCGGTCGGGGTCGCGCGCGGCGCTCATCTCCCGCAGCACATAGGGATGGCAGCGCACGGCGCCCTGGCCGAAGATGATGAGACTGCGCGTCAGGATGTTCGCGCCCTCGACGGTGATCGCGATCGGAACGCTCTCGTAGCCGCGCGCGAGGTAATTGCGCGGGCCGAGCTGGATCGCCTTGCCCCCGTGCACGTCCATGGCATCGTTTGCGACCTGCCGGCCCATCTCCGTCACGTGATACTTCAGCATGGCGGAGGGGACGGAGGGTTTCTCGCCGCCGTCGATGGCTCCGGCCGTCACGGACCGCGCGGCATCCATGATGTAGGTGAGCCCTGCCATGCGCGCGAGGATCGACTGGACGCCCTCGAAGCGGCTGATGGAGGCGTTGAACTGGCGCCTGATGCGCGCGTAAGCCCCGGTCGCCCACGTCGCGGCCTTGGCGCCTCCGGTTGCATTCGAGGGGAGCGAGATGCAGCGGCCGACCGAGAGCTGCTCGACGAGCATCCGCCAGCCCTGCCCGGCCATCTTCGGACCGCCGATGATGCAATCGAGCGGCACGAAGACGTTCTTGCCCCGGACGGGGCCGTTCTGGAAGGGGATGTTGAGCGGGAAGTGGCGCCGGCCGATCGAGATCCCGGGCGTGCCGCGCGGAATGAGCGCGCAGGTGATGCCGATATCGGTCCGCTCACCGATGAGGTGGTCCGGGTCGAACAGGCGGAACGCGAGGCCCACGACCGTCGCGATGGGCGCGAGCGTGATGTAGCGCTTGGAGAAATCGAGGCGGATGCCGACGATCTCGCGTCCCTGCCACATGCCGCGGGTCACGATGCCCGTATCGGGGATGGCCGCGGCATCCGAGCCGGCGCGCGGCCCGGTGAGCGCGAAGCACGGAATTTCCTCTCCTCGAGCGAGTCGCGGCAGATAGTGGTTCTTCTGCTCCTGCGTGCCGTAGTGATTGAGGAGCTCCGCGGGCCCGAGAGAGTTCGGGACGGCCACGGTCGAGGCCGCCGTGGTGCTGCGGCTCGCGAGCTTCGCGAGCACGCACGAGTGCGCGTAGGCGGAGAACTCGAGGCCGCCGTACCGCTTGGGGATGATCATCGCGAAGAATCCGCGGCCGCGCAGGTACTCCCACACGCGCGGAGGCAGATCGCCGCGGCGGTGCGTGATGTCCCAGTCGTCGAGCATCCCGCAGAGCTCCTCGCAAGGCCCGTCGAGGAAGGCTTGCTCCTGCGGCGAGAGCCGCGGCGCTGCCGCTCCGAGGAGCCGCTGCCAGCGGGGCGCGCCGGTGAACAGCTCGCCGTCCCACCAGACGGTGCCGGCCTCGAGCGCCTCCTTCTCGGTCGCCGACATCGAAGGCAGCGCTCTCAAGTAGGCCCGCATGAAGCGTCTCGTGAGGAGCGCCTTGCGCAGCGGCCGCACGTCGAGCGCCCACAGGAGCGCGAGCAGAACCCACAGGACGCCCTTCCACGGGCCGGCGGGAGCGCCGAATGTCGCATAGGCCGCGACCAGTACCGTGTAGGTCGCCGCGAACGCGACGAGGCTCGCGCGCCGGTAAGCGAGGATCAGCGTCCCCGCGACGAAGACGAGCGCGATCACGCCGCCGATCGGCGCGACCGTGAGAGCATACGCGACCGCTGCGGCGACGAGGAGCGTGACGACGGCGCCTAGCATGGCGGTCATTGTCGCATGCGCCGCAGCCGGCCGCTCCAGGGCGCGCGGCGGGCTATCCGAGCAGGCTCCGGACGCCCTCGCGCTCCTCCTGGAGCTCGGCAAGCGTCGCCTGCATGCGCTTGCGGCTCGCCTCGTCGATGGAGAGGCCCTGGACGATCTCGTAGCCGCCGTTGCGGCACACGACCGGATGGGAATAGATGACCCCTTCGGCAATCCCGTAGCTGCCGTCCGAGGGCACCGCCATGCTCACCCAGTCGCCGGCCGCGCTGCCGCGGACCCAATCGCGAACGTGGTCGAGCGCCGCGGACGCCGCCGATGCCGCCGAGGAGGAGCCGCGAGCTTTGATGACGGCGGCGCCGCGCTGCTGCACCACCGGAATGAAAGTCTCCTCGATCCAGTGCGCGTCGAGGAGACTGCGCGCGGGCTTGCCGTCGATCGTGCAGTGGCTCACGTCGGGGAACTGGGTGGACGAGTGGTTGCCCCAGATCGTCATGTGCTTGATGGCGGAGACGTGAGTGCCGGTTTGCGCCGCGAGCTGCGCGAGCGAGCGGTTATGATCGAGGCGCGTCATCGCGGTGAAGTTGCGCGGATCGAGGCCCTTCGCGTTGGCGCGCGCGATGAGCGCATTGGTGTTCGCGGGGTTGCCGACGACCAGCACCTTCGCGTCGCGAGCCGCGACCTCGGAGAGCGCCTTGCCCTGCGCGGAGAAGATCTGCGCGTTCGCGAGCAATAGATCCTTGCGCTCCATCCCCGGCCCCCGGGGGCGCGCGCCGACGAGCATCGCGACATGGCAGTCGCGGAACGCCACCTTGGCGTCGTCGGTCGGCACCACGCGCATGAGCGTCGGGAAGGCGCAATCCTCGAGCTCCATGACGACGCCGCGGAGCGCAGGCAGCGCGGGGGTGATCTCGAGCAGGTGCAGGTTGACCGGCTGATCCGCGCCGAGCATGGCGCCCGAGGCCACGCGAAAGGCGAGGGCATATCCGATCTGGCCGGCACCGCCGGTAATGGCGACGTTCACAGGTGGCTTCATGAAGCGCTCCGTCTCGATTCGACTGGATGGGAGCCCGTCATTTTACGGGCATTCGTGGGTCGTAAGCCGAAGGGCCGTTCTGGGGGTAAGGCAAAGGCCGTTCGGCGACGAGCCGGAACCCCATTCGGCGACGTGGGTCTCGGATCTCACGAGCTCCCTTGACACGGAACTAGTGTTGTAGTTATATATAACACTAGAACGTCGGCACAGGGCCGGCGGTTAGTGGGAGCTCATCATGAGCACGGGCATGAAAGTGATTCTGGGCGCGGTGCTTTCCCTCACCGTGAACGCGGCCATCGTCGTCGGTTTCGTGGCGGGCGTTCTGGTACATTAGACCGCTAATGGGCCGCAACGCGGCGACCGTAAGCACCCGATGGAGCCACACTGGGACGAGAACCAGCCGATCTACCGGCAGCTGCGGGACCGGGTGGTCGCGATGATTCTCGAGGGAGTCCTCAAGGAGGGCGACGCACTGCCCTCGGTGAGGAACGTCGCCGCCGAGTTCCGCCTCAATCCGCTCACGGTTCTGAAGGGCTACCAGCAGCTGGTGGACGAGAACCTGGTGGAGAAGCGCAGGGGCCGCGGCATGTTCGTCAACACGGGAGCGCGCCAGGCGCTCATGAAGGACGAGCGCCAGCGCTTTCTCTCCGAGGAATGGCCCAAAGTGTACGCGACCATTCACAGGCTGGGCCTCTCCGCCGCCGAGCTGCTGCGCGGCGGACCCGAGCCGGCGAGCTGGCCGAAGACGGGAGGCGAGCATGGCGACCGTCATTGAGGCACGCGGTCTCACCAAGTCCTATGGCGCGACGCGCGC
>JBOHZT010000279.1:0-4784 GCA_050738535.1 Steroidobacteraceae bacterium
ACCAGATCAGGCTGCTTCAGCCGAAGCGGCTCGAGGAGCTCAATATAGAGCTGAAGCTTGGCAGAGCAGCCACTGCCGTCGATCGGCCGCGCCGTGCAGTGCTCCTCGAGGATGGCGACTCCGTCCATTATGACCGGCTGGTCATTGCCACCGGCTCTTCTCCCCGAACGGTGCCTCAGCTCCCTCCGGATCGATCGGGCGTCCACTATCTGCGCAGCCTCGATGATGCTACCGCTCTGCGGGAAGGATTGGTCACGGCCCGACGGATCCTGGTGGTTGGCGCAGGGGTGATCGGTCTCGAGGTCGCCGCGGCCGCCATGCAAAATGGGCGGCGGGTAACCGTCGTCGAGGCTGGCAATCGCGTGATGAGCCGTGCGGCCGCGCCAGCGGTGACGGATTTCATCACCCGCAAGCACCGTCAGGCCGGCGTCGACCTGCGGCTGGGAGTTCGCGTCAGCCACGTGGAACAAATGACCCAAAGCTATTCGATACACTTGTCGGATGGCGCAGTGCTTTCTTGCGACTTGATCGTCGTAGGGATCGGTGTGATGCCCAATGACAGCTTGGCGCGCAACTGTGGTCTGGAGGTACGCCCCGGGGGGATCCTCGTCAATAGCTACGGAATGACGAGCGATCCGGCCATCTTCGCGGCAGGCGAGGTCACCCTTCACTTCAACGCGCGACAGGGGCGTCACGACCGGCAGGAGACCTGGGCGCATGCCTCGGCGCACGGGGAGCACGTCGGTCGATCGCTCATCGCGCCAAGCCGGCCCTATGAGGAACTGGGCTCGTATTGGAGCGATCAATATGACTTCACCCTCAATGTGATCGGTATGCCAATAGGTGATTGCGACGTAGTGCGGGGTGATTCCAGAGCGGACCAGCTCATTGTCCTTCACCTTCTGGATGGCCGCGTGGCCGGTGCCAGCAGTATCAACGCGGCCCGAGAGCTGCGCGCCGCCAGGGCCCTTATCGATGTTGAGCGGAGATTCGATCCCGAGGTCCTCGCCAACCCGGAGACTGATCTACGGCGCCTGGCAAAGGGCTGAAATCATGAAGATCATCCCCGCTGGTGCCGGAGCTTTCGGCCAGAGGCACTGGGATGCGATCCAGGCGATCGAATGCCTCAGAGCCGGCAACCACGTGCAGCTCGAAATCCCCTGACTGACAACTGGAGCGATGCGGAGGCGGTGGCGCGGACGCAGCGCGAGACAGGCCTCGTTTGCATGGTTGGTCATACACGCCGGTTCAACCCCTCGCATCAATGGGTCCATCGCCGATTTGCCGCCGGTGAGATCAACATCCAGCAAATGGAAATGCAGATCCACCCGGAGTTCTCCGGAATACCCAGGGCGGTTCACCCTCGGGATCGCCGAGGACCTCGAAGGTATAGCCGCCGGGGGCGCCGTCCCTGAGCTCGAAGGCCTCGAGCGCGGCGTGCTCGCCATGAGCCGCACTGAAAAGTGGAACCGGTGCGGCTCGCCGGCGGCGTCCATCATCTCGACGGATTCGAATTGGACGTGCTCGAACTTGAGCCCGCCGAGGCGCGCCACCTCCTCGTTGAAGCAGCGGCTGCAGAGGTCGCGATAGCCGCTCTCGAGCGATCCGTGACCGATTCTTAGCCGGTCACGGGCTCCCGGCAGGTGTGGCAGACGAGTGGTGTCGTCATGGGGCTGAGCGTCCGGGCCGAATGAGCGGTCGCAAATTCTACCCGCCTGCACCTTGGCGACATCGGCCTCGTGCTCGAGCGCATCGGTCTCTTGGCGGGCGATCCCGACGAAAGTCATGAACTCCGTGCGGTAGGCGCAGGGGGTGTTCGGGTTGTCGATGTTGGCAAACCGGTGCCGCCAATTTGCGGCGGTACTTGTCGACGAGACCGTCGACCGCCTCGTCGAGCAGCTCGTAGCGGTCCCCGACCCGCCTTCTCTGAGAGCGCGGCAAAGGCCTTCGCTCGGCGCGCCGAGCTTGAGCGCCGGCCCGACGCCGTAATCTCCTCGGGTCACTGGATATATTATCAGTCTCTGTGACCGCAATTCGCATTTCAGGTGGGCCCCTTGATTACGGGGACCGTTATTACTATTGTGCCCACAGACCTGGAGGCAAATATGCCCCCAGGGGCACGACGGTACCAGGCATAGTGCCTGCGGCGCCGGCGAGGCAAGAGGTGCAGCATGGTCGCGCTCAAGGTTCGCAAGGTGGGTAACTCGCTCGGGCTGGTGCTCCCGAAGGAAGTGCTGAGCCACCTGCGCACTGGCGAGGGGGAGGACGTTTTTCTCCTCGAGGGGCCGAATAACACCTACCGCCTCACCCCCTTCGATCCGGCCTTCGAGAAGAGGATGGCGAAGGCCGAGGAGATCATGGCGCGCTACAGGAACACGCTCCACGCGCTATCCAAATGAGCGAGCCGATCTGGGTCGAGGAGGACCTGGTATTCGCGATCCACGATCGGCAGCTCGTCGAGCACGGCGGAGCCGATGGAGTGCGTGACGAGTCGTTGCTTCATTCCGCGCTGGGCAGGCCGCTGAACCACCTCGCCTATGGCAGCGCCGAAATCGTCGAGCTCGCCGCGAAATACACGGCCGGCATCGTACAGAACCACCCCTTCATCGACGGCAACAAGCGCACCGGATTTGTCGTGGGCATACTCTTTCTGGAGCTGAACGGCTACAGCTTCACGGCGAGCGAGGAAGCGGCCGCGCAAGCCGTTCTCGAGCTCGCCGCCGGCACGATCGATGAGGACGGCTTCTGCCAATTCATTCGCGCCAACGCCAAACGGACTTAGGGATCGGCGACAATCGGCGACGGCTATCTGCCAGACCCCATCAAAGGGGACACGGCTCTCGGAGTTGAACCGGATCTCCCGCGCTGTACCGTAGCACTGTCAGGTGGTCACGACAGGTGCGCACTGCGGCAGGCCCGCAGCGGCGATGCCTCCGGCAGCGCTTCGGTGTTGACCAGGTTGATGGCGCCGAGGCGTGAGTTGACGTATCCCACCCCCGCATCCACACTTAGCACAAAAGGGCGACTGAGCCTTCTTACATCCCGATGTGGGGCGGGGCTTGCCTCTCGTCCCATTGCCCCACGCCGTTCTCGCCGTAAAGGCCTCCGCGCGGGCCTCCCGGCCCGCCCTCGCGAGCGCCGCTCCCGCGGCGGCCTTGACGGCTGCGCTGCGGCGTGGGGCCCCAACTCGGGCAATCCCCCCCAAACCACGAAGCGGCACCAGACGGCGTTCTCGCACCGTCCGGCGCCTGCTCCTATGTTGGGGCGCAATGGACGACGCTGTTCGAGGCGCCAGTGACGGACTACCTGCGCAGCTTCGGCTTGTGGAGCGCGACGGTAACGTACGATCTCAACGAGTGGAGCATCCAGGCCTACGGCATGAATCTGGCGAACAAGGTCTATGTGTCGGGTCAGAACGGTGCGGGAACGGATCAGATCGATGAGTTTCTCGGCAATCCGCGGCAGTTCGGGGTCAGGATCACGCGCCATTTCGGCGGAGGGTGAGGAGTGGGCGGGTCAGTTGGAAACCTGTGAGGTGACTGGGTGAGCACTGGGGCTCAACGGGGTGCTCTCGGGTGCGCGGCGGCGTGCGCGTGGCTCTTCGCGTGGGCGATTCTGGCCGCGTGTTCCCCGCGCGCGGCCGCACAGGCGGCTGACCGGGATGCGGTGCAATGCGTGGCACTCACCGCTCTCTCGAGACCGTCTCTCATCATCAGGAAAGCGCGCTGGGTGAGCGCCGGCCCGTTGCCGCAGGCCCCCGAAGCAGGCTCCATGGGACCTCCCGTCGACGGGCCGGCCCACTGTCTCGTCCGCGGAGTGCTCGATCCGCGAATCGGCGTCGGCGGCCGCCGGTATGGTCTCGGCTTCGAGCTGCGGATGCCCGAGCCTTGGAACGGAAGCTTCCTCTTCCAGGGCGGGGGCGGTCTCGACGGGGTGGTGCTCCCCGCCACGGGTGCAACGGCGGCCGATGGCCGACCCGCGCTGACGCGCGGGTTTGCGGTGATCTCGAGCGACGGCGGCCACGAGGGACTGGGCGCCGCCTTTGCTGCCGATCAGCAAGCGCGTCTCGATTACGCCTATGCCGGACTCGGCCCGATCGGCGCTCTCGGCAAGCGGATCATTGCGCACTACTACGGCCGCCCACCCCGGGACTCCTACTTCGTGGGCTGCTCGAACGGCGGCCGCGAGGCGATGATGGTGGCCGAGCGCTTCCCCGATCTCTTCAACGGCATCGTGGCCGGAGACCCGGGATTCAACCTCTCGCGGGCGGCGATCGCGGAGATGTGGAGCCTGAAGCAGCTCTTGAAGATTGCCCCGAAGGATGCCGAGGGCCGGCCCATCCTCGCAGAGGCGCTGAGCCACCACGACCTCGAGCTCGTATCGCAAGCGGTGTTGAAATCCTGCGATACGCTCGATGGCTTGCAGGACGGCATAATCAACAACGTCGCCGGGTGCCACTTCGATCCTCGGGTGCTCATCTGCCGGCGTGGACGGCACGAGGGGTGTCTGAGCGCGCAGAAGGTCCGGGCGATCGCGGCGATCTTCGCCGGGCCGCACGATTCGGCGGGACGGCCCCTCTATGCGAGCTGGCCCTACGATGCGGGCCTCGACACCTTGGGCTGGCGATGGTGGAAGCTCGGGACCTCACGCTCCGCGGTGCCCAACGCGCTCGATGCCACCATGGGGGTCATGGCGATGCGGTTTTATTTTCTCACGCCGCCCGGTCCCGGCGTGACGCCGCTCACATTCGACTTCGATCGGGTCCTCGAGCGGACTGCCCAAAC
>JBOHZT010000280.1:0-4776 GCA_050738535.1 Steroidobacteraceae bacterium
GTGGCTCGCTGGCCGCGGTGATCGTCGTGGGGGCGGTCGCATTCTTCGCTTGCGCGCGGGCGCTCGGGATCGAGGAGGTGCGTGAGCTCCTCGACGCCGTGAAGCGGCGGCTCGGCGGCGCTCGCGCGCTGTGAAGGCACGCAAAGAGTGTATGCGTCCGGCGGTGAACCACGGGCGCCGACGCGGGGTCTGAAGGATAAGGACGGAGCCTGACCTGGAGGTCGCGGATTATGAGTGCGGGAACGAGCCGGCTGATCGTATGCGCGGCGGTAGCGGGCGCAGTGCTGACGGTGCCGTTGACCGGATTCGCGGGGCAATCATCGACGGCCACGGCGGTGCAAAGATGCAGCCGCGATCTCGGCGCGGAGCTCCATGCGCGAGTCGCAGCGAGTCACGTCCAAAGCCAGTACCAGGATCCGCTGCAGATCTACATGTCGCGCCAGAAGCTCGAGCTCACGGCACGCGATCGCGCGGGCCATCGGGTCGTTGCCCGCGCCGTGTGCACTTATGACCGCTCGGGGCAAGTGACACGGCTGCGCCTCTCGCCGGGCCCGATGCCCGCGCATTGATCGAAGCTCCGCCGGCGCTCTTGCTCCCTGTGTCGCTCCAGGCGACGTTGGCGAGGCAAGCGAGGCGCCTCGCGACAGCTGCATTGACCGGCTGTCTCTCGTATGGTACCCACGGTGTTCGCGGAGCGGCGTTCGCTTCGAATATTGGGGGGGCCGGCAGAAACGGCGTGTAGGGTCATGGACTCGCAGCAAGTCTCGAGATGATGCAGCCGAGGAAGTCGCCTCGCCCAGCAAGGGGTCAATTCCAGGGCTTCCAGCCCGCCAAGTCGCAGCGGGGTGCGGCCACCTTGGATAACCGGCGGCGCGGCCTCGATCTAGGGCTGCTCGCGGTGGCGGTCGCTCTCGCGGACACGCACAGCGCGAGCGGCGCCGCGGTCGCGCTCGGGCTGAGTCAGCCGCAGATCAGCGTCGCGCTCGCGAAGCTGCGCAAAATTTTTAACGATCCGCTGTTCGTGCGCACCATGAACGGCATGCAGCCGACGCCTCGGGCCGCGGCCTTCATCGAGTCCGCCCGGGGCGTGCTGGCCCAGATCGACGATGCGCTGCTCGCGGACGAGAGCTTCGACCCGCAGACGACGCGGCGTCCGTTCGTGTTCGCGCTCTCGGATGCCGGAGAGATGATCGTGCTGCCCTCCGTGCTGCCGGCGCTGCGCAGCGCGGCGCCGCGCGCTGAGGTTCACTCCGCCACATTATGCTCGCCGGCCGCGGAGATCGGATCAGGCCTCGAGTCTGGCCGCATCGATCTGGCGATCGGATACCTTCCGGATCTGCGCCGCGGCAATCTGTTCCAGCAAGTGCTGTTCACCGATACGTTCGCGTGCATCATCCGTGCGGATCATCCGTTCTCGGGTCGCCGGCTCACCGTCGAGCAGTTCCTCGAGTTCGATCACGTCGTCTCCTCGAATCACGCCTCGGGGAGCGGTGCGCTCGCTCGGCAGCTCGCCTTCGAGCGTCTCGAGTGCAGCGTCGGGCTGCTGAGCCCACACATTGCGACTCTCCCGAGCCTCGTGGCGCAGACCGACATGATCATGACCGTTCCGAGCCGGCTCGCCGATTACCTCGTGACGTTCACACCGAAGCTGCGGCGCGTCGAGCTGCCATTCTCGCTGCCCCCGGTGGAGGTCTCGCAGTACTGGCATTCGCGATTCCAGCACGACCCGCGGAGCAAGTGGCTGCGCTCGCTCGTTGCGCAGATCTTTCATCGTGAGGCGCACGGCGCGCTCTCCTGAAGGGGGACCGCGGTTCGCGTAGGGCGCGGACTCGCGAAGGCAGCACAGGGCCCCGCCGCGGCCGCCGCGCGGGCCCTGTCACGTATCGGTGCGTGGCAGCCTGCGCCGACGCCCTTATCCGATTTTGCGAATAAGGACTATGCGAGATCTGCGCCTTGCGGCCGCGAGTTGTCTTTGCAATGCTCGGCTCGTTTCCTGACAGCGGTCCGGGGGGGCATTGAGCGCTGTCTGCCGGGGGCGGCTGCCGAGCCGGAAAATCGCGCGCAGATGCGATCAGGTCTCGGCTCCTTTCGCTTCGGGGTAGCGCAACGTCGCCCTCCGCCGACTGAGATCGGAAAGCAGCACCGCGGGAGCGATCGTGCTGCGACACCGCGGTGCCGGAGCAGCCGATCGAACGCCGTCAGGCGAATCAGAATCGACGTCTTGGGGGGATATTGATGAAAAAGTCACACGGTACGCTCCACCTCGCGCGCCTGGTCGGCGGCGCGCTGCTCGTTTCAACGGCAGCAGTTTGTGGGCAGGCTTGGGCTCAAGATGCGCCCGCGGCCGCGCAGGCCTCCGGCGCCGCCGCGAATTCGGGCGGCCTGCAGGAGATCACCGTGACGGCCACCCATATCTCGACGGGTGTCAATCACGTCCCGATGACCATCGCCGCCATTCCGCAGAACGAGCTCGATCAGATCGGCATCACGGATGCCGCCAATTTGGCCGCAGCCGTGCCGGGGCTCGGTACTTCGACCGGCTTCTTCGGGACGGTCGGTAAGCAGACATTCACGATCCGCGGCATCGGCGCGACGACGGGCGCCGCGACGACGGGCGTGTACCTCAACGACGTCCCGCTCACGCAGTATTTCGGCACGGGCGTGGATCAGAACAACGGCGCCCCGGTGCCGGAACTGTTCGACCTCGAGCGCGTCGAGGTGCTGAAGGGCCCTCAAGGCACGCTTTATGGCGGCTCCTCCGAAGGCGGGACGATCCGGTTCATCACGCCGACTCCGAGCTTGACCCAGTACTCGGGGACCGGACGCGCGCAGGTCGAAAATGGCGAATGGGGTGAGCCGGGCTACTTGTTCGGCGTGGCGGGTGGAGGGCCCATCGTTCCGGACAAGGCCGGATTTCGCCTGAGTCTCGTGGAGCACAAGATCGGCGGCTACATCAACGAGTTCAATCCCTACTCGACCAGCCCCAGTCCCTACTCGTCGGGGGTGCCGGCGGGCACGGCTTACGCCACGAACGTCAATTCGGAAGAGGAGTTTGCCGGGCAGGCGTCCATCCTCTTCGCGCTCACGGACAAAGCGACGCTGCAGCTGAGCTACTACCATCACCAGGATTACCTGAACGCGAACGTGGGAGTGACGGAACCCCTTCCGGCGGGCACGACGTACGCGACCGGCCCGACGTGCTACAACGACGCCGCGGCGCGAGTGGGGCACGGCGCTCCGCCCAAGGTGAATTGTCCGGCCGCCGGGACCGCGTTGCCCGCGGGGGTGTACGAGCAGCCGTCTTATACGTTTGGGCCGTTCCCTTATCTGAACGGGAGCACTGCCACGATCGTGGGCAACAGCTATCTCGGCTATCCGCCCTCGAGCGGCTTGACGAAGATGCAGGTCCCCTCGATGACCTTCGCCTATGACTTCGGTCAAATCCAGCTGAAGTCGATCACCTCGTACGTGCGAACCTTCACGCACGCCGCAAATATCGATCGGAACGTAGGCGGCCGCTCGCTCTCCACCACGGAGTATCCGCACTCGGTGGATTTCCCGCTGAACGGGGGCGACCCGAACTACACCGGTTATGCCGACAACGAGAACGTCGGCAGCACGGTGACGCAGGAGTTCCGGGTGACCAATCCGGGCTCGGCCGACAGCCGCTGGAGCTGGGTGGCGGGGCTGTACTACTCGAGATCGAGACTGTTCACCTCCTACAACCTGTACACGCCGACGAACACGACGACCGAAGAGCTCTTCGGCATCAGCTCGTACCAGTATTTCGGCGTGCCCGATCAGCCTGCGGATCAGACCGGCTATTACAGGCTGTATGTCACCAACACCGAGGACGCAGCCTACGGCAACGTCAATTTCAAGGTGACCCCCAAGCTCACGTTGACCGCCGGCCTGAGGATCTCGAGCGAGGAGCAGAATTTCTGGCAAATCAACTACGGCCAGGAAAGCGACGATTTGGCGGACAATCCCAATGCCGTCGCCGCCGGGTCGCGGCACAACGTGCCCGTCTCGCCGCTCGCGACCGTCCAGTACAACTTCACCCCCGACGACATGGTGTATGTCACGGCTTCCAAGGGCTTTCGCGTCGGCGGTGTCAACGAGCCGCTCAATCCGACGGACTGCAACGTCCCGCTCGATACCCTCTATGGCTTGAGCGTGCAGGACATCCCGAAGACCTACGGTCCCGACGAGGTGTGGAGCTACGAGCTCGGGACGAAGATGCGCATGCTGGACAACCGCATGCAGCTGAACCTCGGGGTCTATTGGATCAACTGGACCGGCATCCAGGCCTCGGTTCCGATCCCGCCGGGCTGCAATACCGGCTGGATCGAGAACGGCGGTCAGGCGGTGAGCCGCGGGGTCGATTTCCAGCTCCTTTACAAGCCCGTCGATTCGCTCAATTTCAATCTCAGAACGTCGTACGATGACGCCTATTACTCGGCGACCCTGCTGGGTCCCACGCCGCTGAGTGGCGCGGCCGCGGCGGTCCTGATCCAAGGCGGCAAGAAGTTCAACATCCCGCCCTTCACCGGCGATCTGACGGCCCAATACACGTTCCATCTGTTCGGACACAAGAACTACATTCGCAGCGATTGGCAGTACCAGGGCTCGTACTCGGTCTGTACCGATTATCCGCTGGCCGGCTTCAGTCCATATTGCCACTACCCGGCGTGGTTTCTCGTCAATCTACGCGCCGGCATGAGCTTCAATTGGGGCGACATAGAGCTCTACTCGAACAACGTGCTCAACCGGCAG
>JBOHZT010000281.1:0-4774 GCA_050738535.1 Steroidobacteraceae bacterium
CGGCGGGAGGCTGTGCACCGCCGCGTCACGTACTACACTACGCTTGCGGCGGCCCTCGCCACGTGCGAGGCGCTCGATCATGTCGACGAGGTGGCGGTCAACCGTCTTCGCGATCTGCACGAAAAGGCGCGGCGCGCATGAAAAGAACACCGATGACCCTCAAGGGGTCGGAGCAGCTTCGCGCGGAGCTGAAGCGTCTGAAGAGCGAGGCGCGTCCGAGCGTCATCAAGGCCATCGCGGAGGCGCGCGCGCATGGAGACCTCTCCGAGAACGCCGAGTACCACGCGGCGCGCGAGCAGCAGAGCTTCATCGAGGGCCGCATCCATGACATCGAGCTGAAGCTCGCCAACGCCGAGATCATCGATCCGGCGACGCTGCCCAACACGGGACGGGTGGTGTTCGGAGCCGTCGTGGAGATCGAAGAGCAGGAGGAAGGCGTACGGGTCGTGTATCAGATCGCCGGCGAGGACGAGGCGGACATTCGCGCGGGGCGGATCTCGATCACCTCCCCGATCGCGCGAGCGCTCGTCGGCAAGTCGAAGGGCGATGTCGTCGAGGTGACGACCCCCGGGGGGCTGCGCTCGTACGAGATCGTCACGGTCCGCTATGGATGATCGGGCTCGCGGCGGCTGAGCTCGTCCGGACGCTCGTGCCCCGGGACGCGGGGGGGCGCCGGGCGGCGCCGCGGCACACGGCATGAAGTCCTCCGACTGGCTGCAAGAGCACGCGCGCGATCCCTTCGTGCGGCGTGCGCGGGCGGAAGGGTGGCGCTCGCGGGCGGTCTTCAAGCTCGAGGAGATCGACCGGCGCGAGAAACTTCTGCGTCCCGGTCAGGTCTGCATCGATCTCGGCGCCGCCCCCGGGGCCTGGAGCCAGTACGCGGTGCGGCGAGTCGGACGGTCCGGTCGGGTCGTCGCGGCCGACCTCCTCGACATGCCGGCGCTGGCCGGAGTCGAGTTCGTCCAGGGCGATTTCCGGGAGGAAGCGACGGTCGCGGCGCTCCTCGAGCGGCTCGCCGGACGGGCGGTCGACGTATTGCTCTCGGACATGGCGCCGAATCTGAGCGGCATCGATGCAGTGGACCAGCCCCGCTCGGCGTACCTCGCGGAGCTCGCGCTGGAACTCGCCGGCCGAGTCTTGAAGCGCGAGGGCTGCGCCCTGATTAAGCTGTTTCAAGGTGCCGGATTCCAGGAGCTCACGGGTGCGGCCCGGAGACAATTCGCGAAGGTGAAGCTGCTGAAGCCCGGGGCTTCTCGGGCGCGCAGCCCCGAGCTTTACTTGCTGGCTAAGCACCGCCTGTTGGTGTAGCGTGAAGCAGAGAGGTCCCCCTCGTTGAACGATTTGACGAAAAACATCCTCCTGTGGGTCGTCATCGTCCTGGTACTGCTGGCGGTGTTCAGCCGCTATATGCCCGTCGGCGGCCAGACCGAGGCGATCAAGTACTCCGCCTTCCTCGACGACCTCAACTCGAATCGGGTGGATTCGGTCGTCTTCCAGGGGGACATGCTCTACGGTCAGCTCAAGGATAAGACGCAGTTCAAGACGTTCAACCCCGAGACGGACTACTCGGCGCTCATCGGCTCGCTCGAGAAGGCGCATGTTTCGATCGAGGGCCGCCCGCCGAAGCAGCCGAACTTCCTGCTCGAGCTGTTCCTGCAGCTCGCCCCGGCGCTGCTCCTCATCATCGTGTTCATCTACATGATCCGGCAGATGCAGGGCGCCTCCGGAGGGCGCGGCGCCATGTCGTTCGGGAAGAGTCGCGCGCGGCTGCTCGGCGAGGATCAGGTGAACGTCACCTTCGCCGACGTGGCGGGCGTAGACGAGGCGAAGCAGGAGGTCTCGGAGATCGTCGACTTCCTGAAGGACCCCGGGAAATTCCAGAAGCTCGGCGGCAAGATTCCCAAAGGGGTGCTGATGGTCGGCTCCCCGGGTGCGGGCAAGACGCTGCTCGCGCGCGCCATCGCGGGCGAGGCGAAGGTCCCGTTCTTCACCATCTCCGGCTCGGACTTCGTGGAGATGTTCGTCGGCGTCGGCGCCTCGCGCGTGCGCGACATGTTCGAGCAGGCGAAGAAGCATGCCCCGTGCATCATCTTCATCGATGAGATCGATGCCGTGGGCCGGCACCGCGGCGCGGGACTGGGAGGCGGGCACGACGAGCGCGAGCAGACCTTGAATCAGCTGCTCGTCGAGATGGACGGCTTCGAGGGCAACGAGGGCATCATCGTCATCGCCGCGACCAACCGTCCAGATGTGCTCGATCCGGCGCTGCTGCGTCCGGGCCGGTTCGACCGCCAGGTCATCGTGCCGCTCCCGGACGTGCGCGGGCGCGAGCAGATCCTGCGCGTCCACATGCGGCGCGTGCCGCTCGCGGAGGACGTGAAGCCCGCGCTCATCGCGCGCGGCACACCGGGATTCTCCGGCGCGGACCTCATGAACCTCGTGAACGAGGCAGCGCTGTTCGCGGCGCGCGCCAACAAGCGCGTGGTCGCCATGGACGAGTTCGAGCGCGCCAAGGACAAGATCATGATGGGCACCGAGCGGCGCTCCATGGTCATGACCGAGGAGGAGAAGCGCATGACGGCCTACCACGAGGCCGGCCATGCCATCGTCGGCATGACGGTCCCGGAGCACGACCCGGTGTACAAGGTGACGATCATTCCGCGCGGGCGCGCGCTCGGCGTCACGCAGTTCCTGCCGGAGCAGGACCGCTACAGCATGTCGAAGCGCCGCATCGAGAGCGCGATCACCACGCTCTTCGGCGGGCGCATCGCCGAGGAGCTCATCTACGGCGTAGATGCGGTCACGACGGGCGCTTCGAACGACATCGAGCGCGCGACGGAGCTCGCGCGCAACATGGTCACCAAGTGGGGCCTCTCCGACAAGCTCGGGCCGCTCACCTACTCCGAGGAGAGCGGTGAGGTGTTCCTCGGCCGCAGCGTGACGCAGCACAAGCAAGTGTCGGACGGTACGGCGCACGCGATCGACGAAGAGGTCCGGCGCGTGATCGAGGGCAACTACCAGCGCGCGCGGGAGATCCTCACGAGCGCGCTCGACAAGCTCCACCTCATGGCCGAGACGCTCATGAAGTACGAGACCATCGACGAGCACCAGCTGAGGGACATCATGGCCGGCCGGCCGCCGCAGCCGCCGAGCGGCTGGGACGAAACGCTGCTCGGCAAGACTCCGCCATCGCCGCCGCCGGCTCCGCCTCCCACGAAGCCTGCCGCCGGTCCCACCACGCCTCCGCTAGGCTCGCCGGCAGGCGCCGGGCATTGAGTAGCGGCACACAGCGCGCGACGACAAAATAGGGGGAGAGCGCATGGGCGGCCGTCTGCTGCGGTGCGGCGACCGGACGCTCGATCTGTCGGAGCCCGTAGTCATGGGCGTCCTCAACGTGACGCCCGATTCCTTCTCGGATGGCGGCCGGTTCACCGATCCGGATCGGGCCGCGGAGCAGGCCTCGAGGATGGCCGAGGAAGGCGCCGCCATCGTCGACATCGGCGGTGAATCGACGCGCCCGGGCGCCGCGTTGGTGACCGCGGCCGAGGAGATCGACCGCGTCGTTCCCCTCGTCGAGCGGCTGGCCGGGCGCATCGCGGCCGTGATCTCGGTGGATACCAGCAAGCCGGAGGTGATGCGAGCCGCCGCGCTGGCCGGCGCAGGCCTCATCAACGACGTGCGGGCGCTCACGGCGCCGGGAGCGCTCGCGCTCGCCGCTTCGACCTCCTGCGCGCTGTGTCTCATGCACCTGCAGGGGGAGCCCGCAACCATGCAGCTGCAGCCGGCGTACCGAGACGTTGTGAGCGAGGTCAAGGCGTTCCTGCTCGAGAGAGTGCAGGCTTGTCGCGCGCTGGAGGTACCCGAGGATCGGCTGGTGATCGATCCGGGCTTCGGGTTCGGCAAGACTCTCGCGCACAATCTCGAGCTGCTGCGCAGGCTCCCGGAGCTCGCGGCGACCGGGATCCCAGTGCTCGCGGGGCTGTCCCGCAAGTCCATGGCCGGCGCGATCACCGGTCGCCCGACCTCCGCGAGGCTTGCGGGGAGTCTCGCGCTCGCGGCGCTCGCCGTCGCGAGCGGCGCGAGCATCATCCGGGCGCACGATGTCGCGGAGACGCTCGATGCGGTCAAGATCGCGCTGGCGGTGAAAGGGCGCTGAATGGCAAGACGATACTTCGGGACGGACGGCGTCCGCGGCCGCGTTGGTGAGCATCCGATGACGGTCGATTTCGCGCTCAATCTCGCGAGCGCGGCGGCGAGGGTGCTTGCGCCCGAGGGCGGCCGCGTGCTGATCGGCAAGGACACGCGCCTCTCCGGGTACATGTTCGAATCGGCGCTCGAGGCCGGATTCGTCGCCGCGGGCGTCGATGTCATGCTCATCGGTCCTTTGCCGACGCCCGGCATCGCCTATCTCACGCGGCGCTTCGAGTGCCATTTCGGCGTCGTCATCAGCGCCTCGCACAATCTCTATGACGACAATGGCATCAAATTCTTCGATGCGAGCGGCGGCAAGCTCAATGACGAGCTCGAGGAGCGGATCGAGGCCGAGCTCGAGCGCGGCGCGGTCACGCGCGCCTCGCGGGCGCTCGGCCGCGCGACCCGTGTGGACCGCTCGCGCACCAAATATCAGGAGTTCTGCGCCTCGACGTTGCCCTCCGGAATGAGCCTCGAGGGGCTCAAGATCGTCATCGATTGCGGCAACGGGGCTTGCTACAAGGTGGGCCCTCGGCTGCTCGCCGATCTCGGCGCGGACATCGTGCCGATCGGTTGCTCGCCG
>JBOHZT010000282.1:0-4752 GCA_050738535.1 Steroidobacteraceae bacterium
TCATGGCGTTGATCACGAGGGTCCAATCCGCGTCCGGGATGCCGAGAATCGGCTGCTCTTCGGTGGCCTTGAGCCACTGCACGCCGCCGTGGGCGCCGCGGATGCCCTTGACGAGCCGCGGGCGGAACACCTTGCCGCGCTCGCCGATGATGCCCGCGATGTGCGCGAGCTGCAGCGGCGTGACGAGCAGGTATCCCTGTCCGATGCCGATGTTGACGGTGTCGCCCGGGAACCAGGTGCGGTCGGCCGGGTTGCGGAACGCCTTGCGCTTCCAGGCGGGCGAGGGCAGCAGGCCGGCCTTCTCGCCCGCGACGTCGATCCCGGTGGGCTTGCCGAACCCGAAGGGCGCAAGGCCGGTATCGAGCCGGTCGATGCCGAGCTTCCAGCCGAGCTTGTAGAAGTACACGTCCGAGGAGCGCGAGATCGCCTCCGCGAGCGTGAGCCAGCCGCGCGGCTCGCCCCTGTCCGAGCGGAACAGGTGTCGGCTGTGGGGCAGGCGGAACACGCCGTTGCAGAAGATTTTCTCGTTCGGATCGACCGCGTGATCGGCGAGCGCCGCGAGCGCGATGGCGGGCTTGATGGTGGAGCCCGAGGCGTACTCGCCGCGGATCGCCCGGTCGAGCAGCGGCTTGTCGGGATCATGCAGGAGCGCCGCGTACTGCGCGTTCGAGATCCCGCGGGCGAAAAGGTTCGGGTCGAACGAGGGATGGCTCGCGAGCACGAGGACGTCACCATCGCGAGGATCGAGCGCGACGACGGCGCCGCTGCGAGCCCCGAGCGCTTGCTCCGCCACTTCCTGCGCTTTCAGGTCGAGCGCGAGGATCAAATCGTCTCCGGCGACGGGGGGCTCGGATTTGAGCTGCACCGTCAGTGGGCTGCGCTTGTCGACCGGGCGGCCCTGGGCATTCACGAGGATCTCGCGGAAGCCGTTCTGCCCGTGCAGATCGTGCTCGTAGGATGCCTCGACGCCGGTTTTCCCGATGAGCGTCGTCCCGGCGTACGCCTCGCGGTCGATGTGCTCGAGGTCCCGCTCGCTGATCGCGCCGACGTAGCCGATCGCATCGACGGCGAGCGGTCCATACGGATAGAGCCGCGTCTGGCGCGTCTTGATGTCGACGCCCGGGAACTCGAACCGGCGCACCGCGAAGCGCGCCGCGTCGACATCGGACATGCGCAGGCGGATGGGAACGCTGTCGAAGCTGCGGCGCGAGAAGATGTCGCGCCGGATCTCGGGGAGCTCGTCGGCGGAGAGCATGCCCATCTTGACGAGGCGGTGGAGCGTCGCCTTCAGGTTCGGCACTTCGTCGCGGACCAGCTCGAGCTGGTAGGCGGGTTGGCCCATCGCGAGCACGGTGCCGTTGCGTCCGTAGATGAGCCCGCGCGCGGCAGGCACGGGCTCGATCCGGATGCGGTTGCCCTCCGAGAGCTGGGCGTAGTAGTGGTGGCGCACCACCTGCAGCACGTACAGGCGGGCGCAGAGGGCGAGCGTCAGCAGCGCGATGACGACGCCCGCGAGCAGCGAGCGGCGCACGAACAGCCGCTGCTCCTTCCAGTGATCCTTGATGCGCACGCCCCGAACCATCTCCCCACCTCGGCGCTACTGCGGGGAGTGGGTGCGCTCGAGCACCGCAGCGGCTAGCGGCCAGATAATGGCCCCGGTCACGACCGGGATCCAGCGCAGGGGCGTCGTGAGCGGCTGTCCGCTCCAGCCGTCGATCGCGAACAGGATGAATTCGTAGGCCCCGAGCGCCGCGAGCACGATGAGCGCCTGCTGGAACGCAGGCTTCGAGCGGATCTTCTGATGCTCGCGGACGGCCACATACGTGATCGTCGTGAGCGCGAGCGCATGTTGTCCGAGAACCGCGCCACGGAATACATCGAGCGCGATCCCCGAGGCGAAGCCGAGCGTCAGCCCCCCGGCCCGCGGCGCCGCGATCGACCAATAAAGGACGGTGAGCACGAGGAAGCCGGGACGGACGATCGCGAGCCAGTGCGGCAGCGGCAGGACGGAGAGGATGAGCGCCGCGAGCGCGCTGAGCAGCATCGCGCCCCGGGGCTCGGACTGCCGCGAGCTCACGGGGACTCCTTGCGCCGAGCGGCGGGCCTGGCTGGGCTCGAGGAGCGATGCGCGGCGGCCGGGTGCGGTGGGGCTGGGGCGGCTGTGGCCGGCGCGGTGCGCGCGGGCACGGGCACCGGCTGAGGCTGGAACGCGGGATTGCCGGTCGCGAGCCTGCCTTGCACCGAGCCGCCGCCGGCGAGGCCGGTCGGCGCCGCGGGATGGTCGGCGCGGAACCACACGAGCATCACCTCATGCAGCTTGTCGAGGGATGCGAGCGGCTTGGCGCGAACCTGTGCGAGCGGCTGCACGGCGTCGTGGCGCACCTCGGTGACCCGTGCGACGGGATAGCCCTGGGGAAAGACGCCGCCGAGCCCGGAGGTGACGAGCAGGTCGCCGGGCTTCACGTCGGCGTTCGCGGGCAGATAGGGCAGCGCGAGCGACTGTGCGTCGCCGGTGCCGACGGCGATGGTGCGCACGCCGGTGCGCTCGATCTGGACGGGCACGGCGTGCTCGGGGTCGGTGATGAGGATGACCTCGGAGCTCCAGGGGCCGACGTGCATCGTCTGGCCGAGCAGCCCCTCGCTGTCCATGACGGCCTGGCCCTTGAAGATCCCGTTGCGCGCGCCGCGGTTGATGAGCACGCGCTGGCGCAGGCTGTTGAGCTCGACGCTCACCACCTCGGCGACGATCCAATGGTCCGCGACGGGCGGCAGCGCGGCCTTCAATCCCCGCAGTTCGCCGTTCTCCCGCGCGAGGGCCTCGAAGCGCTGGGTCCGCAGCTCGAGCGCCCGGTTGCGCTTCTCGAGGCGCTCGATGTCGGCCTCGAGCGAGGCGCGCGTCTCGAAGGTTTTCTCGAGGAAGCGCCACGCCGCGGCCGGCGAGCTCACCGCGAGCTGCAGCGGATAGGCGGCGCCGCTCAGGTAGTAGCGCACGTCGTTGAGCCACCCGTGGCGCTGATCGAGGAACATCAGCGCGATCGCGAGAATGGCGTACAGCGTGAAACGAAAGCCGGGTGCGGTCCCTCGTCCCGGCGGCGGCCGATAGGAGCCTGCGGCGAACCCGGCCAAGGAGCGCCTATTCTAGGCCGAAATGACCGGGACCCAGCTCGTCCATCAGCTCGAGAATACGCCCGCCGCCCCGCGCGACGCAGGTGAGCGGATCGTCTGCGACGACAACCGGAAGTCCCGTCTCCTCGGTGAGGAGCTTGTCGATGTCGCGCAGCAGCGCGCCGCCGCCCGTGAGCACGATGCCGCGCTCGGCCACGTCCGCGCCGAGCTCGGGCGGAGTTTGCTCGAGCGCCTGCTTGACGGCGCTCACGATGCTCTGCAGCGGCTCCTGCAGCGCCTCGAGGATCTCGTTGCTGTTGAGCGTGAAGCTGCGCGGCACTCCCTCCGAGAGGTTGCGTCCCTTGACGGAGAGCTCGCGCACCTGCTGGCCGGGATAGGCGGAGCCGATCTCGATCTTGATGCGCTCGGCGGTCGCCTCGCCGATCAGGATGCCGTAGTTGCGGCGCACGTAGTTCATGATGGCGTCATCGAAGCGGTCGCCGCCGATGCGCGCCGAGTTGGCGTACACGATACCGTTGAGCGATAGCACGGCGACCTCGGAGGTGCCGCCGCCGACGTCGAGCACCATGGACCCGCGGGCCTCGTGCACCGGCAGGCCCGAGCCCACCGCGGCGGCCATCGGCTCGCTCACGATGGCCACGTTGCGCGCGCCTGCCCCCTCGGCGGACTCGCGGATCGCGCGCCGTTCGACCTGGGTGGAGCCGAAGGGCACACACACGAGCACCCGGGGTGACGGCTTCAGCATCCGGTTGCCGTGCACCTTGTTGATGAAGTACTGCAGCATCTTCTCGGTGTAGGTGAAGTCGGCGATCACGCCGTCCTTCATGGGCCGCACCGCGGTGATGTGCCCCGGGGTCCGTCCGAGCATCATCTTCGCTTCGGAGCCCACGGCCACGATGATCTTTCCCCCGCGCGTCGGCTCGTCCTGGACCGCGACGACGGAGGGCTCGTTGAGAACGATGCCCTTGTCGCGAACGTAGATGAGCGTGTTCGCCGTGCCCAGATCGATCGACAGATCGCTGGAGAAGTAGCCGCGCAAGCGTTTGAGCATGAAGATGTGTCGGCAGACCGGGAGGCCCCCCCGAAGTGCCGCGTAACATATCAACCGAGACGACATTCAGCAAGGCGAGGTGTATGATTTGGCGCTGTTTTTTCTTGCATTTGCGAACTCGATCAGACTTATGCAGCGCACCGAGATCGAATCCATCGCCCACCTCGCGAGGCTCGACCTGCGCGCGGAGGAGATTCCGCTCTACCAGGAGAGCTTGACGCGCATCCTCGGGCTGGTCGGCGAGCTCGATCGCGCCCAAGTCGAGGGCGTCGAGCCGATGGCGCATCCGCTCCCCGGGCTCTCCCAGCGGCTCCGCGCGGACGAGGTCACGGAGAGCGACCAGCACGAGCGCTATCAGCGCAACGCGCCGCGGGTCGAGGCGGCTCTATACGTCGTCCCCAGGGTCATCGAGTGATGGACATGACGGTGGCCGGCCTCGCGGCCGGCCTCAAGCGCAGGGAGTTCTCGAGCGTGGAGCTCACGCGGCGCCTCATCGCGCGGCTCGAGGCGGCGCAGCCGGTCCTCAATGCGCTCATCACGCCGACGCCCGACATCGCGCTCGAGCAGGCGGCGCG
>JBOHZT010000283.1:0-4751 GCA_050738535.1 Steroidobacteraceae bacterium
ATGTCCCACAGTGCGATGGCGAACTGACCGTTCAACCGCTCTACGAACCGGACACCGTACTCTTCATAGGCATGGACGATCACCTCCGTATCGGAGCGGGTGTGGAATCGGTGGCCGAGGGCCTCGAGCTCGGCACGCAGCTCGATGAAGTTGAAGATCTCGCCATTGAGGACGGTCCAGATGGTTTCGTCCTCATTGGCTATCGGCTGCTCTCCGGTCTGAAGATCGATGATGCTGAGACGCGCGTGAGCCAGCAGGCAGGGAGCGCGGTAGAGATGCCTCATGCCATCAGGGCCCCGATGCCGAAGGGTCGCGATCATCTTCTCGAGATCAGGAGGGGGGGCCTTCCGGTCCGACATCAGCGCTCCGGCTATGCCGCACACCGCTCATCCCCCCGCTTCGGGACCGTAACCCGATGCGGCGAGCCGCCCGCCATCAGGCACGCTTGCGCTCGACGAAGACGGCAATCTTCTCGACCGAGTCCAGATTATCGGGATGCAGCTCATCGTCCAGCACTTTGATGCCGTACCGCTCCTCGAGGTGCATGACGAGCTCCAAGGCGCCGGTGGAATCGAGTATGCCCCGCCCGGTCAGCGACTCGGTATCGCCGAGGAGCGATTCGTCCTGGGTCAGCAAATAATTCGCAAGGATAAAGCGCCTGAGCTCCGCGCGCAGTGTCATCGGTACATACCGCTCCTTTTGTCAAGCAAGTATAAGCTCAAGCGCGACGCCAGGTACCCTCCCGGTTTAGGTCCACAAGTTCGCAAGGAGCCGGTGTGATGCGCGTCACACTCCGGCTCGACCGGCGCAACGCCCTCCGAATTACAATTTCGACTTCAGGAACTCCCGCACTGCCAACTGGGCCAAGAGCTGGCGGCCTAGGAACGCTCATTTCCTCCTCACCCGTCTCACAAGAGGCTGGATCGATTCCCTGCTGCTCGCGCCCATCCTCGAATGGCCGCAAGTCATTCTGGCGATCTGTCTCTGCGCGGCGGCCATGGGACTGTTGATAGCCCGGGCGACTTTCGCCACATAGTGCAACCTGAGGACTATCGCTCTAATTCTGATTAGGATAGGCATCAAGAGCGATGCCAGACCCGACCGATCCAGCCCTACCACCCGCGCGCCCGACGCCGCGACGCCTGCTGCATGAAGGTCTTCTATGCCTGGGCAGCGATGCCCGGCTGCGCAGCCGGACCGCCTTGCTGGCCGAGGGTCGGGCTTACTCCTTCGGGCAGCTCCTCGATGCCTCCTTGCGGCTGGCCCGGGTGCTCAGATGCGGTGGCGTTGAGCGCGGCGACCGGGTCGCGATCTACCTGCACAATGGCTGGGCGTGCGCCGTTTCGATTTACGCGACGTTGATCGCCGGCGCAGCAATCGTCCTGGTCAATCCCCAAACGAAGGAAGAGAAGCTCGAGTTCATCCTGAGGGACAGCGGCGCGCGGGCGCTCGTCAGCGACAGCCATTTATCGCGGGTATTCATGCCGGTGCTCCCACGCCTCTCGCCACGCCCGGCCGTGATCTGCTCGCGCGGACCCATCGCGGAGGCCGGAATCGAGTCCTTCGAGACCGCTATCGCCGCCGGGCAGCCGCTTGCGCAGAAGCCGTCGGTAATCCCGCTCGACCTGGCAGCCATCATCTATACCTCCGGCAGCACCGGCCGTCCCAAGGGCGTCATGCAGACCCACCAGGCGATGATGTTCGCGGCCGGGAGCTTGATCGAGTACCTCCGCCTGACAACGGAGGATAGGATTATCTGCGCGCTTCCCCTGTCGTTCGACTACGGCCTGTATCAGCTCCTGATGTCGATCGAGCTGGGGGCGTGTCTCGTGCTCGAGCGCTCGTTCACTTACCCAGCGCAGATATATGCTCGGTTACAGGATGAGCGCGTGAGCGTGTTTCCAGGGGTGCCCACCATCTTTGCCACGCTGATTGGCGCTCATCGCCACAAACCGCTCTCCTTCACATCAGTCACCCGCATCACGAACACTGCGGCGGCGCTGCCTGACGAATTCGTCGCAGACCTGCGAGAGATCTTCCCGAACGCGCTCATCTACAAAATGTACGGTCTCACCGAGTGCAAGCGCGTGAGCTATCTCGAGCCGGCGCTCATCGACGCGAAGCCCGGCTCGGTCGGGAGGGCAATTCCGGGCACCGAGGTTTACCTCCTCTCGGAGAATGGCGGTTCAGTTGCACCGGGAAAGGTAGGCATCCTCCACACACGGGGTCCGCACGTTATGGCTGGCTACTGGAACCAACCGGACCTCACAGATCAGATGCTCAAGCCCGGCAAGCTGCCAGGCGAGCGCGTATTGTGTACCCAGGATCTCTTCCGCATGGATGAAGAAGGCTTCCTCTACTTCGTCGGCCGGACCGATGACATCATCAAGACTCGCGGCGAGAAGGTGAGCCCGGTCGAAGTCGAAAACGCCCTACATCGCATTCCCGGCGTGCGCGAGGCTGCAGTGATCGGGGTTCCCGACCCACTGCTCGGCGAAGCAGTCCGGGCATATGTTGTCGTCGACCCCGGCGCCGGTCTCACGGAGCATGCGCTGCGCGTACGCTCGGCTGCCTTTCTGGAGAGCCATATGGCGCCGACCCAGATCTTCTTGGTCGAGAGCCTGCCGCGAAGCGAGAACGGCAAGGTCGACAGGCGAGTGCTTCTCGAACTGAAAACCTGACCAGTTTCGTGCGACCCAGACCGCAATTCCCGCGCCCTCAGGGATCGGCGACAGTATCACCTCCGGACATCGGCGCGCGGCGCTCGGAACTGTATATCACCCAAGTATCTCTATCGCGTCCTTCATCGAGCAACTCGAACCCCGAGAACTCGGCTCGGTGCAGGCAATTCGTGTAGGCCACCAAGCATGGCGGCAGCTTCTTGATGACCTCACGGAGAATCTGGGCACTGAACGGATTAAAGAGGAACACGAACAGCGGGCGGTCCGGGAATTGATATCGCCCAGCGTCTTCGTTCACTACCTGAACGTTGTGGAACTTCTCGGCGAGCTCCGAAGCCGCACGCACAAGATGCAGAGATAGTTCAACGCCGATGACCTTGCGAAATTCAAGATCCACTGCCGCCACCCCTCCGTGCCAATGTGATGTGGAACACCTGTCTCGGGCAATTTAGAGTACAGGTAGGACATGCACATGAGCTCATCACTGAACGGTTCGACGAACAGCTCCACCGGCTCCTCCTCCCCCGAGGCTGTCACGGAGGGAGCCCGTAGGGCGACCGGAGAGACGGGCTCGGAGCGGGCGCGTCCCGATCCTGAGGTATTCGCTGTGGGACGGCGCCGGCGGTTCTCGGGGAGTGAGAAGCGAGCGCTGCTCGCCGAGGCGGACCGCCGCAAAGCGGCCGGCACGCTCGGGGCGTTCATGCGGGAGAGGCATATTTACTCCTCGATGCTCTCGAGCTGGCGCAAGCAGTTGGGTGCCGCCGATCGCGTGGCACTGGCCCCCAAGCGACGCGGGCCGAAACCCAATGCATCGGCTCGCCAGGTACTGCAGCTCTCCCGCGACAATGTGCGCCTGCGGCGCAAGCTCGAGCGCGCCGAGTTGATCATCGAGGCCCAAAAAAAACTATGCGTGGCGCTAGGGCTACCGACCTCGGACGACCGGACCGAGGAGGAGTGATGCTCGCGGTGACCGAGCTCGCTGCGCATGTCGGGATGAAGAGCGCTTGCAGGGCCTTGGCGTTGAACCGCGGGTTCGTGTACCGCGATCGCTCCCGGCATCGCGCGATGGGTCCACGGCGCGCAGCGAGTGCGCGCCCGCGGCCGCCCTTGGCGCTCTGCGGCGCCGAGCAGGATGCGCTGCTCGGTGTCCTCGACAGCGAGCGCTTTGCCGATAGCGCGCCGGCGACGGTGTTCGCCACACTGCTGGATGAAGGCCGTTACTACGGCTCAATCCGCACGATGTATCGGCTCCTGGCCTCGCGGGGCCAGAACGGGGAGCGGCGCAATCAGCGCATCCATCCGCCCTATGCCAAGCCGGAGCTCCTGGCGGTGCGGCCGCGAGAGGTCTGGTCGTGGGACATCACGAAACTCAAGGGTCCGGCGAAATGGACCTGCTTCCATCTGTACGTGATCCTCGACATCTACAGCCGCTACGTCGTCGGCTGGCTGATCGCGCAGCGCGAATCCGCCGAGCTCGCCGAGCAACTCATCGCCGAGACCGTGGAGAAGGAAAACATTGTCCCCGGGACGCTCACGCTGCACGCCGATCGGGGTACCAGCATGCGATCCAAGCCCGTCGCGGCGCTGCTGATCGACCTGGAGGTCGCCAAGACCCACAGCCGCCCGCACGTCTCGGACGACAATCCGTACTCCGAAGCACAGTTCAAGACCCTGAAGTACCGACCGGACTTCCCCGATCGCTTCGGATCGATCGAGGACGCTCGCGCTCATTGCCAGCACTTCTTCCGCTGCTTTCCATTACCCACATCTATTAACGATGAACACGTTGGCAGTTGACACATATATAAGGAACCGTGAGCCGGTCAGGTGCTGCGGAGATGTCGACGAAAGTCGCTGATCAGCGGATAGACCCAGATGCTCTTGACCGGCTTGGCGTAGAGCTTGAATCGGTCGAGTTTGCCGCGTCCCTGCGTGTCCCCCAAGTACTGCCAGTTGGCAGCCTTGTAGCAAGTTCCCGTGAAGCGCGGCTTCTCGACGAAGGTCTCGAGCAACACCGGGCTGTAGGCGTAAGCAGTGTGCCAGTCCTGTGGCAGGCGTCGGCTGATCATG
>JBOHZT010000284.1:0-4729 GCA_050738535.1 Steroidobacteraceae bacterium
GTGTCGCGCTCGTGGCCCTGCTCGATGAACCGCGGCGTCGATTCCGGCGTCGCCGATAGGACCCCCGTCCAGATGTTCTGGGAGGTCGCGGTGTCGCCATGGACGACGATCTCGAGGTTCGTGATGAGCATGTCGTACTTCCCGGCCGGCAGCGGCGACGCGGCGCCGATCCTCTTGTAGAGCGCGCCGATCTCCTTGGGACCTTTGGCGACGATCCCATTCACGTCGAGCACGCCGTCCGGCGTATAGAACGAGCCCATGTCGACCGCCCGGGGCCCGAAGCCGGAGTAGTAGTCCGTCAGCAGGTTCTCGATGCGCGCCCGATCGAGCAGCCGGGTGAGCATGCTCGACCTCGAGGCCGCGGGGCCCGCACGGCCCGCATGGGCCGCGTGGGCCGCCGGGCCCGCCGCGAGTGCGGGAGTACCGACCGCCACGGCCCCGATCGCGATGGTGATCGCAGCGAATCGCCACGCCGCGCGCAAACCGACCTGCGTCGATCCAAGACCCACACGTATCATGTCGCTCATACGCCGCCTCCGATGGGGGAATTGCCCAGTGCGCTTCAATTGAACCACGAATGGGCACACCGTTAGAATCGGCTGCGGCGGGGTCAGGCCCGGCTGCGCGACGATCCACACGCACGGCCGCAGCGGGGGCAATCACGGACATGCAAAGCGCGATCCGGCTCCAGGGCGTCACAAAGACCTTTGGCGCGACAAAGGCCGTGGACCGGCTCGACCTCGAGATCCCCGCCGGGCGGCTCTATGGTCTCATCGGGCCGAACGGGGCCGGCAAGACGACCGCGATCCGCATGGTGATGTCGATTCTCGAGCCGGATAGCGGGCGCGTCGAGGTGCTCGGGCGCGCGTCCGCCCGGGAAGCGAAGGATCGGATCGGCTATCTGCCGGAGGAGCGGGGCGTGTATCGCAAGATGCGCGCGGGGGCATTCCTCGAGTACATGGCGCATCTGAAGGCAGTGCCGGGCTCGCTGGCCGCCGAGCGCGTGGGCATGCGGCTCGATCGGCTCGGGCTTGGCGCCTACGCCGGTCAGCGCTGCGAGGAGCTCTCGCGCGGCACGCAGCAGAAGATCCAGTTCCTCGCGGCGGTGCTGCACGATCCGGACCTCATCATCCTCGACGAGCCCTTCAGCGGGCTCGATCCGGTGAGCACGGCGCAGCTGCGGGAGCTCATCCTCGCCGAGCATCGCCGTGGCGCCACCATCGTCTTCTCGACGCACGTCATGGCGCACGCGGAGGAGCTCTGCGACCACGTCGTGATGATCGATCGCGGCAAAAAGGTGCTCGATGATCCCGTCGCGGCGATCCGCGGCCGCTACGATCCGCGCACGATCCGCCTGCAACCCATCGACCCGCACGCCGACCCGTCGGCCCTGCGATCCCTCCCCGGGGTCCTGGCAGTGACGGGCGGCGACCGCGCGATCACGATCGAGCTCGCACCCGACACCGATCCCGCGGACGCTCTCGCGCGCGCCGCGGCCGCGGTACCGTCGAGCCGCGTCGAGCTCGCGCGCCCGACGCTCGAGGACATCTTCATCGGCTTGGTCGCGAGCGGCGGCGCGCCTGGCCGTTCGGCCTCGTCCAGCGGCGACCCGCCGCGTGCGCCCGCATGAGGCTCAGCATCGACAAAATCGGTTGGATCGCCGCGCGCGAGTTCATCGCGACCGTCGCGACCCGTGGGTTCATCATCGGCCTGCTCGTGACACCCGCCCTCGGGGCGCTGTTCCTCTATGCGGCGCCGAGGCTGTTGAGCCCGAGGAACTTTCACGTCGCCGGAGACATCGCGATCGTGGACCCCTCGGGCGTCGTGGCCTCCTCGCTCCGCGCAACGGTCGATCCGCGCAACCTCGAGACCCGCCGGCGCGAGTACGCCGATCGCGCACTGGCGAGCACGCTGGCCCGCAGACACGGGGCAGGCCTCGGCAGCAGCAGCGCCGGCGCTGGCAATCGCAACGGCGGGCCGCTCGATGCCATGGCAGCCATCATGACCGGCCCGATGCCGGATCTGCGCGTCGTCGATCTGCCGGACGGCCGCGCCGCGCGCACGACGTGGCTCGTCGCCAGGGCAAGTGCGCGACGGCATCTCGCAGTGGTTGTCGTGCAGCCGCACGCCGGTGCGGCAGCGTCCACCGACCCCGCTCCCGCCTACGACTTGTATCTCCCCTCGCATCTGGATAGCCGCACGGCGGCGGTGATCCGGCGGATGCTGAACGATGCCGTGATCGGCGTGAGGGCACGCGCTCACGGACTGGATCTCGACCGGCTCGACGCGATCACTCGGGTCGAGGCCGGGCGCACCATCACCGTCGGCGCGAACGGAGCGGAGCACCCAGCCGAGGGGGCTTTCGCCACCTTTCTGCCGTTCGCGCTCATCCTCATGATGCTGATCGGCGTCTTTTCGGGCGGCCAGTTCCTGCTCACGACCATGGTGGAGGAGAAATCGAGCCGTATCATCGAAGTGCTGCTCTCGGCCGTCTCCCCCGTCGAGCTGCTCGCGGGAAAGATCGCCGGCCAGCTCGGCGCGTCGCTGGTCGGGATGAGCCTCTATGTCCTCGCCGCCCTCGCGGCCTTGCTCGCCTTCGCGCTGTTCGGATTGCTCGATCCGGTCCTGCTCTTGTACCTGCTGCTCTTCTTCGTCCTCGCCTTCCTCATCGTGGGCTCCGTGATGGTCGGCGTCGGCGCGGCGGTGAATGAGATCCGCGATGCGCAATCGTTGCTCATGCCGTTCATGTTGCTCATCTCGGCCATCTGGGTGCTCGTCTTCCCGCTCTCGATGAGTCCCAGCTCGAAGCTCGCCGTCGCGTTGAGCTTCACTCCGATCGTCAGCCCCTTCGTGATGATGGTGCGCGTCGCGTCGAGCGCGCCGCCTCCGCCCTGGGAGGTGGCAGTGTCGGTCGCCGTCGGGATCGCGACGGTCGCCGCCGCCGTGTGGTTCGCGGCCAAGATCTTCCGGATCGCCCTGCTGTTGCATGGCAAGCCGCCCAATCTCGCAACGCTCCTGCGCTGGGCGATATCCGCCTGATCGAGCTACCCGTATGGCGCGCCTCGCGAGCGAACCCACGCCTGTCCGCATCGGCATCGACCTCGGCGGCACGAAATCCGAGGTGATCGCGCTCGATTCAAGCGGCGAGACGCTGTTCCGCCGCAGAAAGCCGACTCCCGCCGACGACTATGCTGCAATCCTCGACACGCTGTGCCGGTTGGTGGCGGAGGCCGAGGCCAGCGCCGGCCGGCGAGGCCGCCTCGGGATGGCGACGCCCGGCGCCGTCTCCCAAGGCAGCGGACGGCTCAAGAATTCCAATACCGTAGCCCTGAACGGCCGGCGACCCGACCTCGATCTGGCCGAGCGGCTCGGCCGCGACGTACGCCTGGAGAACGACGCCAATTGCTTCGCGCTCTCCGAGGCGGTGGACGGCGCGGGCGCGCAGGCGAGGGTCGTGCTCGGCGTCATTCTCGGCACCGGCGTGGGCGGCGGGCTGATCGTCGACCGCCACATTCTGCACGGCCGCAACCGTATCGCCGGCGAGTGGGGCCATAACCCGCTTCCCTGGCCCAGCGCGGAGGAGTTGCCGGGCCCTCCGTGTTACTGCGGCCGGCGAGGCTGCATCGAGACGTTCCTGTCCGGGCCGGGCCTCGCACGCGATTTCGAGGCACGCACCGGCGTACGGTCCTCGGCCGAGGACATCGTCGGAGCCGCTCGGGACGGCAGCGCGCCGGCACGGGCTTGCTTGACGGCCTATCTCGACCGACTCGCCCGGGGACTCGCGACCGTGATCAACGTGCTGGACCCCGAGGTCATCGTGCTCGGTGGCGGCCTCTCCAACATCGCCGAGCTCTACCGGGAGCTTCCGGGCCGGCTGAGCCGCTACACGTTCTCCGATACCTTCGATACGCCGATCGTCCCCGCAGTCCACGGCGATTCGAGTGGGGTCCGCGGCGCCGCCTGGCTCGCCTAATCGCTGGCTGGCGCCGCACGGCCCGGTGGGCTTCCAGCGGCAGCGCGGCCGGGGGAGGTGCGCTCAGGGATGGCGCACTCGGAGGAGACGCGTGCCGCCTCGGCCGGGACGACCACCCGGTCGCGCATTCTCCTGAAGACTGCGAGCGCGCCCGCGTAGCAGGCGAGCGCCGCGACGATCGTCGCATCGAAGCCGGCCTCCCGCG
This sequence comes from Steroidobacteraceae bacterium, assembly GCA_050738535.1. Lineage (GTDB taxonomy): Bacteria > Pseudomonadota > Gammaproteobacteria > Steroidobacterales > Steroidobacteraceae > JASHUC01. Next base: position 4,179 of record JBOHZT010000284.1, read on the forward strand.
AGAGCACGACGCTCAGGAGACTCCCGACGACCGTGAACAGGCCGTTCATTCCCCACGCCCACGCGACCGCGCCGCGCGGCTGTCCCTCGATCGCGAGCACCCCGAGCGGGAAGGGCATGCCGAGAAAAAAGCCGATTGGCAGGATGAGCCCCCCGGTGAGCGCCACACGTCCCGCGAGGGGCAGCGCGAGCGCGAGGCGCGCGATCCACGGATAGCACAGGACGAGCGCTAGTCCGAGCACGATCACCGCGGCGAACGGCTGCGCCCAGCGGCGCCGCGGCGAGATGCCGAGCCGCTCGGAGGCGGCGCTGCCGATCCCCGCCCCCGCGAGCATCGTGAAGATGACCGTCGAGTAGGTATAGAGCGGACTGCCGATGACGTTCATGAACTTCTGGATGAACACCAGCTCGAGCGCGATGAATCCGGCGCCGAGGCAGGCGAAGTAGCCGAGCAGTGGGGCGGCGGCCGCGCCCGCCTCGCGCCCGATCCGCGAGAAACGCAGCGGAGCCAGCACGAAGAGGACGACGAAAACGATCGAAGCGGCCGACAGC
>JBOHZT010000285.1:0-4672 GCA_050738535.1 Steroidobacteraceae bacterium
GTACCTGAGCCCCCGAATCGTCGCGGGGAGCTCCCGGCTCACGTCGATCAGGTCCTCCTCGAGTGCGCCCAGGATGCCGTTGCGGCCGGCGTAGAGCTTGCGGATGTGGCGCGGCTGGCGCGCCGCGGCCTCGATCACTCCGCAGGCGGAGGCGTTGATGACGGCCGTGACCCCCCCGGACTGCGCGTAGAAGGCATTCCGCGGGGCGGTCGGACGTAAGGAGCGCGATTTCTGGGCCATGGCGGGGCGGAGGTGGCGGCAGGGGAGGCGAGGATAGCCAAAATCGGGTTCATTGACCTCCCTGCACGCGGCCGGTAACGTGACGCCCGCCTCGAGGGGCTCAGGTCGTCGGTCGTCTACATGCGAATCATACTTTTGGGTGCGCCGGGCTCCGGCAAGGGCACTCAGTCCCAGCGCCTCATCGAGCGCTGTCACATTCCTCAGGTATCCACCGGAGACCTGCTGCGAGCTGCCGTCGCGAAGGGGACGGACCTGGGGCGCGCCGCCAAGGCGGCGATGGATGCCGGACAGCTCGTGACTGACGAGATCGTTCTGGGGATGATCCGTGAGCGGCTCGCCGAGCCGGACGCCGGGCGCGGGTTCGTCCTCGACGGCTTTCCGCGCAACCTCGTGCAGGCGCAGGCGCTCGACGATCTGCTGGCGCAGCTCGGGCAGCCGCTCGACGCCGTGGTGGTGATGGAGGTCAATGCCGCCGAGCTCGCGCGCCGGATCGCGGGCCGCAGGACCTGCCGCAATTGCGGGCGTGTCTTCAACGTCTTCACCTCGCCGCCTCCCGCCGGGGAGAACTGCCCGCGCACCGGCGGCCCGCACGAGCTCTTCCAGCGGCCGGACGACAACGAGTCCACCGTCGCGGAGCGGCTCAAGGTATACGAGGAGAAGACCCGCCCGCTCGCGGACTTCTATGCCGCGCAGGGGCTGCTGCGGACGATCTCGGCCGAAGGCGAGGTCGACGTGGTCACGGCGCGGCTCACGGCCGTGCTCGAGGATGTCCTGAGCCGGGCGCCCCAGCGCGCCTGATCTCCCCCGGCCGGGCGGTTCAGCGCCCGGCGAGGTGGGCCACGATGCGAACCAGCTCCTCCGGCTCCACCGGCTTCGCGAGGTGCATCTGGAATCCGGCGTCGTGGGCCCGCACGGCATCCTCCGGCCGCGCGAACGCCGTGAGTGCGGCGGCCGGCAACTCCTCGGGGCCGAGATTGCGGCGGACCGAGCGGATGAGTTCGTAGCCGTCGCGGCCGGGCATCGCGAGATCCGAGATCAGCACGTCGGCCTGGAAGCCATCGAGCACCGTGAGCGCCGCGTCCGCGGAGGTGGCGGTGAGCACGAGCGCGCGGTAGCTGCCGAGCACGCGCCGGGTCAGCTCGAGCGTATCGGCCTCGTCGTCGACCACCAGCACGCGCACGCCGCGCAGATCGAGATGGCCCGGCTCGCGCTGGCGGGAAACCGCGCTCGCGGCCGGCTCCCGGGGGGCGACCCGGGGCAGCAGCACGTGAAAGGTTGCCCCCCGGCCCTCGCCCGCGCTTTCCGCCCACACCCGCCCGCCGTGCAGCTCCGCAATCTGCTTCGAGATGGCGAGGCCGAGCCCGAGGCCCGGGTACTCGCGGCGGCTCCCGGCATCGGTCTGGCGGAAGGGGTCGAAGACGATCGGGAGCCGCTCCGGGGCGAGCCCGATCCCGGTGTCCGCGATGCGCACCTCCCAGCAGTCCTGCGCGAGCGCGAGCGTCACGGTGACGATGCCGTTGCGCGGGGTGAATTTGATGGCGTTGCTCAGCATGTTCCAGACGATCTGCTGCAGTCGATGCGGATCGCCGAACACGAGGCTCGAGGTTCCGGGGACGCTCTTGCGCAGGCTCACGCCCTTGGCGTCGGCGGTGCCCTGCAGCGTATCGATCGCCGCCTCGACGATCTCGCCGATGTCCGTCTCCTCCGCATCGAGACGAATCTTCCCGCTCACCATGCCCGAGAGGTCGAGGAGGTCGTCGACGAGCTGCGCGAGGGCGCGCACGTTGCGGGCGATCGTCTCGCCTCCGCGGCGGATTTCGTCCTGGGCGAGCCGACCGGACTCGAGCAGCCGCGCCCAGCCGAGAATGGCATTGAGCGGCGCGCGCAGCTCGTGGCCGAGGGTCGAGAGGAACTCGTCCTTGAGGCGGCTTGCACGCTCGGCCTCCGCGCGCCTCGTACGCTCCGCGGACAGGCGCTGCTCGAGCTCGGTTTCGATCTCACTGGGCATCGCGCACCTCTCGTCCTCAGAGCGCGGCGAGCAGCCGCTCGCCGATGATCGCCCGCCGCCAGCCCTGCAGCAGGGGGTTGTCCTCGCGCCCGCCGGCGAGCTGCTCGAGATCCCGGCGCGTGGCGAGCACCTCGGGCGAGAGCGCGAGGTCGGCAGCGATGGACCGATGGATCTGAGCGAGCCTCTTCAGCACGTCGAGCTTGCGAGGGTCGGAATTCCTGCGCAGATTGAGGGGTGGGAGCGCCTCCGGCAAGTCCGCCGCCCGAATCCGCTCCAGGATCTCTCCGCCGCAATGCTTGGCGACGGCCGAGGGCATGCCGGGGATCGCGGCGAGCTCGGCCGCCGAGCGTGGTGCGGCGAGGATGATCTCCCGCAGCACCGCGTCCTCGAGGATCCAGCCGCGGGGCCGATTGCGCTCGCTCGCGCGCTGCTCGCGCCAGGCGGCGATCTCGCGGGCGAGCCGGGCGCGGTCGGCGTCGAGCGCCGCGAGGCCCTTGAGGCGCCGCCATGCGTCCCGCGGCTCGACCGTGTACTCGCGCGCATCGGCGAGGGCTGCGAGCTCCTCGGCCAGCCAGGCGCTGCGGCCCATGCGCTCGAGCTCGGCCGTCAGGTGCTCCTGGAGCGGCACGAGATAGCGCACGTCGTCGAGCGCGTACGCGATTTTGTCGTCCGAGAGGGGCCTTGCCGACCAGTCCGCCCGCGTGTGCGCCTTGGCGAGCTCCACGCCAAGAATCCGCCGAACGAGCTCGCCGTAGCCGATCTGGGCGGGGAAGCCCGCGAGCGCCGCCGCGATCTGGGTGTCGAAGACCGGGCGCACGAGTCCCACCGCGGGCAGGAGCACCTCGATGTCCTGCCGCGAGGCGTGCATGACTTTGAGCGGCGTCGAGTGCGACTGCGATGCCGGCGCGAGCGCCGGGGCGAGCGGGTCGAGACTCGCGAGCGCGAGCGGATCGACGCACACGGCCTGGTCCGCAGTGGCGATCTGCAGCAGACACAGCTCCGCGCGATAGGTGCGCTCGCGCAGAAACTCCGTATCGAGCGCGATCGCGCGCGCGCCTTGCAGCTCCGCGGCGAGCTCGAGGAGCGGCTCGTGATTCGTGATGAGGGTTTGCAACGCGGCTCGCGGGGGGTCCCTATAATCCGCGGCCATGGTAATCGTCATCCGTGAGTCCCGGAAGACTCCGAGCGCTACTTCTCGCGCCACCGTCCCGGCATGACCGCGCTCGCGCGGCTGTACGCCGAGATCGCCTTGCTGCGGCGGGGCCCGCAGGACGTGCCGGCGTCGCGGCTGCTTCTGGTCCTGACGGTCGCCGCCTACTTCGGGGTCAACGCCATCCTCTATTGGGCGCTTCCCACCCCCAACGATCCGTGGCTCGTGGTCGTCGCCATCGACGTGCTCTTCACGCTCGTGTGGTACACCGCGCTGCTCAACCTGCTGCACCGGCGGGAGAGGGTCCTGCAGACGACGACGGCGGTGTTCGGCTATCGCGCGGTGCTCGCGCCGCTCACGATCGGCGTCGAGTGGCTCGTCGCGCGGTTCGGCACCGTCGCGGCCTACCAGCTGCCGCTCGTGATCGGCTACACGGTCGTCGTCGTGTGGATGGTCGCGGCCAACAGCCACATCCTCAAGGCCGCGATCGAGTGGACGACGTTCCAGTGCGTCGCGCTCGTGATCCTGGAGATCGTGATCGGCGGCTTGCTCGTGCTCTCCCTGGTGCCGCTCGCGCGGGGCATGGTGTAGGCGGCGCCCCCGCGACTTGGCGCGCTCGCCCGGTGCCGCAGCGGGCGCCGGGCGAGCGCTTCCGGGACGTCGCGGCAGTGCGATAATGCACGCCCAAGAGGAGCACTTCGATGACACAGACGCCCGATTACACCCCCCCGAAGGTCTGGACCTGGAACAAGCCGAGCGGTGGGCAATTCGCGAACATCAACCGGCCGGTCGCGGGACCGACGCACGAGAAGGAGCTGCCGGTCGGCCGGCATCCGTTACAGCTCTATTCGCTCGGCACGCCGAACGGTCAGAAAGCCACCATCATGCTGGAGGAGCTGCTGGCGCTCGGCCACAAGGGCGCCGAGTACGACGCCTGGCTCATCGACATCGGCAAGGGAGACCAGTTCGGCAGCGGCTTCGTCGCGGTGAATCCGAATTCGAAAATCCCCGGGCTCGTCGACCGCAGCGGCCCCAAACCGATCCGTGTGTTCGAGTCCGGCGCGATCCTGCTGTACCTCGCCGAGAAGTTCGGGGCGCTCCTGCCGACCGAGCCGGCGACACGGGCGGAGTGCCTGTCCTGGCTCTTCTGGCAGATGGGCAGCGCGCCCTACGTCGGCGGCGGGTTCGGCCATTTCTACAACTACGCGCCCATCAAGATCGAGTACGCGATCGATCGGTATGCAATGGAGACCAAGCGGCTGCTCGATGTGCTG
>JBOHZT010000286.1:0-4588 GCA_050738535.1 Steroidobacteraceae bacterium
GCCCGGGCCGGGGCTGCGAGCTCGAGAGCCGGCGCGGGTGCTCGCGCGGCGTTTCGGGCCGCCTGTGCGCGCAATGAGGCGGCGCATGCCCGGCGCCAGCTGCTCGAGTGGATCGCCGCGGAGTGGCCGCCGCCGCCACCGCCGGGGCTCAATGCGCTCGCGAGACAGATCGAGGACGCCCGCCTGGCGGACCTACTCCGCGAGCTCGATCGAGCCTGTTACGCGGCCGAGCCGTGGCAGGGGGCGCCCCTCGCTGCGGCGCTCGAGAAGCTGCCGCCGCGCAAGCGGGATCCGAGCGACCGGTCCGCGAGCATCGCGCCGCTTTATCCTTGAGCGCGGGGGGGCGCTGCGCGCGGCTCGTCCGTTGAATTGACGCTCCGGGAGCCGGTTACGTATCATTCGCGCCCCCGTGGAGCGAGTCCGGCTGGGCGTCGCGCGTCGATTTGGGCGGGGCATGGCGCAGTCTGGTAGCGCATCTGCTTTGGGAGCAGAGGGTCGGGGGTTCAAATCCCTCTGCCCCGACCACGGCCGCGGAGGCTTCGAGGCTTCTTGAGGTCGCGCCCGTAGCTCAGCCGGATAGAGCATCGGCCTTCTAAGCCGAGGGTCGCAGGTTCGAGTCCTGCCGGGCGCGCCAGAGGCGATCGAGTGTCGACGGTGGACGTAGCTCAGTTGGTAGAGCCCCGGGTTGTGGTCCCGGCTGTCGTGGGTTCGAATCCCATCGTCCACCCCAGCTCGGTGCTGCGCGCGCGGTGATTGTGTCGAGCGGGCCATTAGCTCAATTGGTAGAGCAGCGGACTCTTAATCCGTTGGTTCCGAGTTCGAGTCTCGGATGGCCCACCACTGGCTCGACGCCTCCGTGCGCGAGCGCGTCGGAACGAGGCGCGTGCCCCGCGCGATGTCTCGAAGCGGTTAGCGGCCAAAGAGAGGGCGCCATGAACTGGGTTGCCGGAGTCATCCTGCTTGCGGTGCTCGAGTGCTTCGTGTTCTCCGTCTTGGTGGGGCGGGCTCGCGTCCGTCATGGCATCGCCGCTCCGGCGGTGACGGGCAACGCGACGTTCGACCGCTATTTCCGGGTGCACCAGAACTCGCTCGAGCAGCTCATCTTGTTCGTTCCGGCGGCGTGGCTCTTCGGTGCGTATTTGAGCGCGCTGTGGGCTGCGATCATCGGCGCGGTGTTCATCCTCGCGAGGATCGTCTACGCGATCTCCTACGTGCGCGCGCCGGAGAAGCGCGGGCCGGGCGCGGGACTTTCGTTCCTCGCGAACATCGTCCTCATTCTCGGCGCGCTCGCCGGGGTCGTGCGCGCGATCGTCTTCTAACACTGAGGCGTTGCGCGAAGGACGTGCGGTGCACGCGAACGTGCGGCACCCTCGTCGGCAACTTGCGACACGACGAGCTTCCATGGGCTGAACTGCCGCGAGACCCAACCGGCATCACAATCACGCTCCCCGGCGGCGAGTAGGCGTGCCTCCCGTCCTCTCAAATGCTCAAAGGAGCGTCCATGCGGTCCCGTGCGTTTGTGATTGCCGCCTCCGCCTTGCTCGGCTCGGCGGCGGCGCTCGCCCATGCCGGCGGGCTCCATGTCGGCGTGACGATCTCGGGAAGTCTGGCGCCTGGCGTCTACGGTGAGGTTCACCTCGGCAACGGCCCGCGCCCCGCGCTCGTGTACGCGCAGCCCATGATCATCGCGGCGCCCGCTGGGGCCGTCCGGCTCGCGCCGATCTATCTCCATGTGCCGCCCGAGCACGCGCGCCACTGGCGCAGGTACTGCCACATCTATCATGCGTGCGATCGGCCGGTCTATTTCGTGAGAACCGCGGAGTACGCGCCGGGCTACGTGCCGCCGCCCCGGGTGCATCACCATGATCAGGGTCGCAGCCACGAGCACCGGGACGATCACGCGTACGACCGAGGCCGGGGACACGATCACGATCGCGCCGATCACCACGACCAAGGCCGGGACGCAGATCGCGGGCGCGGGCACGAGAGTGATCACGGTCATGATAGGAGCGACGACCGCCACGACGGCGGCTGACGCTCGCTCGGGTCCAGCATGCCGCGGGTGGGGGCGTCGCGACGGAAGTTGCGCGACGGCGGTTGCGCAATGCCGGTACGGCAGCGCGATTCCCGCAGGGGATGGGTCAGTCCGCCTCGACGATGTCGAGCCGGCGCTCGATGCGCTCCAGGCGCTCGTGGATCCGATCGGCACGCTTGTTCAGCGTAACGACTTCTGCGTATAGGTCCGCAGTCTCGCGGCGCAAGGTCGCCATTGCGCTCTCGATATTCGCCAGCCGCGTGATCATCTCACGATCGCGCTCTCTGGCGGCAACCTGCTCGGCCTGGATGGCCCGCAGCATCGGCAGCACCGTGTCTTCGACAGATGCACCCATTTACAAGCTCTAGAATAGGCGGCGTTTCGTGTACAGCTCGCTGAGTGACTGCCGGGAAATCGCGACAGGATCGCGGTGTGGGCCCAGCGCGGGCGCGGCTGGGAGGGCGATCGAGGGTATCATGGGAGGTCCACCGCCTAGACGGCTGCAGCTCCCTGCGAGACCTCGGGTCACGGGTGGGGGCGGCCCGTCCGCGGATCGACGCTTTCACGTGCACGCACAGCTCCGAGGACCCTCGATGACTACACCGGATCTGCTCGCCGGCTTTCCGACCGCGAAGGAAATGCCGCTCCCGCTCGCTGCCCCGCTGGGTGCGCCAGTCATCCGTTGGCGGGCGCGCGCCGACCTGAGCAAAGCATGAGCGCGACATGAGTCGCGGAACCCTGTCGAGACTCACGGGCGGGGAGGCGATCGTCGAGAGCCTGCTGGCGCATCGCATCGATACCGTCTTCGGGCTGCCGGGCGCGCAGATCTACGGCCTCTTCGATGCGTTCCAGCGCGCCGCGCCGCGCCTCACGGTGGTGGGTGCCCGGCACGAGCAGGCGTGCAGCACGATGGCTTTCGGGTACGCGCGCGCGAGCGGGCGGCCCGCCGTGTGCGCCGTCGTGCCGGGTCCGGGAGTGCTCAACGCCGGTGCGGGGCTCCTGATGGCGTACGGCTGCAATCAGCCGGTGCTCTGCCTCACGGGCCAAGTGCCGCTCGCATTCCTCGACAAGGGGCGCGGCCACCTGCACGAGATGCCCGATCAGCTCACGACGCTGCGCAGCTTCACGAGGTCCGCGGAGCGAATCGAGCATCCGGCGCTAGCGCCGCCGCTCATCGCTCGCGCCTTCCAGCAGATGCTCTCCGGGCGCCGCGGGCCGGCCGCCGTCGAGATGCCCTGGGACGTGTTCACCCAAGCGGCCGAGGTCGCACCCTGTGCGCCGCTCGCGCCGCTCGTACCCCCTGCGCCGGATCCGGAGCGCGTCGAGCAGGCGGTTCGCCTCGTCGAGCGCAGCCGCGCGCCCATGATTTTCGTCGGCGGCGGCGCGCTCGAAGCAGGCGCGGAGGTGCTCGAGCTCGCCGAGCGGATCGACGCGCCCGTCGTCGCGTTCCGCAGCGGCCGCGGCATCGTCAGCAATGCGCATGAGCTCGGGCTCACGATCGCCGAGGCGTACCGGCTCTGGCCGCGCACGGATCTCATGATCGGGATCGGCACGCGGCTCGAGGTCCCGTTCTGGCGCTGGCCGTTTCGTCCGTCCGGCCTCGCGTCCATCCGCATCGACATCGATCCGGCCGAGATGCGCCGCTTCACGCCCGATGCGGCAGTGGTCGCCGATGCCGCCGAGGGCACACGCGCGCTGCTCACCGAGGTGCGCAAGCGCGGCCGCTCGCGCTCGGCGTGGCGCGGCGAGATCGCGCATGCGCGCGCGGCTGCGGCGCCCGAAGTCCGCGCGATCCAGCCGCAGGTCGCCTACCTCGGTGTGTTGCGCGAGGTGCTGCCCCCGAGCGGCATCGTGACCGACGAAATCTCCCAGGTCGGCTTTGCCTCCTGGTACGCGTTCCCGGTGTACGAGCCCCGGACGTTCATCGGATCGGGATACCAAGGGACCCTCGGCGCGGGCTATGCCACGGCGCTCGGCGCGAAGGTCGCGCACCCCGACCGGCCGGTCGTCGCGATCTGCGGCGATGGCGGATTCATGTTCGGCGTGCAGGAGCTCGCGACCGCGGCCCAGTACGGCATCGGCGTCGTCGCGCTCGTCTTCAACAACGAATCCTTCGGCAACGTGCGCCGCGATCAGCAGGAGAGCTTCGGCGGCCGGCTTCTCGGCTCGGATCTCGTCAATCCCGACTTCATGAAGCTCGCCGAATCCTTCGGCGTGCGGGGCGCGCGGGTCGACTCCCCGCAGGGCTTGCGCAAGGCGCTCGAGCAAGCGCTCGGCGACGGCGGTCCCGCGCTCATCGAGATTCGGGTGCCGCGGGGATCCGAGTCCGATCCCTGGCGCTTCATTCATCCGCCCGTCCCCGAAGGGCTGGCGGGTTGATCGATTCCGCGCGGACGACGCTCGTTCTGGTGCATGGCGCGTGGCACGGGGCGTGGTGCTGGGAGCGGCTGACGCCCCATCTCGAGCGGCGCGGACTCGCCGCCCGAACCCTCGACCTGCCCAGCGTGCACGGCGACTCGCCGGCGCGACCGCGCGAGGGGCAGGCCGATGGGC
>JBOHZT010000287.1:0-4541 GCA_050738535.1 Steroidobacteraceae bacterium
GTCGTGGCCCGCCCGGGCCGCCTCGAGGAGCCGCGGAATCTCCTCCGGCGGGTTCTGCAGATCGGCGTCGAGGGTGATGATGACGGCGCCGGCCGCGTACTCGAACCCCGCGAGGATCGCGGCATGCTGACCGAAATTGCGGTGCAGCAAGATCACGCGCGTGACGGCGGGCCGCGCCTGCTGCTGCGCGCGCAGCAGCGCGGCGGAGCGATCGCGGCTGCCGTCGTCGATAAAGATGCACTCGTAGGAGGTCCCGAGCCGGTCGAGCGCACCGTAGAGCCTCGTGAACAGCGCCGGAAGCGAGGCCTCCTCGTTGTACACCGGAACGACGATGCTGACCTCGGGCAGGGCCTGCGCCTTTCCGGGACCTCGCGGCGAGTCCGCTGTGGTAGTTTGCATCCGGCCGCATTCTATCCGAGTTGACGCCGGACCGCCGTGAGGGGAGGCTTCCGGCGATGGATACGGTCGATCCCCGTCTCGAGCTCGCCCGCACGGCCGATGCGCCGCTCATCTCGGCCATGTCCGCGCGCCTGATCGAGGCCGGCCTCGCCCCCTCGTGGCCCGCCGAGCGTGTGGCCCGGCACATCCATCACGAGGAAAGCGTCGTGCTCGCCGCCAGGGGCCCTGGCGGCCTCGCCGGCTTCGCCATCATGCAGTTCGGCGACAGCACGGCCCATCTCAACCTGCTTGCGGTGGAGCCGACATCCCAGCGGCGCGGGCTCGGCGGCGCCCTGCTCGCCTGGCTCGAGCAGACCGCCGTCGTCGCCGGGACGTTCGTGATCCAGCTGGAGCTGCGCGCCTCGAATGCCGGCGCCCACGCCTTCTACGAGGGTCGCGGCTATCACGACACCGGACGCGTGACCGGGTACTACCAGCGCCTCGAGGACGCGATCCAAATGGCCCGCGACCTCAGCGTGGCGCCCGGGCACCCACCCCCGGGCCCCTGAGCGTCACTTCCGCCCCGGAAGATCCTCGTCCCAGGCGAGAATCGCCTCCGAGTTGTCGCGCCCGGCCCCCAGCCGGTCGCGCGCGAGCGACCAGCGCTCGCTCACGGTCCGAGTGAGCGCGGCGTCGAGCCCCACGGCAGCGCTGAGATCCGCGGCGATCCCCACATCCTTCGCGAGCAGCCCGAGCGAGAACCCCGTCGCGTACTTGCCCTCGATCACATGCTCCTTCATGACGGCTTCCGTGATGAAGTTGCGCCCCGTCGAGGCATTGAGCACCTCGAGCATCGTCAGCGCCTCGAGGCCGAAACGCTGGCCGATGAGCAGCGCCTCCGCAGCGGCCGCATAGCCCGCCGCGGCAACCATGTTGTTGAGCGCTTTCATCGCGTGGCCCGCGCCGAGCGGCCCCACCTCGAACAGCCGCTCCCCCAGCGCCGAGAGCAGCGGCGTCGCGCGCCGGACGAGCGCCGGATCGCTGCAGCCGATCATGATGGCGAGCGTGCCCGAGCGGGCGCGCGGCACCGCCCCCGAGACGGGCGCATCCATGAACGCGAGCCCGCGCTCGGCGAGCGCCTTGCCGAGCTCCCGGGTGCCGACCGGATCCGAGGAGCTCATGTCGATGACGAGCGCTCCCGGGCGCAGCAACGCCGCCAGACCGGCTTGCGCGCCGTCGCGTCCGGCCGGCTCGCCGCTCGACCCGCCCCCTGCGCCCTTCCCGATGAGCACCTCGCGAACGTCATGTCCGGTCGGCAGCATCGTGATGATCGCATCGCAGGAGGCGAGGTCCGCGAGCGTACGAGCTGCCGCGCAGCCGTGCTCGGCCGCGAAGCGCGCCGCCCGCTCGCCGTCCTGGTCGTAAACGGTGACGGCGCACCGGCCGCTCTTCACGAGGTTCGCAGCCATCGGCCACCCCATGTGGCCGATGCCGATGAAACCGGCGCTCGTCATCGGTGCGACCGCGGCTACAGCGAGATGCCGATGGCCTTGGTCTCCATCAAGCTCTCGACGCCGTCGCGCCCGCGCTCACGGCCCCAGCCGGATTGCTTGTAGCCGCCGAAGGGCACGGCAGGGTCGAGCCCGACGCCGCCGTTCACCTGGACGGTGCCGGCCTTGATCTTGCGCGCGAGCTTGTGGACGACGCTCACGTCGCGGCTCCAGATGTAAGCCGAGAGGCCGTAAGTGGTGTCGTTCGCCACCTTCGCGATGCGGTCGAGGTCCTCGTCGTCCATGGGCATCGCGCACACGACCGGCCCGAAGATCTCCTCCCGCATCACCTTCATGCTGCGCTGGGTCTGCGCGAGCACCGTCGGGGTCAGGAAGTAGCCCTCCTTGCCCCGCCGCTCGCCGCCCACGACGATCTCGGCGCCCTCGGACTTCCCGGACTCGATGTATCCCGTCACGCGGTTCAGTTGACGCTCGGAGATGAGCGGCCCCATCTGAGTCTCGGGATCGAGCCCGGAGCCGACCTTCAGGTGCTGCGCCATCCCGGTGACGCCCTCGACGACCTTGTCGAACACCTTCTTATGGACATACAGGCGCGAGCCGGCCACGCAGATCTGTCCGGCGTTCGCGAAGATCGACATGGCCGCGCCCGGAATCGCTCGCTCGAGATCCGCATCGGGGAAGATGAACGTCGGCGACTTGCCGCCGAGCTCGAGCGTGACGCGCTTCAGCGTCGCGGATGCGGCCTGCACGATCCACTTGCCGGTCACCGTGGATCCCGTGAAGGCGATCTTGTCCACGTCGGGATGCTCGACGAGCGCTTTACCGGCAGGGTCGCCGTATCCCGTGACGATGTTGACGACCCCGGGAGGAATGCCCGCCTCTTGAACGAGCCGCCCGAGGAGGATCGCGCCGAGCGGGGTGAGCTCGGCGGGCTTCAGGACGAGCGTGCACCCGGCCGCCATGGCCTGCCCGACCTTGTCGGCCTCCATGGCGAAGGGGAAATTCCAGGGCGTGATGGCCCCCACGACGCCCACCGGCTCCTTGAGCGTGTAGGCGAGCTTGTTCGGCTCCGAGCAGGTGGGTACGGCCCCGTCGATCTTGCCGCACCAGCCGGCGAGATAGCGCAGGTTCCGCGCCGTGCCGAGCGCGCCGCCGAATTTCGCCATCGCCATGGGCATGCCGTTGTCGAGGCTCAGGATGTAGGCGATCTCGTCGGCGGCGGCCTCGACCGCATCGGCCAGCTTCCAGATGAGCCGCGCCCGCTCAACGGGCGGCATGGCCGGCCAGGGACCCGTCTCGAACGCGGCGCGCGCCGCCCGTACCGCCTTGTCGATGTCGGCAGCGCCGCCTGCCGCCGCTTTCGCGAAGCTCTTGCCGGTCGCGGGATTGATGACGTCGATAGTCCCGCCTGCCTCCGGGTCGACCCACTCGTTGTTGATGAAAAGCTTGTGGGTCTGCGCGAGAAATCCCGCGGTACGCGCTTGCAGCTCGGGCTTGATGACGGCGTTCATGGCTAGACTCCTCGATACTGGTCCACGGTTCCCGGGCACATGGGAACCTCCTTGCAATCTCCTCTTATGGCACGACGGAAGCGCCGCGGCAATGCCTACCTCACTCGAGCCGAGCGGTTGCCATCGGCATCGAATCGCGGTTCAATCTCCCATAACTCCACCTCGAGCGCCGGAAGGTGAGCCATGAGCGATTCCGAGCCCAGTGATACCTCCCATGTCGGCTGTGCCTACGGTCGGGCGCCTCAGCGCCCGAGCGCGCTGCTCACCGAGGTGGGGCCCGGCAAGCCGATGGGCGAGCTCATGCGCCGCTACTGGCATCCCGTCGGGCTCTCCGCGAAGCTGAAAGACCTCCCCGTTCCCGTGCGCATCCTCGGGGAGGACTTGGTGCTCTTCCGCGACCGCTCGGGGCGTCCGGGACTGCTCTATCCGCGCTGCATGCACCGCGGCACTTCGCTCGTCTACGGCCGTACCGAGGACCGCGGCATCCGCTGCTGCTACCACGGCTGGCTCTTCGATACGCAAGGCCACTGCCTCGATCAGCCTTGCGAGCCGGAGGGTGGGCGACACCGGGACGCCACGCGTCAGCCTTGGTATCCCGTCGAGGAGCGGTACGGATTCGTGTTCGCCTACCTCGGGCCGCCCGAGAAGCGGCCGGTGCTGCCTCGCTACGACATCCTCGAGAACCTCGGGAAGGGCGAGCGGTTCTGGTGGAGCTACGGCGGCTTCGGCTCGACGGGCGACGAGACGCTCGGCGTCGTCCCGTACAGCTGGATCCACATGAACGACAACGTGATGGACCCGTTCCACGTCCAGGTGCTGCACTCCACGTTCAGCGTGGTGCAGTTCCATCCCAAGTTCGCGCTCATGCCGAAATGCGATTTCTTCTTTGCCGACCACGGGGTGTGCTACTCGGCCATCCGCCGGCTCGAGGATGGGCAGGAGGTCGATCGCATCTCCTCCTGGCTGCTGCCCAACATCATGAGTGTCCCCGACGTGCAGCTGAAACCCGGATCCTCCTCCGGCATCTCCTGGGTCGTGCCGGTGGACGACAGCCACTACGTCCAGGCGATGGTGAGCAAGATCCCCGATACCGTGAGCTTTCGCGGCATGCGCTTGAACGGCAAATCCTGGAAGGACATGA
>JBOHZT010000288.1:0-4526 GCA_050738535.1 Steroidobacteraceae bacterium
GAGCACCGACTCGTGGATGTTGGTATTGACCCCGCCGGGGCACAGCAGCGAGACGCCGATGTGGTACTTCTCGAGCTCGATGCGCAGCGATTCCGAGAGGCCGCGCGCCGCGTACTTGGTGGTGCAGCAGATAGCCGTGTTCGGGAGCGCGACGAATCCCGACATGGATGCGGTGTTGACGATGTGGCCGCCCTTGCCGCGCTCGATCATGCGCGGCATGAAGGCCTGGACGCCGTTCACCATGCCCTTCAAGTTGACGTCGATCTGCCAGTCCCAGTCGTCGTAGGTCGCCTTCTCGACCGGGCCAAACTGGCTGACACCCGCCGTGTTGCAGAGCAGCTCGACGGGCCCGAATACCCGCTCCGCCTCGTCGGCCGCGCGCACGTACGCCTTGCGGTCCGTGATGTCGAGCTCGATCGGATGGACCGGCAGAGCTTTCGCGGAGAAGTAGGCCATCGCCTCGTCGAGGTGGTCCCGCCGCACGTCCGCGATCACCACCTTCATGCCCGCCTCGCCGGCGAGCACCTTCGCCTGCCCGAGCGCGACGCCCGAGCCCCCGCCCGTGATGAAGGCGACCTTCCCCTCGAGATCCTGCATCGCTGCCCCTTGCCGCTGCTCGCTCAACGGCGCTTGCCCGGCCGCGCTGGCGGCCGCTGATCGTTGGGCAGCGCCACGCCGGCCGGAGTTCCAGCCCCGGCACCGCGACCGGCAGCAAGCGCCGCGACCGCGCAGCCGGCGGCGCTAGCCGAAGGAGAGAGCGCTATTCGAAGTAGGCGATGGTCCGGAACTCGATGCTGCAGCGCTCCTTCGCGTCCGGGAAGCTCGGATCATGGAAGGCGGTGTGCGGCGTACGCAGCGCGCGGCTGCGGTCGGAGTCGTGGAACTTGACGATGAGCGCCTCGTCGCGCGTCATGCTCGAGAAGTACCACCAGCGGTGCGCGGGGTTGTAGTGGAAGATCGCGGCGCCCGGGACGGTGTCCTCGTTCGGCATCTCCCCGAGCATCGCCGCTTCATCGGGCAGCGCATCGACCACGAACATGGTGTTGGTGGTGCCCTCGTCAGGCCGGACGCTGCGCGCATCGCAGACCGCGAGGGGCATGTCCTGCGGCGGATCGGAGAACGCGCGCCAGAAGCTCGAGAACACGTAACGCGAATAACCCTTGCCTTCCGGGAACACGCGCCGATAGGTCGCCTCGGCCATGCGGTCCGCGCGGTCCGGCGCGGTGTCGACGTGGGCCTCGCCAGCCGGCGGCTGCACGCCGCCCCGATGATTGTAGCCGGACCGCGGGCGCGCGAACCTCGACAGGTCGCCCGAGGTGCGCGCCATCCATCCGAGCGCCGCGACACGCGTCGCTCCCGTGATCTCCTGCACGGCCCGCTCGACCTCGCCGGGATACACGGCCTCGACCTCGTCCTTGTCGAAGAAATTCGCGACCGAGCTGCGGTGCCGCACGAGCGCGAAGCCGTGGGTGTCGAGCTTGAAATGATCGGCGATGGGGCGTGCGTCGCGGATTCTCACCCGGTGCGGCTCGTACCGGCCGGTGTTGTGCTCCACCCCCGGCGCGACGAAGCGCCGATTGATGAACGAACCGGGCGCGACGTACACGATCTCGGCCTCGACGCTGCGTGCCGCACCTTCCGGATCGATCACCGCCATGGGGCCTCCTCGGCGCCGCTCGGGCGCGCGGCGCGAATGTAGAAGACCGCCGACCGGCGTGCAAGTTGCGCGGACGCCGGCCGGTCAGGTGAACACCCGCCTCAGGCGGACCCTCGCCTCAGGCAGACGGCGGCGCTTGCCCGCGAATGCTCTCTTCACGGCCGTCGGCCGCCGACCCGACACTGCGGCTCGCGGCAAAGACCTCGAGCATCCGTGCGTTGAACGCGGGAATGTCGGCCGGCTTGCGACTGGTCACGAGATCCTGGTCGACGACCACCTCCTCGTCCACCCAGCTCGCGCCCGCATTGCACAGATCCGTCTTGAGCGAGGGCCAGGAGGTGACGGTCCGCCCCTCGACGGCGCCCGCCTCGATGAGGGTCCACGGCCCGTGACAGATCGCCGCAACCGGCTTGCCCTCGTCAAAAAAGACCCGCACGAACTCGACGGCATTGGGGTTGGTACGCAGCTGATCTGGATTGGCCACCCCGCCCGGCAACAGCAGCGCATCGAACTCGGCCGGGTTGGCCTCATCGAGCGGAACGTCGACCTTCACCGTCTCGCCTTTCGCGAAATGCCGCCATCCCTGCACCTCGTCCTCGGCGGGGGAAACGACGAAGGTCTCGGCTCCGGCCTCGTGGAGCGCCCGTCGCGGCTCGGTGAGCTCGACTTGCTCGAAACCGTCCGCGACGAGAATCGCGACTTTCAATCCCTGCAATGCTTCCATGACGCCCTCCTGGTTGATCGCGTGGTTGATCGCGGCGCGCCGCGCCCCGACGTGCGGTGCCGCAATCGTGGGGCAGCACGGGATGTGCCGCGACGCCCCGCCCGGCGCGGGTCAGACGATCGCGCGCACCACGCCGCCGTCGACTCGCAGCGCGGCACCCGTCGTGGCCGAGGCCTGGTCGCTGCAAACGTAGGCGATGAGCGCCGCGACCTCCGCCGGAGCGGCAAAGCGCTGGATGATGGACGACGGTCGCGCGGTCGCGAAGAACTCGCGCTCGAGCTCCGGCGCGCGCTTGCCGGTCGCTGCCGCGGCCTGCGCGATGAAGCGGCTCACGCCCTCCGAGGCGGTGGGACCGGGCAACACGCTGTTCACCGTGACGTGCGTGCCGACGAGCGTCTCTGCAAGGCCGCGCGCCACGGCGAGCTGCGCCGTCTTCGTCATCCCGTAGTGGATCATCTCCGCGGGAATCTGCACGGCGGACTCGCTCGAGACGAACACGATCCTCCCCCACCCCCGAGTGCGCATGCCGCCGACATAATGCCGGGCGAGCCGCACGCCGGAGAGCACGTTGGACTCGAAGAAGCGCAGCCAGTCGGCATCCGCGATGTCCTCGAAGCGGCGCGGCTCGAAGATGCCCATGTTGTTGACGAGAATGTCCACGTTCGCGTGGCGCTCGATCAATCGAGCGCAGCCCTCGGCCGTGCTCACGTCGGCGGCGACGCCCTCGATCGAGGCGCCGGGCAGAAGCTTGCGCAGCGCGGCGCACGCTGCCTCGACTCTCGCTGCGGTGCGTCCGTTGACGATGACGGCGGCTCCTTCCCGCGCCAGCGCCTCCGCGGTGGCGAAGCCGATGCCCGCCGTCGAGCCGGTGATGAGCGCTTGTTTCGAGCCGAGTCCGAAATCCATCTTGAGCCTCCTCGCCAGCGCGCGGCAGGTGCCCTGGGGGTCCCCAGGCACTCCGGGCTCCCGGGGCTCCAAGGACTTCCGGGATTTCCGGGGCCGGCTCACTGGCAATCGCCGATTGCCGGTGATAGGGTACTCCCCATGTCGAGCCTAACTCTCACGGCTCTTGCATCGCGGCACGGCGTCCTCTCGCCGGGCCTGCGCGCGCCGCGCCTGCTGGCGCTGCAGCTCCTGCGCCGCTAGGCGCACTCAACCCCCACGCGCCAACGGTCGGCGCCAACAAGACCGGAATCCATCGCTCGCATCCACCCGCGGACCAGATCCGGCCGGGCTTTGCCCACGGCCCGAGCTGCAAGCGCCGTCCGCCTCACGAGAGACCGACCCATGTTGAGACAGCCCTCCTCGAAGTACCGCGCTTTCGCGCCGATAGAGCTCGCAAACCGTCAGTGGCCAGGCCGGACCCTGACCACGCCGCCCCGCTGGTGCAGCGTCGATCTGCGCGACGGCAATCAGGCGCTCATCGAGCCCATGGATTCAGCGCGCAAGCTCGAGCTCTTCGAGGCGCTGGTGCGGATCGGATTCAAGGAAATCGAGATCGGATTCCCAGCAGCCTCCAAGACCGAGCTCGAATTCGTCCGTCTCCTCATCGAGGAGCGCCGCATTCCCGATGACGTCACGGTGCAGGTGCTCACTCAGTCCCGGCCGGAGCTGATCGAGCGGACGTTCGAGGCGCTGCGCGGCGCGCGGCGCGCCATCGTGCATCTCTACAACTCCACCTCCGAGGTGCAGCGCCGGGTCGTCTTTGGGCTCGACCGCGCCGGGATCGTCGACATCGCCGTGAGCGGCGCGACGCTCATCCGCGAGCTCGCGCAGCGCCAGCCCGCCACGGATTTTCGGTTCGAGTACAGCCCTGAAAGCTTCACCGGGACCGAGCTCGATTTCGCGGTCGAGATCTGCAATGCAGTGACGGAGGTCTGGCAGCCGACCCAGGAGCGCAAGGCGATCCTCAACCTGCCCGCGACGGTCGAGATGGCGACGCCGAACCTCTACGCGGACCAAATCGAGTGGTTCGGCCGCCGCGTCGCGCGGCGCGAAGCGATCACCTTGAGCGTGCACCCGCACAACGATCGCGGCACCGCCGTCGCCGCGGCGGAGCTCGCGATGCTCGCGGGCGCCGAGCGCGTCGAGGGCACGCTCTTCGGGAACGGGGAGCGCACCGGCAACGTCGATCTCGTCACGCTC
>JBOHZT010000289.1:0-4522 GCA_050738535.1 Steroidobacteraceae bacterium
GCGCGAGCAGTGTCGCCTCGCCCAAGAGCCCCTCGGCATGCTGGGCGACCACGGTGATCACATCGCCCTCGATGTCCGGGGAGAACCGGAAGCCGTGATGCTGCCGCGCCGGAATCCAGATCGCGCAAGGAGGGTGCAAGGCCAGCACCTCCTCCCCGAGGCGTGCCTCTCCGCCGCCACCGCGGACATGGAGAATCTGCACGAATAGATCGTGCTGATGCAGGCCGATCTCCCAGTTGTAGAGCCGGCTGCGCTCGGGGATCGACTCGCTGTGCAGCCGCTCGGGCAGGAAGGGCTGATCGGGCTCGCCGTACAGGGCGTAGACCGGAACCTTGGCCATGGCCTCCACCGGGTGGGAATGCTCGGATTGTCCATGCGATGGCCGCGTCCGTCCATTCCAGCGCGGCCATGCCGCGCTTAGGCTCTTCCCGAGACACGCTCCTCGGGGAAAGCATGCGCACGCAGGTGGTGATCGTCGGCGCCGGCCCCTCCGGCCTCCTCCTCGGCCAGCTGCTGCATCGCTCCGGGATCGACAATGTCGTCCTCGAGCTGCGCAGCCGCGAGCACGTTCTCGGGCGGATCCGTGCGGGAGTGCTGGAGGAAATCACGGTCACCGCGCTCACCGAGGCGGCAGCCGACGGCCGGTTGCGCCGGGAAGGTTTGCGGCACGGGGGCGTGGAACTGTGCTTCGACGGGAAGAGCCATCGAATCGATCTGCACGGCCACACCGGCGGCAAGTGTGTGGTGGTCTACGGCCAGACCGAGGTCACCCGCGATCTGATGGACGCGCGCGCCGCGGCAGGATGCGTGACGGAGTTTGAAGTACCCGATGTGAGCCTGCACGGCTTCGACACCGCGCATCCGGGAGTCCGACACACCCGCGGGGGCCAAGATATCGAGATTCAGTGTGATTTCATCGCGGGTTGCGACGGCTTTCACGGAGTGTGCCGCGCCAGTCTCCCGCAAGGCGCACTGAACACGTACGAGCGGGTGTACCCCTTCGGATGGATGGGTCTGCTATCCGACACTCCGCCCGTGAATGAAGAGCTGATTTACGTGAGCAGTCCGCGAGGTTTCGCGCTCTGCAGCATGCGCTCGCAAAAGCGCAGCCGCTACTACGTGCAGTGTCCGTTGACGGACAAGGTGGCGGATTGGAGCGACGAGCGCTTCTGGGACGAGTTGCGCGCGAGGCTCGACCCGAAGACCGCCCGCCGGCTGGTCACCGGCCCCTCGATCGAGAAAAGCATTGCGCCTTTGCGCAGCTTCGTCGCCGAGCCGATGCGGCTCGGCCGGCTTTTCCTCGCCGGCGATGCGGGGCACATCGTACCGCCCACCGGCGCCAAGGGCCTGAACCTCGCGGCTTCCGACGTTCTGATGTTATGGCAGGCACTGGAGGCGCATTACCGCGGCGATCCCTCGGGCCTCGAGCATTATTCCGAGCGCTGCCTGCGGCGCATCTGGAAGGCGGAGCGCTTCTCCTGGTGGCTGACTCGTCTCCTGCATCTTTTCCCGGAGAGCGATTTCGAGCGCAAACTCCAGCACTGCGAGCTCGATTACCTGATGGGCTCCGAGGCCGCCCAAACCGTGTTTGCGGAGAACTACGTCGGGCTGCCGTTGGAGGCTTGAATCGCGCCCGCGCCGCATCATGGCAGCTGGCCGGTGATCTCGACGATGAGCTCGCGCAACCAGGCGTGTGCCGGGTCGGGATCGTGGCGGACGTGCCAGAGGAGCGACTCGTGCTGCTCGGGTACCGGGAACGGGGTTGGGAAGGTTTTAAGCGGCGCCACGGGGGGCACCATTCTGAGCACCCTTTCCGGCATCGTCGCCACGTAGGAGGTGCCCGCGAGCACGAGCGGCAGATGCAGCAGACTCGGCACGGCGAGCTGCACCGTGAGGTCGATATCGAAGAGGCGCCGCACCAGCTCTTCGGTGGGCACTGAATACGCGCTCGGCGCGCCGAATGCATGCGGCAGGGAAAAGAACTGCTCCGCGCTGAGGCTATCGCCGACCGTCGGATGATGCGCATCGACGGCGCAAACCCAACGCACCGGCCGCAGCGGCTGCATGCGCAGGGAATCGGGCCAGCCCCGGGCGGCGTAGAGGCGCGGCCTGTCCAGGCACACGCAAAGATCCGCCTCGCCGTACTCGAGGCGAGTCAGGATGCTCTCGGAGATGAGCTGCACGCGGCAGGAGATGCCTGGAGCCTCCGCGGCGAGCCGCTTGATGAGAGCGGGCAGGAGATCCGGGAGTGCCTCCTCGGAAATGATCACGGTGAATTCGCGCCGGGCGGTGGCCGGATCGAACTGCGGCTGAGTGCCGAGGGTGGCCTCAATGCGCAGGAGCGCCTCGCGCACGGGCTCGAGCAAGGACTGTCCGCGCGCCGTCAGCTCGAGATTCCGTCCGACCCGCACGAGCAGCGGATCGTTGAAGTGCTGGCGGAGCTTGTGCAGGACCGCGCTCATCGCCGGCTGCGAGACATAGAGCCGCTCGGCCGCGCGGCTGATGTTCTTCTCGTGCAGCAGCGCATCGAGGGAGATCAGCAGGTTGAGATCGAATCGCCGCAGCTCGAGCACGCGTCATTATAGGGGCGAGCATGCCCCGCCCGGGAGAGAGCCCGCTTCGCGCCGCAAGGGGCGGCGCTCGGAGCCGCCCGCGACGCCGCCAGGCCCCGTAGGCCAGCGAATACCACCTATAACCGTGGCCGGCTTGTTCCGGCAATCGCCCCTTCGTATAAAAAGGCGTGCCATCCGAGCTGAGCCGCGGCCGCGAGCGCCTCGGCGGTACATCTTGGGGCCGAATTCGCCCTCGATCCGGAGGAGAGTCGATCATGAAGCAGGAAAACCTCGAGCAGTTGCTGCGCCGCAGCGGCAATCCGGTGACGATGCTGCGCAACTCGCAGATCGGTGCCTACGTCTACCCCGTGGTGCCGTACGAATTCAGCAACTGGCGCAGCGAGCAAGCGGCCTGGCAGAAGACGGCCGTACTCTACGATCAGTCGCACCACATGGCGGAGATCACCGTCAAGGGACCCGATGCGGTGAGGATGCTCTCGCAGCTCACCCTGAACAGCTTCAACGGGTTCGTCCCGAACAAGGCCAAGCAGATGGTCCCGTGCAGCTACGACGGGTACATCATCGGCGATGGGATTCTCTTTTATCTGGATGAGGACGAGCTCCTCTTCGTCGGACGCACGCCCACGGTGAACTGGATCCAGTTCCACGCCGAGACCGGCGGCTACCAGGTCGAGGCGATCCGCGATGATCGCTCACCGTCCTTTGCGCGCGGCAAGCCGGTCCTGCGCCGGCACTACCGGTTCCAGATCCAGGGCCCGAAGGCCACCCAGGTCCTGGCGAAGCTGAATGGCGGGCCGCTGCCGGAAGTGAAGTTCTTCCAGATGGGCGCCATCGACATCAACGGCCGCAAGGTGCGCTGCCTGCGCCACGGGATGGCGGGGGAGCCGGGACTCGAGATCTGGGGTCCGTATGCCGAGTACGAGGAGATCCGCGGGGCGGTGATCGAGGCGGGCAGGGATTTCGGGCTCACGGAGGTGGGAGCACGCGCGTACCCGAGCAACACGCTCGAGTCCGGCTGGATCCCCTCGCCGCTGCCGGCGGTGTACACGGGCGATAAGATGCGTGCCTACCGCGAGTGGCTGCCGGCGAACGGTTACGAGGGCTCCGGCTCGATCGGCGGCAGCTTCGTATCCGAGAACATCGAGGACTACTACCTCACTCCCCACGCGCTCGGCTACGGGCCGTTCATCAAGTTCGACCACGACTTCATCGGCGCCGAGGCGCTGAAGCGCCACGGGAAGGAGCCACAGCGCCGGAAAGTCACCTTCGCGTGGAACCCGGCGGATTTCATCAAGATCTACGCTTCGCTCCTCGAGCCGCAGGGCGAGAACTACAAGTTCTTCGATTTCCCCCTCTGCAACTACGCCTCGGCCTCCTACGACAGGGTGATGGCGGGCGGCCGGACGGTTGGATACTCCATGTTCGGCGGCTACAGCTACAACGAGCGCGCCGTGCTCTCGCTCGGCGTGGTCGATCCGCAGGTGCAGATCGGGGATGTGTTGACACTGGTGTGGGGAGAGGAGAACGGCGGCACGGCCAAGCCCACCGTCGAGCCGCACAAGCAGCTCGAGGTGCGGGTCTGTGTCGCTCCGGCGCCCTATTCGAAGGCGGCCCGCGAGGGCTACAAGGAGGGCTGGCGGACGCGTCAGGGCTGAGGATCGCGCAATCCGTGGCGGGTATATGCGCGCTCGATGCGCTGGCCCTTCGCTCCCACGCCAACGCGGCTACTCAATGAGCCTCATGAATCGCAAGCGGGATCACGGCGAGACCCTCGCCTCCGGACCTGACTTCCTCGACGAGATCAAGCGCGCCGCCGTCGCTTTCGCGCGCCGGGCATCGACCGAGATATCCCCCCACGACGAGGGGCTGCTCGAGGTGTTGGCGCAGCGGTTGCCGCCGGGGATGCCAATGTACGTGGCACATACGCCGAAGGCCTCGGTCGAGGAGGT
>JBOHZT010000290.1:0-4498 GCA_050738535.1 Steroidobacteraceae bacterium
CTCGAGGACCTGTGGGCCTTCAACGACGAGCGGGTCGCGCGGGCCATCCACGGGTGTCGCATCCCCGTGGTCGCGGGCATTGGGCATGAGGTGGACTTCACGATCGCCGATCTCGTGGCCGACGCCCGCGCCCCGACGCCCTCGGGCGCCGCGGAGCTCGCCACGCCCGACCGCAGCGCCGTGCTGCAGACGCTCTCCCGGATCAGCGATCGGCTATCCGCGGCCTCGCGCCGCGAGCTGCGCGGCGCCGAGACGCGCCTCGCGAGCACCACGGCGCGGCTGCGGCTCGCGCATCCCGGCGTGCGTCTCCTGCATCAAACCCAGCGGCTCGACGATCTCGAGCAGCGGCTCGCCGGTGCCGTGCGCGGGAGCCTCCACGAGCACCGCCACCTCCTGAGCGAGGCCTTCGCGCGCCTCCTGCACCGCTCGCCGGAGCGATCCTTGCGCGACTCCGAGGGGCGCCGTGCGACGCTCGCGGCGCGGCTGGATCGCGCCATGGCCGAGCGGCTCGCACGGGCGGCGCACCGACTCGGCCTCGCCGGGCGCGGGCTCGACGCCGTGAGTCCCCTCGCGACGCTGTCACGCGGCTTCGCCATCGTCACTCGTGCCGCCGATGGCGCGTTACTCACCGACGCCGAGTCGGCCGCCATCGGCGACGACATCGAGGCACGCCTCGCCCACGGGCGCCTGCGGGCGCGCATCACCGAGCGCGAGTCCGAGTAGCCGCCGCGGCGCCTCGACGGCGCGGGCAAGTCCGCGCTCTGGGCAGGCCTGCGCGCCGAGCGGCGAAATTCGCGCGCTCAGTGCTGACTCGAACGGCGCGAGCGGATGCGGCGGCGGGGCTCGCGCCGTCGCGTACGGCCCGCATACGGATTCTCGTCCGTCCGGAACTCGATCCGCACCGGCGTCGCGTAGAGCTCGAAGGCCCGGCGGAACATATTGCCGAGATAGCGCTCGTAGGTGGCCGGCACCGCTTGTGTCTGGTTGCCATGCACGATGATCCGCGGCGGGTTCCTGCCGCCCTGATGGGCGAACTTGAGCTTGATGCGCCGACCGCGCACGAGCGGCGGCTGTTGTGTGACGATCGCCCGCTCGAGCACCCGTGTCAGCGCCGAGGTCGGCATCTCCCGCATCGCTGAATCGAATGCGCGCGCCGCGGCGCGCGCCAGCTCGCCGACCCCGGTGCCGTGGCGCGCGGAGATGAAGAACCAGGGCACGAACGGGGTGAAATCGAGCTTGAGCTCCAGCTGGCGGCGAATGGTGTCGCGCTGAGGGGGGTCCACACCGTCCCATTTGTTGACGGCGATGAGCAGCGCGCGGCCGCGCGCGAGCGCGATGCCGAGCAAGCTCGCATCCTGCTCCGCCACCGCGTCGTGGGCATCGAGGACCAGCACGACGACGTGCGCCTCCCCGATGGCTTGGAGCGTCTTCGCGACGCTCACGCGCTCGAGGTCGTCCTCGATCCGCGCGCGCCGGCGCATGCCCGCCGTGTCGATCAGCACGAAGTCACGCTCGTCGCGCCGAAACGGGACGAGGATCCGGTCGCGGGTCGTGCCGGGCTCCTCGCCGGCGATGACACGCTCCTCGCCGATCAGGCGGTTGACGAGCGTCGACTTGCCGACGTTCGGCCGGCCGACGATCGCGATGCGAATGGCATCGGCATGCTCGAGCCGCGCCTCGCCGGCCTGCTCGCCGGTCTCTGGCCCCTCGAGCCCCTCGAGCACCCGGGCGATGAGCTCGCGGCAGCCGGCGCCATGGCTCGCCGCGATGGCGAACGGCTCACCGAGCCCGAGCCTGTGGAATTCTGCGCAGGCAGCCTCCTGATCGAGGCCCTCCGCCTTGTTGACCGCGAGTGTGATGGGCTTACCGGAGCGCCGCAGCTCGCGCGCGATCAGCTCGTCCTGGGGCGTGAGTCCCGCGCGCGCATCGGCCAGCAGGACGAGCCAGTCGGCCTCGGCGACTGCGCGCTCGGTCTGCGCCCGCATCTGGGCCTCGAGACCGGTTGGGTGCTCGACGAGCCCCCCGGTATCGATGACGACGCAGGAAGCCGGCCCCGAGGCGAATCCGTACTGCCGATCGCGCGTGACGCCGGGAACGTCAGAGACGATCGCGTCGCGCGTTCCGGTGAGAACGTTGAACAGTGTCGACTTGCCGACGTTCGGCCGTCCGACCAGCGCGACGATCGGAAGCACCGGACCTCCTCACGCGCCCTTCCCGTGAGCGACGGCCTTCCCGGGGCTCGTCGGCCCACGGGTCGCCTGCGCGCGCTTGGCATGCACGCGCGCCGCGGTGCCGAGCGGCACGGCCCTGTAGGCCGAGATCCGCCCGTCGTCGTTGATGACGAGCAGCAGCCCTCCCGCGGCCACGGGTGGGTTGCTGATGCGCGTCGACCAGCCCCATCCGGTGCGCACGCGTGCCATGAAGGCCCCCGTCTTCCGGTTCAGCCAGTGGACATAGCCCTTCTCGCCCGCGACGACAATGGCGTCACCGGAGATGACGGGCGCGGAGAGCTGGCGGTACATGAGCGCATCCTGGTGCCAGACCGGGGCGCCCGAGGCGCGGCTTATCGCGACGACCTTCCCGTCCGAGGTGGACACGTAGACATTCTTCGCATCGAGCCCCACGCCCCGGTAACTCGACATGTCGTGCGACCACCAGATCTGGCCGGTCTCGAGCGCCAGCATTGCGACGCGGCCCTGATACTGGGCCACGAAGACATCCTTGCCCCGGATCTGCGGAGTGGCGTCGACGTCATTCAACTGTTCGATCTGGTTGCTGCCGTGCGGCGTCGAGATCTGGGTTTGCCAGACGTTCGACCCGTCGGCGAGGCTCGTCGCGACCACCTCACCGTTGTCGTATCCGCAGATGGCGAGGTTGTCGACGATCCGCGGGCGCGACGTGCCGCGCAGCGAGAGACTCGGGACGGTCTGCTGCACCTGCCACAGCTCGTGGCCGTTGGCCGGCGAGAGGCCGTGGAGCTTGCCGTCCACCGCGCGCACCACGACGGCGTGCGCGGACACGGCGGGCGCGGCGATGATCTCGCCTGCGACGTTGACGTGCCACACCGGAGCGCCGTTCGAGGCGCGCAGCGCGACGACCTCGCCGTCGCTCGAGCCGACCACGACCAGATCCTGGTCAGCGCCCGGCCCACCGGCGAACAGCACATGCTTGATCCGCCGCTCCCAGATCCGCCGGCCGGTCTCCAGATCGAATGCAGCGACTTCGCCCTTCCTGCCTGCCGCATAGACCCTGCCGCCAACCACCGTCAGATCGAGTCCGAGCCGCAGCGGCTTGCGCGTGCCGCCGACGCTCGCCGACCACACGCGCTCGATGCGCAGCGTCGCCGTGAACGGCATGAGCTTGCGCGGCTGATCGACCTTGTGCTTCGTGCAGCCCGCGGCGGCGACGAGGAACAGCGCGGCCGCGAGGGCCGTGACGCACCGGCGCATGGCGCTACCGGCCCGCTGCCGCGGCCTTGGGAGCCGCGGACTTGGGGGCTGAGGTCTTGGGCGCTGCAGCCTTGGAAGCCACGGCCTTCGAGGCCGCGGTATTCGAGGCCGCCGACGCGGCGGGGGCGTGGCCATCGGCGCCGCGGAGATCATCGATCTTCAAGTTGAGCACGTCGTTCTCCGCAACCGTGGGACCCCCGGCAAGCAATGCCGCGCGATACTCGTCGAGCGCCGCCGCTTTCTCGCCCTTCGCATAGTAGGCGTCTCCACGGATCTCGTGATAGCGCGCAGCGAATGCGCCGGCTACGGGAGCCCCGAGCGTCGCGAGCGCCACGTCGGGCTTACCCATCGCGATCTGCACCCGCGCGAGCCGCAGCCTCGCGACGGTCGCGAGTCCCGGATCGTGCGGATCCCGCGCCACCCGGGAAAGCCGCTCGGCGGCCTGGGACAGCTCGTTCGCTTCCACGAACAGGCGCGCCGCCGCGAGATTCGCCTGATAGACGTAGGGCGAGCCGGCATGCTCGCGCGCGAGCGTGTCGATCGCGGCGAGCCCCTCGGAGCGCTTCCCGGCATCGAAGTCCGCGAGAACCTGCTGGTAGCGAATGCTGGCAGCGACATCGACGCGATTGGTGTGGGACTGCCACCAGCGCCAGCCGCCGATCGCGAGGCCTCCCACGATGAGGCCGGCCAGGATCCACAGGCCGTTCGCCTTGATCCACTCCTTGAAGGCTTCCCACTGCTCGTTGTCAGAAAGATAATCAGCCACGGATCGATTCCCCCGGCCGGGCTCGCGCCGGCCTCATGCCCCTTGCTCCGACGCGAGCTCCACCGCGAGCGCCGCCCCGATCCGCTCCGGAAGCTGCGCGAGCGGATGCTCGCTCTGCCCGCCATCGCGCCGCAGGGGCTTCAGGGCGGCCGCGCCACGGTCGAGCTCGTCGTCGCCGACGATGAGCGCCAGCTTCGCGCCGCTGCGGTCGGCTCGCCGGAACTGAGTCTTGAGCGGGCCGCCGCCGAGATTGAGCTCGACACCGAGCTGCGGCAGCGCATCG
>JBOHZT010000291.1:0-4486 GCA_050738535.1 Steroidobacteraceae bacterium
TGCGCGTCGAGGGGAACACGTCGTACCCCCAGACCCGCTCGAGCAGATCCTCGCGCGAGACGATCTCGCCGGGCCGCTCGGCGAGCACCTTGAGGATCATGGCCTCCTTCTCCGTCAGCTCCTGCGCCTCGCCGTTCCAGGAGCGGCCCCGGAACGCGCGGAAGTCCACCTCGTTGCCGCTGAACCGCAGCGTCGAGCTCGCCGCGGAATCCGAGCTCGACTTGTACCACTCCCAGCGCCGCAGGATCGCCCGCACGCGCAGCAGGAATTCCTGCAGATGAAACGGCTTCGCGAGATAGTCGTCGCCGCCTGCCTCGAGGCCGCGCACCCGGTCGGCCGGATCGCCGCGCGCCGTGAGGAACAGCACCGGCGTCGGGATGCCCCGCGCGCGCAGCGTCCTGCAGACCTCGAAGCCGTCACGCCCGGGAAGCATCACGTCGAGCACCACCAGATCGCAGCTGCGATTGCCGAACCAGTCGACGGCCCGGTCGCCGTCCCCCACCGTGTCGACCGCGAACCCCTCGGCGCGCAGATTCTCCGCAAGCCCTGCGGCGAGCGCGGGGTCGTCCTCGACCACGAGGATCGTCTGGCTCGATTCGCTCACGCGACCTCCGCCGCCGCGGGCCAGGTGAGCACGAACTCCGCGCCGCGGCCGAGCCCCTCGCTGCGCGCGGTGACGCTCCCGCCCACGAGGTGCATCAGGCGCTTGACGATGTAGAGCCCGAGGCCGGTGCCGTAATACCCGCTGCCCACCCCGGGACTCAAACGGGAGAATTTCTCGAACAGGCGTCCCCCGTCCGAAGGCCTGAACCCGATGCCGCTGTCGCGCACGGCGAGCTCCACCGCCGCGCCCGCGCGGCGCGAGCTCACGATGATCTTGCCGCCGCCCACCGGAGAGACCGCATTGAGCGCGTTCTCGAGCAGGTTGCGGATCACCATGTCGACCGCGAGTGGATCGGCGAGCACCTTGAGCCCTTCGGGAATGTCGATCGTGATGGCGATCCGGTCGCGGCGCGCGCGCTCCTCGAACTGTCCCGCGACCCGGCTCACGGCGCTGCCGAGCGCGACCGCCTCGCGCTTCAAATCCACGCGCCCGCGCGACAGCCGCACACTATCGAGGATGCGCGAGACCATGGTCTCCATGCGCGTGAGATCGGTGAGCATGCGCTCGACGAGCGTGTGCAGCTGCTCCGGCGTGAGCGCGCGCAGGCTCATCGTCTCGATCGACAGCTGCAGGCTCGCGAGCGGGGTCTTGAACTGGTGCGACACGAGCGCGAGGAAACTGTCCTGCTCCTTCAGCACCTGCGCCTCCTTGCTCAGGGCCGTCCCGATCACCGCGATGCAGGCAAAGAGCGCGAGCAGGAAGAACCCGCCTTCCCAGAGGTACTGATTGATGCGCAGGCTCCGCTCTGCCGCGATCTGCGCGGTCACCGCCGGCGAGACGACCGGCTTCCCGCCGGCGAGTGTGAGGTCCGGCAGGAGCGCCTGCACTTTGGGGGAGGCCACGCCGGCCGCGAGCAGGGCGCGCGCCGCGGAGATCTGCTGAGCGTGCAGCCGCTGCATCTGCTGCACTTTGAGCAGCGTGTACTGACGCTGATCGAAGATCCACCAGCACACCGTGACCGCCGAGATGACGACGAGCAGCAGCACCGTGAGCTGGAGGACTCGCGCGGTCTTCATGAGGCAGTCTTGTCGGGCGCCGCGGCAGGCTCCGAGGCCAACGCGGCACCGGGATTCGAGCCGAGCGCCACGTCGGGCACGTCGGGCTCGGAGCCGAACGCCGCCTCGAGCGCCGCGGCGAGCTGCTCGAAGTGCTCCTCGCGGTGCGCGAGCGACACAAAGCACACCTCGTAAGGCGAAGGCGGCAGGTAAATGCCGCGCTCGAGCAGCGCGTGAAACAGCCTCGCGAAGCGCTCGCTTCCCGCGGCCGGGAGCGCGGCGGCCGCGCGCGGCGGACCTCCAGGGTGCAGGCACAGCCACGCGAGCGAGCCCATGCGCACGAGCTGCACGGGAGCGCGCGCTCTCCGGAGCACCGGCTCGAGCAAGCGCTCGAAGGTCGCGCCGAGCGACTCGAGCCGCCGCCAGCCGTCCTCGCGCGCGAGAATGTCGAGCGTCGCGATTCCGGCCGCCATCGCGACCGGATTGCCGGACAGCGTCCCGGCCTGATAGGCGTCGCCCTCGGGCGCGAGGTGCCGCATGATCTCGCGGGAGCCGCCGAACGCGCCGACCGGCATGCCGCCGCCGATGACCTTGCCGAATGTCGCCATGTCGGGAACGATGCCGAGCCGCTCCGCGGCGCCGCCGCGCGCGAGCCGGAAGCCCGAGATCACCTCGTCGAAGATGAGCACGATGCCGCGGCGCCGGGTCTGCTCGCGCAGCATCT
Organism: Steroidobacteraceae bacterium; assembly: GCA_050738535.1. Lineage (GTDB taxonomy): Bacteria > Pseudomonadota > Gammaproteobacteria > Steroidobacterales > Steroidobacteraceae > JASHUC01. Next base: position 2,384 of record JBOHZT010000291.1, read on the forward strand.
CGAGAAACGCCTGGCGCTGCAGCAGCAGGCCGTGATTGGCGGGGACCGGCTCGATGATGACCGCGGCGATCGGCTCGCGTGCGAGCGCCGCGCGCGCGGCCGCTTCGTCGTCGAGCGGCAGCACGCGCGTCGCCGAGACGAACGCCTCCGGCACGCCGGCCGAGGAAGGCCGGCCGAGCGTCGCAAGGCCCGATCCGGCCGCGACGAGCAAATGGTCGGCATGACCGTGATAGCAGCCTGCGAACTTCACGATCACGCTGCGGCCCGTCGCGGCGCGCGCGACCCGGATCGCGCTCATCACCGCCTCGGTCCCCGACGAAACGAACCGTACCTGCTCGAGCCCCGGATACGAGTCCACGATTCGCTGGGCGAGCTCCACCTCGCCGGCGCAGGGCGCGCCGAACGTCATGCCCTTGCGGCACGCCTCGGTGACCGCGCGCAGCACGGCCGGGTGGGCGTGCCCCAGGATGAGCGGCCCCCACGAGCCCACGAAATCGAGATACCGGTTGCCGTCGGCATCGAAGACGTAGGGCCCCTCGCCCCGCTCGATGTAGAGCGGCTCTCCGCCGACGGCGCCGAACGCGCGGACGGGTGAGTTCACCCCGCCGGGGATGAGGCGCAGAGCGCGGTCGAACAGCTGGGCCGAGCGGTCGTGTGTCGCCATCGAAGCAATCTCATTTGCGCCGCAGGTGGGCTTCCCTGAAAAAGGCATCGGTCGCTTCGGCGCTCGCGAACTCAGCGGCCGCGCGCATGCCGCTGAGCGGCAGATGCGCGAGCCGGTGCGCGAGCGTCGTCGCCCAGCCGGCGAGCCGGGTGCGCTGTCCGGCATCGAGGTCCTGGAGCTCCTCCTCAAGCAGCCGCGCCACCTCGGCCGCGGCGATGCGCTCGAAGTCCCCGCGCAGCTGCGCGAGCCGCGGCCCGATCGCACGCGCCGCGAGCTCGCTGCGCAGCCGTGCGAGCCGCTCGTCGACGGCGGCGCGGACCGGCGCGAGCCGCATCAGATGATCGACGCGCTCTTCCCGCGCCGTCAGCACCAGGTCGTCCATGCCGATCCGCTCGAGCCCCGCCGCGCGCGCCGCCTCGGGATCGATGTTCGGCGGCAGGCCGAAGTCCACGATGAGCGGCAGCGGCCCATTCGCCGAACGAGCGAGCTGCCCGAGGACCGCGGCATCGAGCACGGGCTCCGTGGCGCCGCTCGCGCAGACGAGCGCGGCACAACCCGCGGGAGGATCGCGCCGGAAAGCCTCGAGTGCCAGCGCCCGTGCGCCGAGGATCTCGGCAAGCTCGCTCGCGGCGGCCAGCGAGCGGTTGATGACGAGGAGCGGTATGCCATGAGGCACCAGATGCGCCCCGCAGCGCCGCGTCATCGGCGAGACCCCGATCAGCCCCACGTAGCGCGCGCCCGCCGAGCTCGCCGGACCCACTGAGCTCACCGAGCCGCGTGCGCCCACCTGCCGTGCCGGCACCCGCGCCAGGATGCGCTCGCCGGCCAGATCGGCGAGCGAGGGCGCGCGATGGGACTCGAGCTGGTGGGCGTGGCGCGCCGTGGCGAGCGCCTCGCTCGTGATGCGGTCGATCAGCGGGCCCGCGGTCCCGGCCGTGCGCGCGGCCTGCCAGGCGGCGCGCAGCTGGACATAGATCTCCTGCTCGCCAGCCTGCGCGGAATCGAGGCCGCAAGCCACCATAAAGAGGTGCTCGACGGCCGCCTCTCCCGTCCACGCGCGCAGCGCCGCGGCAGCCTCGCCGTCGAGGGGCTCCCGGCCGAGCAGCGCACGGAAGATCTCCGGGCGCACGTCGCGCGCCGGCCCATCCGGAAGTGCGTAGATCACCTCGACACGATTGCAGGTCGCGAGGTAGAGCACCTCGGCACCCTGCAGCGCAGCGGAGAGCTCCGGTAGCCGAGCCTCGATGGCGGCTCTCGGGATGGCGAAGCGGGCGACCTGCTCAGCGGTCGCATGCCGATACGAGGCGCCAACGACCCCGATCCGATCCATCCGCCAAGCTCACCACCGCCGTCGCGGCGAGTTGTCACCGAATGGTCACGGCGCGGGACAGTCCGAGCCATCCCCGGGGCAGCCTGAGCCGTACCGAGGGGCGCGGGCC
>JBOHZT010000292.1:0-4484 GCA_050738535.1 Steroidobacteraceae bacterium
TTACGGCGGTGCCCGGAACCACGCGCGACGTGCTTCGAGAGCGCATCCAGATCGACGGCATGCCGCTCCACGTCCTCGACACGGCGGGTCTGCGCACGGGCGGCGATGTCATCGAGGAGGAAGGGATCCGCCGCGCGCGCGCCGAGATGATGCGGGCCGACCGGCTGCTGTTCGTCGTCGACATGGCTGCCGATCCCACGGCCGCCGGGTACCGAGAGGAGCGTAGCCGTCTGCCGCCGGACGTTCCGGTGACGCTCGTCCTCAACAAGTGCGACCTCCTCGCTGCCGCACCGAACACGACCGCCGAGTCCGATCCGCCCCGCGTGGTCCTTTCCGCACGCAGCGGCGAGGGGCTCGACGCCTTGCGCAGGCATCTACTCGCGTGCATGGGGCTTCACACGCCCGACTCCGGCGTGATTTCAGCACGTCGGCGCCATCTCGAAGCGCTCGACCGCGCGCGCGCGTACGTGGGTCGCGCCGCCGCGGAGCTCGCGGCTAGGCGCGCGGGTGAGCTCGTCGCCGAGGAGCTTCGCCAGGCGCAGCGCGCGCTCGGTGAGATCACGGGCGAGGTCACGAGCGACGACTTGCTCGGGCGGATTTTCGCGAGCTTCTGCATCGGCAAATGAGGTGGGTTCCAGGGAGGGCCATGGAGGTCTGCTGGATGCAAGTAAGTGACTGTATTTAAGAGAACTATTGTCCAGTGAGCGCCTTGGTAGTACAGTCAGAGTCATAACTTTTTGGGTCTCTAGTTGGGTCCATGGACCCGGATTCGGAGGCGACTTGGCTTTTATGGACCCAGGGAGAGGTCCATGGCTCTCACAGACACCACCCTCAAGGGGCTCAAACCCCTGGCAGCCTCGTACATCGTCAGCGATGACCGCGGGCTGTACGCCGAGGTACTGCCCAGCGGCAGCATCGTCTGGCGCTATCGCTACCGGCTGAGCGGCAGGCGGGAGAAGCTGACGCTGGGCAAGTACCCGGCGCTCACGCTCAGGCACGCACGCCTGAAACGCGATGAAGCCGCCCAGGCGGTCGCACTGGGGCACTCGCCCGCGCAGAAGAAGCAGCTCGCCAAGGTGGCCGGTCCGGAAAACGCGACGGTCGCGCAGTTCGCGGAGCGATTCTTCCGCGACATACAGGAGCGGGACCGGAAGGACAACACGATGACCCGCCGCTACCTCGACAAGGACATCGTTCAGGATCGGCGCGGTGGCCGAGGGAGTCGTCATGTCACCCGAGCGTGGGCACTGCGACAGCCAACAATCCCAACTGCGCTTCAACCGCTTTTCGGGGCTGCGACAGGGCGGAACGTCCTTGCATTACACGGCAAGAGCGTGAAGATGCGCTTGGAGCCGACTGCGTGGGATGCAGTGGACGCCAATGGACGCCGGTGGCGAGGGCCGGCGCGGATTGCCGCGATCGTCGCGGGCGAATAGCCGGGTGTTGGCCATGAAGGCTTCAGGCCATTACGATCCACTGCGCGCCATCCCGGGATGCAAGGCGCTCTCGGGTCAAAGGATGGGTCCATGCGCGCTCGCGCATATTGCGAAAATAAATGCAGATCAAGAGCATGGATAACACGCCCGCCTTCTGCATCGGGGAATGAGCCCCCTGGCAGCCGCCTTGCCCTTGGTTCATAGTCCGCGGCGGCTGACGGCACCTAGCCGGACAGGCCGTGCGCAGTTCGACGTCTAGCACCGGGAGACTAACGAACGATGAACATCGGCGATGCACAAAGAGAGATGCGCATCAGATTTTCTGGAGGATTCTATGGGCAGTGCGTCTCCGGTCTGCTGTGGCTCGTCTCGGCTTCGCTCGCGACTTGGAGTACGCCCCGTGCCGCCATTACGACGCTGGTCGTTGGCGGATTCTTCATCTTTCCAGTCACGGAGCTGCTAATCCGCGTTTCTGGTCGGCAGAATCAGCTGAGCGTCCGGAACTCCCTTCGCCACCTCGGGATGCAAATTGCGTTTGTTCTACCGGTTACAATGCCGCTTCTTCTGCCGGTTGGGCTATATCGGCTGAATTGGTTCTACCCAGCGATGATGATCTTGTTGGGCGCGCACTACATTCCATTTGTATTTCTCTACGGGATGCGAATGTTCGCTGTCCTTGCTAGCCTGGTCGTGGGTAGCGGATTGGTCATTGCGCTGTACGGCTCGAGTAGTTTCAGTGCTGGCGCGTGGTACACCGGCGCGATGCTCGCGCTATTTGCGGTCGTCGGCAGAACGATCGTGCTTCGCGAGACCCGTGCGCGTGGCATCGGCGGCGATTCGGGGAGGCGCGTCGTGTCGCAGCCCAGCTAACAGCACCGCGGCGGCTTCTTTGCGACCGTGATGGCCGAGGGGCTGCGTGCGGCTCGCCGCCGGCGCGTATGGCGGCTATCGCCCGCGCGTGCCGATGCTCGTACCCTTCGGCCCACAGTAATCCACGAGGTGAAGATGCGTGTAGAGCTCGATTCCTTCGAAGCGCGCGTGATCGGCTGCTTGATCGAGAAGCAGGTCACGACGCCCGATCAGTATCCGCTGTCGATCAATGCGCTGGTGAACGCCTGCAACCAGAAGAGCAACCGCGATCCGGTGATGGACCTCGACGAGTCCGCGGTCCAGCGCACGCTCGATGCGCTGTCGCGCAGGCATCTCGTGCTCGAGCGGTCCGGCTTCGGCAGCCGGGTGCCGAAGTATCAGCACCTCTTCTGTAACACCGAGTACGGCAGCCTTAAATTCGCACCGCAGGAGCTTGCGGTCGTATGCGAGCTGCTGCTGCGCGGCCCTCAGATGCCCGGCGAGCTTCGGGCGCGCGCGAGCCGCCTCGCGCCGATTGCCGACGTCTCAGAGGTCGAGGCGGTGCTGCAGGGCCTGCTCGAGCGCGAGCCCCGCCCGCTGGTCGAGCGCCTGCCGCGCGAGCCCGGCCGGCGCGAGGCGCGCTACCGGCATCTCTTTGGCGGCGAGCACTCGCCGCCGAGCGCCGCAGTGGGCGCCGCGCCGCAAGGCCCGGCTCGCGGTGCCGCTATCGACGGGACAGGAGGCGCGGCGACAGCCGGGGCCGAGAGGCTCGCGACTGAAGCCGAGAGCCTGGAAACGGCCGAGCAAGCCGCGTCCGTTCGGAGGACCGAGCGCGAGGGCGACGGCGCTCTCGCGACCCGGGTGGCGCGGCTGGAGGAGGAAATCCGCCGGCTCCGGATCGAGCTCGACGAGCTGCGATCGCGCGGGTAGGACCCGGCGGCTCGCACGCTGGCGGATAGGAGCAGGGCGGGTTCGGGCAGACCGCCACGGCGCCCGCGACCGGACCGGGCGCTCCGAGGTGCTGGACGGCGGGGCGCTTCCCGCAGCTACAATGCGCGGATGTCCGAAACCACCACTCCCGTTCCAACTTCCACTGCAACGGCCGACCGTGCGCCGAGGGTTGCCGCCGGCGCGACCGAGCGGCCTGGCGACAAGCCCGCTAACGGCCGCAGGTGCCGACCGGCGCACGTCTACACGCTCCCCGCCGTCCACTTCCACTGGGTCGTCGCGGCGCTGCTCCTCGGGCAGATCATGTTCGGATGGTTCCTTACCACCATTCCGCGCGGCACGCCGATGCGCGGGTATTGGGTGAACCTGCACAAGTCCACCGGTCTCGTCATCCTGGCGATCATCGTGCTGCGAGTCGTGTGGCGGCTCTTCCACAGGCCGCCGCCGCTGCCGTCCTTCATGTCCCCGTGGGAGCGCGCGGCGGCTCGGGGCAACCATCTCGCGCTCTATGCGCTGATGCTCGTGATGCCCCTCTCGGGCTACATCGCGACGAACTTCAGCAAGTACGGGATCAAATTCTTCGAGGTCGTGAAGCTGCCCTCCTGGGGCATCGACGATCACGGGGTCTACGTCTTCTTCAACACGGTGCACGTCGTCACGGCGTACGTCTTCGCGGCGATCATCGCCCTGCACATCCTCGCCGCGATCCGGCATGCCGCCCGGCGCGACGGCATCCTCTCACGGATGGCGCCCTGACCGACGGCGCGCCGTGATCGGCAACGGCCCCCTCGAGGCTTCGGACCGCGGCCCGCGCAACCGTCCTCATGCGAGCAGCGACTCGCGGCGGTAGAGCCGGCCCACGAGGTAGGAGAGTGCCACGCCGAGCGCGAGCGTCGAGCCCACCGAGATCGCGAGGAACGAGAGCGGAAGCGCCTGCGCGCGCAGCAGGCTCATGATGAGGAAATGCTGCCCGAGAAACGGCACCGCCATGAGCCACGCGGTCGCGCGCAAGCCGAGTGCGCTCGCGAAGATGAGGGGCAGCGTCGGAACGGCGAGCGCGAGCGCCACGTAGGTCTGCGCCTCCCGATAGGTGCGCGTGGATGCCGCGATGAGCGTCATTAGCGCCGCGCCGAGCGGCGCGAGCGGCACGCAGCAGCCGATGACGAGAATCACCGTGAGCGGCCCGAGATTCAGGCTCATCCCGAGCCGCGCGAGACCCACGAAGCGCAGCGCGACGCTGAGCGCAACGAC
>JBOHZT010000293.1:0-4459 GCA_050738535.1 Steroidobacteraceae bacterium
CGTACGCCGTCGACGACGAAGCGGCCGCCCGTCGCTACGCCACTGCTCAGGCCTTGCGGCGGGATGCCGCGCTGCGAGAGCGAATTCAGCTGCGGCTGCGGACTCTGGGCATCGATTCGGCGGCGCATATCGTCGATGCCCTGCATGATGAGATCACGGCGGGGCTGCGGGGCAGGCTGCTCATGTCGCTCTGGAGCCTCGGCTCGATCGCGCTCATCGTGGCGGCGATCCTGCTGTGGATCCCGCCGCTGCTCGCGGTTCCGGCTCTCGTCATCAACATCATGGCGATCATCGCGGTCACGGCTCGGCGCGATTCCGTCGTCAATACGTTGAAGAGCGTCTATCAGATGGTCCGGGTCGCGGACGGCCTGTCGCGCATCGCGCCGCAGTCCTGCGTGCCGCAACTCATCGCGCTCTGCGACGCCGGCGCCATTCGCAGGAGAGCCCGGCGCGCCTTCGGCTGGCTCGTGCTGCTCGAACGGCTTCCCGCTGGAAGCGGGGCTTGGCTCAACATGCTGTGCCTCGCGGAATGGCACGCCTACATGCATACGGTGCGGCGCGTCCATGCGGTCCGTGAGGATCTGCGTGCGATCTACGAGCTCGTGGGCACGCTCGATGCCGCCATCGCGATTGCCGCGTCGCTCGAGCGGTTCGAGACACACTGCGAGGCGACGTTCGGCCCTGCGGGCACCCTCGAGATCGAAGGCGGCCGGCACCCGCTGATCGCGGACTCGGTTCCCAACTCCATTCGGCTCGCGAGCCGCTCCGCGCTCATTTGCGGGTCGAACATGGCAGGCAAGACGACGTTCATCAAGATGGTCGCCATCAATGCGATCCTCGGCCGGACCTCGGGCTTCTGCCTCGCGCGACGCGTGCTGATCCCGCGCTGTTGCGTGGCGAGCTGCATTCGCGGCGAGCACTCCGTCGAGAGCGGCAAGAGCCGGTATTTCGATGAAATCGAGGCGATTCTGTCGTTCTTGGCGCGCGCCGCAGGTGGCCCGGGAAGCGAGCCGCCGCGGCTCATCGTCCTCGACGAGCCGTTCAGCGGCACGAACACGGAGGAGCGGATCGCGGCGGCGAAAGCCGTGCTCGCGGCGCTGAGCCGGGCGGGGCAGGTGCTCGCGACGACGCACGATGTGGAGTTACAGGAGCTGCTGCCGGATCGGTTCGAGATGTTCCACTTCACCGAGGATCCGCAGACGGAGGGCTTCTTCGATTTCCGGCTGCGGCCGGGTCCGACCCGGGAGCGCAATGCGCTGCGGCTGCTCGAGAAGATCGGATTTCCGGCGGCGGTCGTGGCCGAAGCGATGGCGCTCGTGGCCAAGCGCTCCGGGACGAACGAACCGGAGTGCGGAAGCTGATCAAAGCGCTCCCAGGACATCGAGCCCAAGGTCGAGCACTCCGCGGACGACGCCGACGCCGATCCGCACCCCGGTCGCTGTGATGTCGATGACCCCGTGAATCGCCACGTGGCCCGCCTCGGCGAGGACCTCGTGCGGGTGCAGGTGCGCGTACACGACCGCGCTTCGCTCGTCCGCCCCTGCGGCCCGCCGCTCGGCCGCGCTGAGCGCCGCGACGGGCACCGCGGTCACCACGACGGGCGCCGTGCCGTCCACGTAGAAGCCGAGCCGCCGCGCGACGGCTGGACTTGCGTCGAGAACCCGGCCCCGCACGAAAGGTCCGCGATCATCGACCATGGCGACCGCTTCCCGGCCGTTGCGCAGGTTGTGGATGGTGACCCAGGTGCCGAAAGGCAGTGTCTTATGGGCGATCCGCATCGCGGCGGGATTGAAGGGCATGCCGCTCGCCGTGGGCCGACCCGCATCGTGCCGGCCGTACCAGGAGGCCGTGCCGTGAGCCCGGTAGCCGGCCGGCGAGGCGAGCACGCGATAGCATCCATGGTGCGGCACGCAGTAGCGCGCGGTTGATCCGGCTCGCCGCGGCGGCGCCGCAGCGCAGCCGGCAAGGCCGAGCGCCAGTGCAATGAGAGGGGTCGCGGCTGCCGTGCGCATTGGGACGCCAGATTGCCCGGTCGACGCACTGCACACAATCACCCCAGCAGCGCACGGTGGCTGGCGTTGTCGCTCGCGGGGTCGTTACGGCAGGTGGCGGTGCACGTGGTGAGAACTCATTCGTGCCCCGCCGGTCCAACCGTCCGAGCGGCGTCCGACGCCGAACCTGGGAGACCATCGCATGAAACGGTCAGCTCCAGTTCTCATCGCGGTTGCACTATCCGCGGCACTGCTTGGAACCGTGCTCCTGCCCGGGGCGGGCGCGAGAGCTCAGGCCCTGGAGGTCCGGCCTTCGGCCAGCGGCACCTGGCTCTACATCAACCCGCAGCTCGCTCTCGTCGTGCAGCCGAACGCGTTGCACGCAGGGGGCGCCGTCCAGGGTCACTTCATGGTGCGGCTGAAGCGGGGAGGGCCCTGGCATCGCGTGCAAACGCGTCCGTTGCCTTCGTTGTCGCCGACTTCGCTTTCACAAAGCGCAGCATCGCAAGCAGCGGAGCCGACGGCCTCGGCGCGCGCTCGCTTGGACTGAGCGGCGCGTCGGCCTCTGCAGTCCGCGCAATTCCGCGGCCGGACGGCCGAGTGACCGCGCTCGCTCGCGGCCGGCGTCTCGCGTGCTCAGCGCTTCGCCTTGCGCTTGCCGCCGGGCGGCTGCGCATCGGGAGGACCGCCTGCGCCTTCGATGTCGTAGTCATCGAAGTCGCTCGTGAGCTCGGCGGTCTGCTTCTCCTCGAGCCGTTTCTCGAGCCGGCGCCACGCGGGATCCCCGGTCTTGGCGCCGCCGCGGCGCTTCGCCAGGTCGAGGTCCTTGACGACCTGATCCAGGTCGATGTCCGGCTCTTCGCTCGCGGGCCCGTCGGCCCCTTCATCCTCGAATTCTTCCGATTCCGGCTTCTCGCTCATCGGATCAACTCATTGAGGTCGAATATGGGCATGAGCATCGCGAACACGATGCCCATGACGAACAAACCCATGATCACGATCATCGCAGGTCCAAGCAGCCCCACGACAGTCCCGAGGAGCCCGTCGAGCTCGCGCTCCTGATTGATGGCGGCGCGCTCGAGCATGCTCTCGAGCTGCCCGCTCGACTCGCCGCTCGAGATGAGGTGGACGGTCATCGGCGGGAACAGCCGGCTCGCCGCGAGCGAGCGGCCGATGGGCGCCCCCTCGCGCACGCGCTGCGCGGTCTCCACGATGGCATCGCGCATGGGCAGGCAGGTGACGACCTCGCCCGCGATCCTGAGCGCATCGAGCACCGGCACCGCGCTCGCCGTGAGGATGCTCAACGTCCGGGTGAAGCGCGCGGTGTTGAAGCCGCGGGTGAGCTTGCCGATGAGCGGCAGCGACAGCAGCATCCGGTGGTAGCGGCGGCGTGGAGCCGGGTTGCGCAGCCAGCGCGCGACGAGGATGGCGGCGATCACCGCAGCGACGAGGAGCGGCAGGCCGAAGTCGCGCAGGAACCCGCTCACGCCGATCAGGATGCGGGTCATGATCGGCAGCTGCGCGTGACTCGACTCGAAGACGGTGATGACCTTCGGCACGACGTAGGTGAGGAGGCCCGCGACGATCGCGAAGCACATGATGCTGAGCGCGATCGGGTAGAGCATGGCGCCGAGCACCTTCTGGCGCATTTCCTCGCGCCGTTCCGTGAGGTCGGCGAGCCGCTCGAGCACCTGGTCGAGATGTCCGGACTGCTCCCCGGCGGAGACCGTCGCGCGGTAGATCTCCGGGAACACTCGCGGAAACTCCGCGAAGCCGTCGGCGAGCGTGTGCCCCTCCATGACCTTCGAGCGCACGCCGATGAGGATGCTCTGCACCCGCGGCTTCTCCGATTGCTGCGAGACGGCGAGGAGGGCTTCCTCGAGCGGCAGTCCGGCGCGCACGAGCGTGGCGAGCTGTCGCGTGGCGAGCGAGAGGTCGGAGGGCGAGATCCGGCGCGGCCAGCCGAAGCCGCGCTGGCGGGCGGCTTCCCGCTCCGCCACCTCCGTGACGGTGACCGGCAGGAGCTGGCGGTCGCGCAGGAGCTGACGGACCTGTCTGGCGGTATCCCCCTCCAGGATCCCCTTGCGCTGCCGCCCCCCGTTATCGAGAGCTGTGTATTCGAAGGCGCCCATCGGCGTCGTGCCGCTTCAATCCTCGCGCGTGACGCGCAGCACTTCCTCCAGCGTCGTCTCGCCTCGCATCACCCGCGCGATCGCATCGTCCCTGATGGAAGGCGTCAGGGTGCGCGCATAGCGCTCCATCTGGTGCTCGGCTGCCGTGTCGTGGATCATCGTGCGCAAGGTATCATCGACGATGACCAACTCATAGATCCCGGTGCGTCCCCGGTAGCCCGCCGCGGCATCTCCCGCGGGCCGGTATAGCGTCGGGGAGGGGGCGTCCGGCCCGAGGTTCAAGAGCCGGCGCTCGTACTCGCCGGCCGCAAGCGGCTCCTTCGTGTCGGGATTGAG
>JBOHZT010000294.1:0-4455 GCA_050738535.1 Steroidobacteraceae bacterium
CATCCCGCCTCCCATGTCGCCGGGCTCACCCCGCGGCTATGGAAGCAGTGCTTCGCCGCGAACCCGCTGCGCTCAGCCTTGCATACCCTCGCCGCGTAGACCAGACGCCCCGGGCTTACCGGTTACGTGCAGAGTGCGGGACACGCTTACCGTCTGATCGGACAGCGCCTCAAGGATGAGTTCCATCGCAACGGTGAGATGCAGCTCTTGCTTCTGCGCTACACGCAGGCGCTCATCACGCAGATGGCACAGACCGGAGTGTGCAATCGCCACCACTCGGTGGATCAGCAGCTGTGCCGCTGGCTGTTGCTCTCCCTCGATCGGCTGTCGTCGAACCAGTTGGTCATGACCCAGGAACTCATCGCCAACATGCTGGGTGTGCGTCGCGAAGGCGTTACCGAGGCCGCCGGCAAGCTGCAAAAGCTCGGCGTCATCCGTTATGCCCGCGGGAAGATCACGGTCCTGGACCGACCGAAGCTGGAGAAGCTCTGTTGCGAATGCTACGCGGTGGTCAAGAAGGAATGCGATCGCCTCATGCCGAAGCCAATGCCTCAGGTCGATCGCGCTGTGGGTGCGTACCGGTCGGCGTGACGCTCGCGGCGGAGGCGCAGCCTTCCGTGACAGATTCGTGAGCTAGAATTCCTTGCGCAGCTCCCTGAGCGTGAGCTGCCGATCGTGAGGGTTGTCATCGAGGACGAGAACGCGAAGCATGGAATTCCCCGTCGACCGACGGCAGCAACGACGCCGTCGGATTGTACTCCACGGGTTCGAATCGCGGATGCGGCGCGCAAATTCCGCCTCGCGGCTGCGCTTGCGCGTCGCCGGGGGGTACCTCAACGCGTCGCGCTATCCGGGGTGGTCAGACCGGCGCTCACGAACGCCGACGGATCGGCCATGGCCCCCCCGAGGAGGTATCGGCCTGGATATCGATCCGCGCACTCGGCATCGAAGCCGAGCGATATCGAGACGTGAGAGTGCGGCCCGGTCGCTATCTCATCACGCCGCCCCTGCCGATCGCGCGCGCACGTGACCGCACGGCCCGATACCGCGCCGAGCGGATCGTATTTCATCGCGACCTTCGTCGTGCCCCACGGCTGCGACGGCTCACCCACTATCGCGCTCAGAATCCAGATTCCGGAAGGCATCACCGCGGCGAGATCCTCACCCAGGTAGTGGACGAGGTCGATTCGCAGGGTGGACCTTTGCCCGACGATTTGGTGCGGCGGGCTCGCGCGCCAGTACGCCGACTCAAATGCCGAGCAGCGACTTGATCTCCGGCCAGGAACGGACTCCGTTGGCGTGCATCTCGTCCGCGAGCGATTTCGGCATCCATTCGATGAACCCGGACGGGAAGCCGGGGCGCTGGCGCACGCGCTCGAACCAGCGCTCGACTGCGGGCAGCCGTCCCCCGGTCCATAGGCCTTCCAGCGCCAGAGCGGCGAGCCGGTTGACGTAGGGAGTCATCGCGATGTCTGCCATGGAGAAGGCGTGGCCCACGAGCCAGTCCCGGCTCTCCAGCGTGTCCTGCATCTGATGCAGGTAGGCGTCATACAGCCGGATCTTCTCCGCGGCGCCGGGTGCGGCCAGACCTTGCTGGATGTACTGCCATTTCAGCGCCCGGGCCGAGGCACCTTCGCCGGCTCCCTTGCCAAGGAAATCCTCGAAGCTCCCGACGCCGCTGCGCAGAATGGCATGGCGGTGGGACACGACGTAGGTGATGGCGGAGCAGGCCGGATGCAGCTCTTCGTCCACCGCCTTGGTCCAGAGGCGGACACTGGCGCGCTCGACCGGCGAAGACGGGTAGGTGGGGTTCTCGGGAAATGCCTCCTCGACATATTCGCAGATCACGGTGGATTCGCGAATGATCTCGCCGTCGTGAACCAGGACGGGCACGACGGCCTTTGGATTCACGGCGAGGAATTCCGGCTTGAACTGCTCGCCGGCAAGGATGTCCACGTAATGCCCGATCCAGGGCAGTCGCTTCTCCGCAAGGGCGAATCGCACCTTGGCGGCGCAGGCCGAAGAGCCGTGATGGTAGAGCTCGAGCATCGATTTTCCGCGACTCTCGTCGGGCGCGTGGTGACACCCGAATCAGCGGGAAAGAAGTCAAATTCTAGCAAGAGCAGATGATTAACGCCCGTGATAACTGCAATCTTGCCGCTGAGTTTGGACATGGGGACTGCTTATCTCCACCGCCACGAAGCGTCGTACTCGCATGCATATGGACCACTCGGTCCAGTTCGCCAGCGTCCCGCACCAACATTGGACTATAAAGTCCAATCGTGGTTAGATGACTCCATATGAGCAGCGGCAAGCCATCCCGAGCACCACCGCAGGCGACGGCGCGCGGGCAAGCGACCAGGGCGCGCATCGTCCAGGCGGCCGCCGAGCTCGTCGCGGCTCGTGGCGTTGCCGGCACGACGCTCGATGACGTCATGGAGACCAGCAGGACCAGCAAATCGCAGATCTATCACTATTTCGCCGATAAGGACGCGCTGATGTGCGCGGTGGTGGAGGCGCAGTCGGATCACGTTCTTGGATTCCAGGCCTTCTGCTTATCCAGCGTCAATTCGCTGGAAGGACTGCGCCAGTGGCGCGACCAGATCGTCAAGCTCAATCGGGCAACTCACGGACTCGGCGGCTGCCCGATTGGGTCTCTGGCGAGCGCGTTGGCAGATCGGTCTGAAGAAGCCCGTCGGCTTCTTGTCAAGAGCTTTGAGCGATGGGAGACATACTTGGCGGCCAGTCTCAAGACGATGCAGGATCACGGCGTCCTGAGCCCGCACATGCATCCGGGTGATCTCGCCACGGCCATCGTGAGCGCCCTACAAGGGGGGCTGCTTCTCGCGCAGACGACACGATCGACCCGACCGCTTGAATTGGCGCTCGACATGGCGCTCGGTCACATATCCGCCCACGCGGGTCACGCGAAGTCGATCTGAGCCGGAAACCTCTCGTTCAGCCGCGCACCCCGCGGTGATTGCGGCTCGCGCAGCAGAAGCTGGCCGTCAGCTAGCGCTCGCGTACGTCAAAGGGACCGCGCTGGAATACCCTCAAGCAAAGCCCCCAGGCCCTCGGCCAAGGTGAGGTGCACAATGACTGCGTCACGCAGCTTCGTATACGGCAACTCCGCCAGCATCGCCGTCTGCATCGCTGCCATCACCTCAACAGCCTCGGCTCCGATCATCGTAAATCCCAGTATCCGGTCGTGCTTCGCTCCAATCAGCACTTTCATAAATCCTTCCACTTCGCCTGTCGTCTGCGTTCGCAAGACTTTGCGCATCTGCAGCTTCGAAACGCGAACCGGAAAACTCTGCCGCTGCGCCTCACCTTCGGACAATCCGACGCGCGCAAGCGGCGGATCGGTAAACATCACATACGGGATAAGACGATCAGCGGTACTGCGACTTCCGCCAACCATGTTGTCCCGGACGATTCTGAAATCATCGACCGAGACGTGCGTGAATTGAGCGCTACCCGCGCATTCTCCGATCGCCCAGACGCCTGGCGCAGTCGTCTTCAGTCGCGCATCGACCTGGATAAACCCGCGCGCGTTCACGGCAACTCCTGCCTTGTCGAGGCCGATATCCGCGGTATTCGCGCTTCGCCCGACCGCTACCAGCAGATGACTTCCTTCGACCTTCCGCTCCCCGGACTCTCTCCGGACGATCACTGAAACGGACTTCCCGCTCTGGCCCTCGACCCGAACGGAGTGAGATCCCAGGAGGATATCGATGCCTTCCTCGCCCAAAATCCCGCCGATCTCCTCGGCGACGTCCGTGTCCTCGCGCCCCATGATCTGTGGGCCGGGCTCGATGACTGTCACACGGCTCCCGAAGCGGCGATAGGCTTGAGCCATTTCGATACCGGTGTAGCCGCCACCGAGTACGATCAGGTGCGAAGGAAGCTCATCGAGCTCCAGCGCCTCGATATGCGCAAGCACGTGCGCGTCCCGCAATCCGGGAATCGGCGCTCCACGGCGGCAACCCTTTTGCCAGACTTGCCGAGATACCACGCCAGTCGTTTGCCGCCCTGACCGCTCCAGAGGATTATCACATCGAAAGTTTCCCGCTGAGACATAGCCGATTACCCCTCTTGAACACGGCGGCCCAATGGTCGCGGCGACCAGGAGCTACCGAGGCAACCGCACAGATGAAGAGTTGGACTGGAGCCCTAGAGCCCCAAGGTGCAGGTTGGGTGACCCGGCAGCGCCTCCAGCTCGAGAAGAGGCGCGAGACTCCAGCATCCCTACTGGACTGTCAAGTCCAATGTGGTATTGATCTGCGATCCGCGAGGACCCTGAAAGGCGCGCGATGCTCCTCAAATCCATACGTGAGGGAATGTCACTCAGTTAGGCCGCCAGGCGTCGAGGACGTCCGTGTCGGCGGATGATTGCGCGAGCACGGCGGCGCGTCGTGTGCAAGCGTGGAAAGGCTTTGGGTCTCTGCTTGATAG
>JBOHZT010000295.1:0-4448 GCA_050738535.1 Steroidobacteraceae bacterium
GGGTGATGTAATCTCGGGGCCACGGCCACGAGGGTGCAGCGAACCGAGGGATGAAGCGAACATGGAACCTACGCAAACCGATCCACTCACTCTCGCGCGGGAGCTGATCCTGCGGCCGAGCGGGCTCGACGAGCGCCGGCTCGACCGCGTCGTGGGCCAGGTGCTCACGCACTCGGTCGACTCGGCCGACCTGTACTTCCAGCTTGCGCACGAGGAGTCCTGGGCGCTCGAGGATGGAATCGTCAAGGAGGGCAGCGCCGCCATCGAGCAGGGGGTGGGCGTCCGGGCGCTCGCGGGTGAGAAAACCGGATTCGCCTACTCGGACGAGATCATCTTGCCGGCGCTCGAGGAAGCCTCGCGCGCGGCGCGCGCGATCGCCGGGCGGGGCGCGGACCGTTCCGTCCAGGCCTGGCAGTCGAAGGCAGGTCACCAGCTGTATCTGCCCGTGGATCCCATGGTGTCGCTCACCGATGCCGATAAGGTGGCCTGGCTCGAGCGCGTCGACCGTGAGACGCGCGCGATCGACCCGCGGATCGTGCAGGTGTTCGCGAGTCTCACCGCGGTGCAGGAGATCGTGCTCATCGCCACGAGCGACGGGGAACTCACGGCCGACGTGCGCCCGCTCGTGCGCTTCAACGTGTCGGTGATCGCCGAGCAGAACGGCCGGCGCGAGCAGGGCTACTCCGGAACGGGCGGGCGGATCACGCTCGCCGAGCTCGTGGCCGACGATCGGCCGCTGGCCCTCGGCCGCGAGGCCGTGCGCCAGGCGCTCGTCAATCTCGAAGCGGTGGCCGCGCCGGCGGGCCCCATGACCGTGGTGCTCGGACCCGGCTGGCCGGGCGTGCTGCTGCACGAGGCGATCGGTCACGGCCTCGAGGGCGACTTCAATCGCAAGGGCACGTCGGCCTTCGCCAATCGCATCGGCGAGCGCGTCGCGTCGGAGGAATGCACCGTGGTGGACGACGGGACGCTCGCCCGCCGCCGCGGCTCGCTCAACGTCGACGACGAGGGCACGCCGACGGAGTGCACGACGCTCATCGAGAAGGGGATCCTGCGCGGCTACATGCAGGACAAGCTCAATGCGCGGCTCATGGGCATGCGCTCGACGGGCAACGGCCGTCGCGAATCGTTCGCACACGTGACGCTGCCGCGCATGACGAATACCTACATGCGGCCCGGTCCGCATGCGCCGGAGGACATCATCCGCTCGGTGGATCGGGGCATCTACGCGGTCAACTTCGGCGGCGGGCAGGTGGACATCACCTCCGGCAAATTCGTTTTCTCGGCGAGCGAAGCCTATGCGATCGAGCACGGCCGCATCGGCCGCCCGCTCAAGGGCGCGACGCTCGTCGGCAATGGGCCGGACGTGCTCACCCGCGTCAGCATGGTCGGCAACGACCTGAAGCTCGACGACGGCGTCGGAACTTGCGGCAAGGAAGGCCAGAGCGTGCCGGTCGGTGTCGGTCAGCCGACGCTCCGCGTGGACGGCCTCACCGTCGGAGGGACGGCCTGAGACCGCTTCTGCCGTGAGGCTCGCGCGACCGCTCTACGAGGGGCTCCCGTGGCTGTACATGGGCTGCGGGATCGCCGCGCTCGCGGCGAGCTACCGCGAGCTGTGGCCGCGCGCCAGTGTCCCGATCGGGCTCGCCGGGCTCCTGGCCTTGCTGGCAGGTGCCGTCGTCTGGCTGCGGCGCCGGGAGTACCGGCGCATGCGCGCGCGCTATAGCCGGCCGGACGCGCTCTCGGATCCCGAGCAGGAGCACGGCAAGTAGCGCCAACCGGCCGGACTCACTCGCCTCGCTGGCGTCGCTCGCCGCGATGGCTTCATTCCGCGGTATCCGTCGGCAGAATGCTGGGGACGGTCTCGGTGAGCGAGCTGCGCCTCGCCGGCAGCCGCTCGTCCACGTACATGAGCTCGTGGGTGCCGATCACGACGACGTCGCCGTCGTTGAGATTGTGGCGGCGCACGCGCTTGCCCTGGACGTGGATACCGTTGGTGCTGTTGAGGTCCTCGATGATCGAGCCCTGGGCGGTCGTGATCACTTGACAGTGATGCCGGCTCACGTAGCGGCTGTCGATCTGCAAGTCGTTGTCGGCGGTCCGGCCGAGAATGACGCGCCCGATCCTGAGCGGCTGCTCCGAGAGCGTGCGTCCCTCTGTCGCGACGATGAGGCGGCCCACGATCTCGCCAGAGGCCTCGAGCCCGTGAAGCGCCGGATGGGCAGGCATCGTCGCATCGGGCGACAGGCGGCGGGGTTGCACGCGCGCGCTGAATTCGACCCAGTTGAGCTCCTGGATCGAGGCGGTGATGTCGTCGGCGATCACGTGATCGCGGTCCACGCCGAAGGCGGACATCATCGCGGTGTCGCACAGCGTGTTGATGAGCCGCGGCACCCCGCCGGTGTAGCGGAAGATCTCGGGGAAGGTCTCCTCCGCGAAGATCGGCCGGTCCGCCGCGACGCCCGCCACTTCCAGCCGGTGCTGGACGTACGCGCGCATCTCGGCGGGCGTGAGCGTGCCGAGATGAAAGCGCAGCCGGATGCGCTGGGCGAGCTGCACGAGCTCGGGCGCATCGAGCTTGTCGTTGAGCTCCGGCTGCCCCGCGAGGATGATCCGCAGGACCTTCTCCTTCGTGGTCTCGACGCCCGAGAGCAGCCGCACCTCCTCGAGCACCCGCAGCGAGAGGTTCTGGGCCTCGTCGACGATGAGCAGCACCTTGCGGTCGGCGGCGTACTGCTCGACCAGGAAGGCGTTCAAGGTCGCGATGAGCTCGGCTTTCTTCATCTTGAAGGGCGAGAAGCCGAACTGGACCAGGACGGCCTGCAGGAAATCGACGGCCGAGACCTGCGTCTGGTTGATCTGCGCGACCACCACGTCCTTCTGGATCTCCTGCAGGAACGACTCGATGAGTGTCGTCTTGCCCGATCCGATCTCCCCGGTGATGACGACGAATCCATCCGTGAACCAGATGGTCGACTCCATGTACGCCTTGGCGCGCGCGTGCTGTTTGCTGAGATACAGGAACTGAGGGTCCGGGCTCAGCCGGAACGGCAACTCCTGCAGCTTGAAAAGCTCGAGGTACATGGCGCCGCCCGATCCTAGGGAAAGCGAATGTCCGGGGCGAGCTCCGCGGCGAGCCGCCGGGCTTCCCGGTCGCGCACGCGCGCGGTCGGCGCGACGAGCGTCACGTGGCCGAGCTTGCGCCCGGGACGCGGCTCTTTGCCATAGTCGTGCCAGTGCAGCCCGGGGCGGGCCAGGAGCGGGGCGAGCCGCGGGAGCGAGCCGATGAGATTCACCATGACCGAGTGGCCGCGCGCATCGGCCGAGCCGAGCGGTAAGCCCGAGATGGCGCGCAAATGGTTCTCGAACTGGCTCGTCACCGCCCCCTCGAGGGTCCAGTGTCCGGAGTTGTGGACTCGCGGGGCCATTTCGTTGGCGATCAGCTGGCCGTCGCGCACGAAGAACTCGATGGTGAGCACTCCCACGTAACGGAAGTGCTCGAGCGCGCGGCGCAAATAGCCTGCGGCGAGGCGCTGCAGGCGCGTCGCACCGTACGGGGCGCGCGTGAGGCGCAGGATCCCGCGGGCATGGGTGTTGAGGCTCAACGGATAGATCACGATCTCGCCCCGGCGGCCGCGCGCACCGATGATCGAGACCTCGCGCTCGAAGGGCACGTGCTCCTCGTAGAGGAGCGGTGCCGAGCCGAGCCTGCCGAAGGCGAGCTCGAGCGCCTCCCGGGTGCGCACGTGGGCTTGCCCCTTGCCGTCGTAGCCCATCCGGCGCGTCTTGAGAACGGCCGGGAGCCCGACTTCGCGCACGGCGCGCTCGAGCTCGCGGCGCGACTCGACGCTGCGCCAGCGCGTGGTCGGAATGCGCAGCCGCTCGAACAGCCGCTTCTCGCTCGCGCGGTCCTGCGCGGCGGCGAGGGCCGACAAGGAAGGGCGCACGGGGCAGCGCCCGCGCAGCGCCCGCAGCGCCTCGACCGGCACGTTCTCCCAGTCGAAGGTCACCACGTCGCAGCCGAGGCCCAGCTCGGCCACGCGGGCGGCGTCGGCGGGATCGGCGGCGAGGAGCGGCGCCACCTGCCCGGCAGGCGCCGAGGCGGAGCGGTCGAGGAAACGGAAATCGAGGCCGAGCGGATACCCCGCCAGAGCGAGCATGCGGCCCAGCTGGCCGCCGCCCACGACACCGATGGTCATGCCTTGCCCGCGCGCGGGTCGGGGTGCTCGAGTACTGCGGCGGTCTGCCGCTCGCGATGAGCCCGCAAGGCCGCTCCGATCGCGGGATGCTTGCCGGCGAGGACCGCCGCGGCGAACAGCGCCGCATTCACGGCGCCCGCACTGCCGATCGCGAAGGTCGCGACGGGCACGCCGGCCGGCATCTGCGCGATCGAGAGCAGCGAGTCGATGCCGTTGAGCGCCCGGGAGAGGACCGGCACGCCGAGCACC
>JBOHZT010000296.1:0-4437 GCA_050738535.1 Steroidobacteraceae bacterium
GCTGGCACTGGTCCTCTGCGACCCCGATGTTGCCGCCCTCGATACCGTCGATCAGGTGAATGTGGTACCAGTCGGCGGAGAACTCGAGGCCCGGAGCCTGCGGAGGCGTCAGGACGATCCCGAACGTGGTCGTGTTCGCAGACTCCGGCCGCAGATTCACGTTACCGATGAGGTTCTCGTTACAGGGAGTGTTCTTTGTAAAGGTGGAGTTGTAGCAAGTGCCGAACAGGCTCCCGGCGACGAAGATCTGCGAGTAGTAGAGGTCGCGCGGATCCGGCGCCCGCGTGTCGCGCGACTCGGTCGCGCGGAACCGCACGCCCGTGACGGGCTCGTAGCTGAGCGACGCCTTCCAGGTGGGGAAGGACACGGTAGCGCTCGATCCGGACGGGATCCCGATCGCGTAGAGCGCCTTGTTCTGGTACCAGGACTCGCGTCCGGCGATATCGAGGTCGAGCCGGCGAACCCAAGAGCGGTTCTTGAGCAACGGGAAGTTGAGCTCCAGGTAGACCTCGTTGTTCGTCAGGTTGCCGCCATACGGATCGCCGAACTGCACGGTGTAGTCCGTCGTCTGCGCGACGCACAGCTGATAGTCGGAGATGCCGGCCGGGCAGCTCGCGAAGTCGTTGTGCACGATTTCCTGGCGCCACTGGTAGCCCACGGCCACCGAGAAGGGGCCCGCGCCGATGCCGCGGAAGTAGTTGCCGGTGGTGCTGAGCGCCAACACCGTCTGGGTCTGCCGCAGCGCAAGCGACAGGTTCCCGGTGACGTAGTTGACAGCGTTGGAGGAGAGCTGAGCTTTGCCGAACGGATTGAGCGGCACGCAGTTCTCACCGAGCAGCGCGGTCTGCTGAAGCTGGCTCAGGCCCGTCAGCGGGTCCGAGGGGACCGGAACGCCATAGGCAGAGCCGGATAGTGCAATGGACTCGAGATAGGCGGGATAGGAGAAGGCCCCGAACGGGCCGCCGGCGTAGGCACCGGCTGCGCTGCTGAGGAGATCCTGGAACGCCCCGGGAAGATCCCCCGGGTGACTCGCAAGCGCCTGGGTGATGCGGCACTCGGGCTCGTTGCCCGGGCCGATTGGGTTACCCGGGTGGGGAAGGACCGAGTCGAGGGCCATGGATGCCTCATCGGCGTGGAAGTTGGTCGGTTCGCCTTCGACGTTCTTGACGAGCCCGTACTCCCCATAGCCCTGCCAGGTCCAGCTCGAATCGCCGATCGCCCCGTTGAGGGTGAGGGCGATACGCTTGAGCGTGGTGCTCGAGTACTCCTCGTTCGGGATCTGGCTGTTCCAGTCCTTGCCGAGGAAGTAGCCGTCGGCCGGCGTTCCGCCGAGCGCGGTCACCGCGCCAGCGGGTAGGTAAGGATTGTCCGTGCCGAGCACCGTGTACGTGGTGTTGTCGACGGCGTCGGGGTTGTGGACCTCGACCTTCCCCCAGTTGAGGTCCAGGTCTGCCGTGATGCTGTTCGTGAGTCGGCCGGTGAACATCGCCGTGATCACCCCACGCGTCACCGGGGCGACCAGCGGCGTGTAGAGGTTCTCGGGATTGCCCATGCCGCCGGGCGCGCCCGCCGCGCCGCCGAAAAGGGCGTCGTTCGCGGTATAGGCCTGGAGGCCGGTTCCGTCTTGCGACGCCTGAACCAGCGGATAACTCCCGACGGGATACGTGTTGCTGTTGGCGTAGCCGAAGGTGAACGGATTGAGCTGTGCAGCACCGAGCACGCCGGTCTGACTCACGGCGGCACTGCGAATGTTCGTGCCCAAGCTGGTGAGCGCGACGCCGCTCGGGGAGTACCCGGTGTTGTACGGCCCGTGGTTCGCTACGCACCAGGGACGGGCCGACTGCATGCAGAAGGCCGGGTCCTGCTTCTGGTACTCGCCGCCGACCACGAAGTGGAAGCGGTTATTGAAGAATCCATGACCGTAAGCGAATGCGACGTGCTTCTCGCGCGCATCGTTGTAATGCGTGTCGTAGAAGTCCGCGTCGAGTTTTCCGCCGTTCAGGTTGCGGTTCATGATGATGTTCACGACGCCCGCAACGGCCCCGGAGCCGTAGGTCGCCGACGCACCGCCCGTGACCGTGTCGATGCGCTGCACGAGGATCTGCGGCACAAAGTTGAGGTCGAAGCTGTCGCTCGTGTTGGTCGGCACGACGCGCTGCCCGTTGATCAAGGTGAGCGTGCGGGAGTTGAAGAACCCGTTGAGTCCGCGCAGGTCGGGGACGTAGGCGCCGGCGTAGAACGCCGAGGCCGGCGCGGCGGTCGGCGAGAACTCCGAGACGTTCGAGGGGATCACGTTGAGCGCTTGGCCGATGTTGACGATGCCGATGCTCTGCATCGTCTGCGCGTCGATCACCGTGGTCGGCGTTGGCGTCGAGTAGCCGAGCGCATGCTTGATGAGAGAGCCGGTGACGACGACTTCTTGGAGCTGGACGGGCGCCTGCGCGCCTGCATCGCTGCTCGGCGGCTGCTGCGCCATGGCGAGGCCGCTCACTGCGAGCGCGGCGATGGCCGCGGCACTCGTCGCTAACGTGACCTTGCCGTTCCTGATACTTGGCTTGCGAGACCAATGCGTCGCTGCATGAGGCACGAGGGCCGCAACAGCTTGCCGGATAGTGATCATTCAGTTCCCCTGTGTACGAAAGCCGCCAGAGCGTTGATGAGACTGCGTGCGTCCGTGCTTCTTGGGCATCTTGTGCAAATCGCCAGCGTGCGGGTGCGGATCCCCACAACCACCGACGCGGGCGAGTCTAGTGGCGGCATATGTGCAACGCAACTTGAGCTGCTGTGTCATTACAACAGAACGACTTTTATATTTTTTCTTATCAGTCCAAACACCTGATGCAATCGTCGAATCCGAGCGTTGCGAGCAGAGTCAGGCGGGCGGGGAATGATGCTTGTATTGAATTAAATAAACTATATTTATTAGTATGATAACGATACCTTATAATGTCGTTTCTGTGAAACGATGCATGCTAGGCGGTGGCCGATAGGTGAACCGAGTGTGGTGTTGACCGCACATTGGATGCGCTGCGGCATCCTATGATGTATTAGCAATACACCATCAAGAATTCGGAATGTTGCAACGGGGCAACGTGCATCGCAGCACGCGGTGTGGATTCTGTGACGTGAGAGGGAGCTACTGCGGGCGCAGCGCAAGATCCCAGGTTCAGGCGCGGCGACGTGCGGAAGGTCAGCAGAATCGCTTGCGCAGGCGCGGCACGACCTGCTTGGCGTAGAGCTCGAGAAAGCGCGCCTGGTCGGGGCCGGGCGCATGCATCACGAGATGGTTGAATCCCATCTCGACGTAGGGCGCGATGCGCTCGACCTGTTCATCCGGATCGCTCGAGACGATCCAGCGCGAGGCCACTCGCTCGAGCGGCAGCGCATCGGCTCGGCGCTCCATCTCGAGTGGATCCTCTACGTCCGTCTTCTCCTGCGGTGAGAGCGCCAGGGCGCTCCAACACCGGGTGTCCTCGAGCGCGCGGGTGCGATCGGTATCGAAGGAGACCTTCATCTCGATCATGCGGTCGAGTGCGCCCCGCGGGCGGGCGGCCTTGGCGAGGCCGGCTTCGAGCGCCGGGAGCAGTGTCTCGCGGTAGAGCTCCCAGGGCTTGCCGCTCGTGCAGATGAATCCCGCCGCGCGCTCGCCCGCGAGTCTCGCCATCACCGGCCCTGCGGCCGCGATGTAGATCGGTATGGACGGTTCGGGCCGGTCGTAGATCGTTGCGCGGTCGGTGCGGTAGTACTCGCCCTCGAAGGACACGCGCTCCTGCGACCAAAGCCGCTCGATCAAATCGAGTGCCTCGCGGAAGCGTCGGGTGCGCTCGCGCGGTTCGGGCCAGTGCAGCCCCGTCGCGGGAATCTCGTTCATGGACTCGCCGGTGCCCATGCCGAGCACGATCCGGCCGGGAAAAAGTGTGCCGAACGTGCCGAATGCCTGGGCGATGATCGAGGGGTGGTAACGGAACGTCGGCGTGAGCACGCTCGTGCCGAGCGTGATCCGGGAAGTCGCCGCACCGGCGGCCCCGATCCAGGCGAGCGAGGAAGGCGCATGTCCACCGTGATGGCGCCACGGCTGGAAGTGGTCGCTCACGAAGACCGAATCGTATCCGAGCCGCTCGGCGAGTTGCGCGAGCTCGAGGAGTGCCCGCGGCCCGAATTGCTCGGCCGAGGCTTTGTAGCCGAGCCGTAGCATGGCTTTCCCCGCGCGGAAGGCGCGGACCTCAGCTCATGCCCTGGATGGAGAGCGGCTCGATCTCGTAGCGCACCCGCACTTCGCCGGGCTGGCGGTACGGATACCTGTCCTGCTTGAGGTACTTCTGGGCGAGCGCATCGATGTGCGCGTCGGCGCCATTCTCCGTCGCGACGGTGATCCGGCCACGGACCTGGACGTACCGGTAAGCGTTGTCGGGATCGACGATCAGCAGCGCAACGCGC
>JBOHZT010000297.1:0-4356 GCA_050738535.1 Steroidobacteraceae bacterium
ACACCCACGGCTACAAGGTGCACTGGGCCGTCGCGGACTACCTGCAGCGCTCCGCGCGCCACATCGCCTCGCGCGTCGACGTGGAGCAGGCGTATGCCGTCGGCAAGGCGGCCGTCGAGCTCGCCGTCCGCGGTGTCAATGCCGTGATGCCGATCATCGTCCGCAAGTCCTCGCGGCCCTACCGCTGGAGTCTCGGGCAAGTGCCGCTCGCGGAGGTCGCGAACCGGGAAAAAAAGGTGCCGCGCGAATTCATCACCGCCGACGGCTTCGGCATCACCGAGCCCTGCCGCCGGTACCTCACGCCGCTCATCGGCGGGGAGGCGCCTCCGCCCTACCGCGACGGGCTCCCGGACTATGTCACGCTGCGCGGGGCGGCGGTCCGCAAGCGGCTGGCGGGGCCCGGCTCGAGAGGACCGGCGAGAAGACGGGACTCAAAGGGTAATGTGGTATAGTTCGCGGCCTTTTTGAGGCACGGTAGACACCGTCTCCGCCTCGAGAACTACAAGCTGATCGCCACGAGGAGCGCCTGATGGATCCCGGTACCTGGCTGTGGGTCGCGATTGCGGCCGGTGTGTTCGCCGTACTGTACGGAGCGCTCTCGACGCTCTCGATTCTGCGCCTGCCGGCGGGGAACGCCCGCATGCAGGAAATCGCTGCGGCCGTGCAGACCGGCGCCAAGGCCTATCTCAATCGCCAGTACTCGACGATCCTCATCGTCGGCATCATCCTGTTCCTGCTCCTCGGGTTCGGGCTCAACTGGTGGATCGCCGTCGGCTTTGCGATTGGATCCTTCCTGTCCGGATCGGCCGGCTACATCGGCATGAACATCTCGGTGAGGGCCAACGTCCGCACCGCGCAAGCGGCTACCAAGGGTCTCAATGCCGCGTTGTCGGTGGCCTTCCGCGGCGGATCCATCACCGGCATGCTGGTCGTCGGTCTCGCGCTGCTCGGCGTGTCCGCCTATTACGAGGGGCTGCTGCCGCATCTCGGCGCGACCCGCGCGCTGCACTCCCTCGTCGGGCTCGCCTTCGGCAGCTCGCTCATCTCGATTTTCGCCCGCCTCGGCGGCGGGATTTTCACCAAGGGCGCGGACGTGGGCGCCGATCTCGTCGGCAAGGTCGAGGCCGGGATCCCCGAGGATGACCCGCGCAACCCGGCAGTGATCGCGGACAACGTCGGAGACAACGTCGGTGACTGCGCCGGCATGGCCGCCGATCTCTTCGAGACCTACGCGGTCACGGTCGTCGCGACCATGCTCCTCGGGAGCCTGCTCATGAAGAGCGCAGGTCCGGCCGCAATCGTCTATCCGCTTGCCCTCGGAGCCGCGTCCATCGTCGCCTCGGTGATCGGCACCTTCTTCGTGCGGGTCGGGCGCAGCGGCAAGATCATGGCCGCGCTCTACAAGGGCGTCGCGGTCTCGGGGGTGCTCGCGGCCATCGGGTTCTACTTCATCACGCGCGACCTCATGCCGCAGCACCTGCTGCCGCTCTTTGGCAGCGCGCTGATCGGCCTCGCTCTCACCGCGGCACTCATGATCGTCACGGAGTACTACACCGCGACGGAGTACGGCCCGGTTCGCAAGCTCTCGGCCGCCTCGCAGACCGGCCACGCCACCAACATCATCGCCGGCCTCGGGGTCTCGATGAAATCGACCGCGCTGCCGGCGCTCGCGATCTGCGCAGCCATCTGGGGCGCTGATCTCCTTGCGGGTCTCTACGGCATCGCCATCGCCGCGACGGCGATGCTGTCCATGACCGGGATGATCGTCGCGCTCGACGCGTACGGCCCCATCACGGACAACGCCGGAGGCATCGCCGAGATGGCAGGCCTGCCGAAGCAAGTTCGCGACATCACCGATCCGCTCGATGCCGTCGGCAACACCACCAAGGCGGTCACCAAGGGCTACGCCATCGGCTCCGCGGCGCTCGCCGCACTCGTGCTCTTCGCCGACTACACGCACAATCTCGAGGAGCTCGGGAAGCTCACGACCTTCTCCCTCTCCGACCCGGCCGTGATCATCGGCCTGTTCGTCGGCGGCTTGGTGGTGTTCCTGTTCGCCGCGATGGCGCTCGAGGCGGTCGGCCGCGCGGCAGGATCCGTGGTCGAGGAAGTGCGCCGCCAGTTCCGCACCATCCCGGGCATCATGGAAGGCACGGCGAAGCCCGACTACGCGCGCGCCGTGAGCTTGCTCACGCGCGCTGCGATCCGCCAGATGATCGTCCCGTCGCTCCTCCCGATCGTCGTGCCGGTGATCCTCGCCTTCCTGCTCGATGCGATCATGGGACCGGGCGCGGGTACCCGCGCGCTCGGCGGAATGCTCATCGGCACGATCATCACGGGCCTGTTCGTCGCGATCTCGATGTGCACCGGCGGCGGCGCCTGGGACAATGCCAAGAAATACATCGAGGAGGGCCACTTCGGCGGCAAGGGTTCCGAGGCGCACAAGGCCGCGGTGACCGGCGACACGGTCGGCGACCCCTACAAGGACACCGCCGGGCCCGCCATCAATCCGCTCATCAAGATCGTCAATATCGTCGCGTTGCTGCTCGTTCCACTGTTGTAGCGTCCGACAGCGTCTGGGACTTTCGCCGGCACACGGGCGAATGCGCCTGCCCGTGCACCGCACGAGCGTACGTGCTTGCCCGTGCACTCGAACGTTTGATTATTTGAGGTCTGTCTCCCGTTGTGAGGTCTGATCGCCGGCGCTAGCGTAAGCGCCGGGCTCCGCTTGCGAGCCGCAGGCCCACGCATGGCGCGTCACGGACGGCTTCACGTTCCTCGTGCGACGTACTTCGTCGTCGATCGGTTCCGGCCGGGACTCGACGCGCTCGTCGCGAGCCCGAGACAGCCGCACTCGGCGCGCGCACTGCAGCAGATCGCGGCGCGCCGGGAGCGCTTCGAGTCGCTGATCCGGTATCTCGCGGGGCGCTGGTGCGCGCACCTGCACGCCTACTGCTGGCTGCCGGACGCCGCGCTCCTGCTGCTCACGATCGGCGAGGCGCCGCTCGAGCATCTCATGCACACGCTCCGTGGCCTGTACTCCCAGCGCCTGCGGGAGGAAGACAGCCGCGCGTCCGTGGGCGCGCCGATCCATGCCGGCCGCTACTCGGCCTTGCTGGTCGACCCCGAGGACTACCTGCTCGATTTCGCGCGTCACATCTTCTGGAGCCCCGTGAGGGCCGGTCTGTGCAAAACCCCCCTCGGCTACGAGTTGAGCAGCGCGCGTGAGAGCCTCGGCACGCAAGATCCGGGCGCCCGCCCGCTCTGCGACTCCACCCTCGCGACGGCTCTGGCACAGCGCGGGCAGCACTCGCGGCTCGGGTTCGCGCGATTCCTCGATCAGGCGCCGAGCCCGGGATTCGTGCGCCTCCTCGCCCGCGGATCTTCCCTCGACCGGCGCGTGGCCGGCAGCACGGCCTTCGTTCGGCAAGTCAAGCAAGCGGCCTCCCGTGCGCCCACTCCCCTCGATCGGGAATCGATCATCGCCTGGACCGCCGCGCGCCTCGCGATCGCCCCCGAATCGATCACCGGCCGCTCCCGCAGCGCCCCGTGCGTGAGAGGCCGCGCGCTCGTCGCGTGGCTTGCGACCTGCAGCGGCGCGGCGACGCTCTCCGAGGTCGCGCGCTGGTTGCGCTGCGAGCCCTCCACCCTGAGCCGCGCCATCGCGCACCACGCGGCGGAAAACCCGGAGCTGTTCAGCGAGGCGGCCGTCGGTGAATTCGCGGCAGCAATGGCGGCCGGCCGGCTCGGCGGCTTCCCCGGCACGGTCGCGACACCGGCCGGCGAAACGCCGTGCAGGTGAGATGAGCCGGCCGCGTCGCGTCGCGCGTCCTGTTCTGCAACGCCTGGACGCAATTGCCGCGCCGCGCAGCGCCGTCAATGCAACGCCTGACACGCGCGCTCCGACGGATTGCGGCTCCAAACGCCACGCGGGAGCGACACGCTCTCGAGTCAGTGCAGCCGCCCGCAAGCGGCCCGGACGTGCAACGCATGGCGCCGCGCGGATCCACAGGCTGCTGATCCTCATGGTGATGCAAGAACTACCGCGAGAAGCCCCGATCCCTCAATTGCAAACTTCGCGGACGCGGCCCAGGGTCAATCGCGCCCGGAGCGAGCCGGGAGTACCTCCGCCACACCTTGACCGGCTCACGTGCCTCGAACACCGTCGCTTCGTTGTCGCGACAGCAATGTGCTTATTCAACCATCGACCAGGAGATCAATCATGAACACCACCGAGTTCTTCGAGATGGGCGCGGCCTCTGAGCTGACCAAAGGACCCTACGGACAGCAATACGAGCTCGAAGGCGAGCAGGACTGAGCGCCCCCTGAGCGGCGGTGCGCGGCCGTGGACCGCGC
>JBOHZT010000298.1:0-4350 GCA_050738535.1 Steroidobacteraceae bacterium
CCGTCTTGTTGAGCTGCTGCTTGAACGCATCGAAGCTGCCGAAGTTCTTGTCGAGCGCCTGCGCGAGCTCGCCCGTCGGCCTGCCGCCCGCCTTGGGCGCGAGGTTGCGCCAGAAGATGCTGTGCATTACGTGCCCGGACACGTTGAACGCGAGCGCCCGTGCGATGGTCCCCGCGCTGTCGTAGTTGCCCTTCTGGCGCGCTTCCTGAAGCTGCTCGAGCAGGGCATTCGCGCCGTTGACGTAGCCGCGGTGATGCTTTCCATGATGCAGCTCCATGATGCGCCCTGAGATATGCGGCTCGAGCGCACCGTAGTCGTACTCGAGGTCCGGAAGCACATAACGCGTCATCTCGCACTCCTTTCTGGGCGCGAAGCCCAGCTCATCGACTAGACGGGGCCGCCGCAGCCTGCCCACGGTTGAAGCGCGAATGATACGCCTTCGATGCCCTAGAATCGCGCTCCAAATGGGCTCCACGCTCCAAGCATCCGCCCCGAGGATCCGGCCGCCGCTGCTCTTGCGCCTGCTCGCGCGCCTGCCGTGGAGCATGCTTTACGGCCTCGCCGCCGACCTTGCGTGGTTCGCGCGCGCGGTCCTGCGCTACCGCGTCACGGTGGTACGCGCCAACATTGCCGGGGCATTCCCGACCCGCGCGCCGCGGGAGCAGCGGGACATCGCGCGCGGCTACTATCGCCGCCTCGGCGAGCTCATCGCCGAGATCGTGAAATCGGCCGCGCTCGACGCCGGCGAGCTCGACCGGCGGGTCACGCTCCGCGGCCTCGAGGCGGCAAGGCAAGAGCTCGATGCAGGCCGTTCCGTGCTGATTGTCGCGGCGCACCACTGCAACTGGGAGTGGCTGCTGCTCGCGCTCTCGTCGCGGCTCGGCCATCCGCTCGCGGCCGCCTACAAGCCGCTGCACGGCGCCCGCAGCGAGCGTGCGATGCTCGCGATCCGCACGCGCTTCGGCAGCCGGCTCGTGCCCGCAAAGGACATCCTCACGCACGTGATCGGCCTCGCGACCCCGACGGCAGTCGCGATGGTCGCCGACCAGGAGCCCGTGAGCAGTGATCACAAATGGTGGACCTCGTTCCTCGGCCGCCCGACCGCTTTCTACATGGGCCCCGAGCTGATCGCCCGGGCGGCGCGCCTCGCGGTCGTCTTTGCCGCAATGCGGCGCACGGCGCGCGGGCGCTACGAAATTACCCTCGAGCCGCTCGCACGCGCGCGCGAACCGCTCGAGCCCGGTGGGCTCACGGAGCGCTACGCGCGGCGCGTGGAGGCGCAGATCCTCGCGAGCCCGGAGGATTGGACCTGGTCCCACAGGCGCTGGAAGCTCCGCCGCCCGATGTACGCCACCGCGGGCCTGGAGGCCCCGAGCCCTCCGTGAGTCCGCGGCGGCGGCGATCAGGCGAAGACCGCGATCACTGCCCCGTACCCCCTCCCGTGCTCCCGTTTCCTCCGCTCGGGGGCGGCGGCGGGTTACCGTTCGGCGGGCTCGGCGGCGGCGTCGCTCCGCCTGGAGGTGCTCCACCCGGGGAGGTGCTCGGCGGCGGTGGCGGCGGCGCGTTGGTCGGACCCTCGGGCGGGGTGCTGTTCGGCGTGCTGGGTGCGCTGCTCGGCGGCGCGTTGTTCGACTGGCCGGGCGGGTTTCCGGACTGATTCGAGCAACCGGCCGCGAACATCAGCGCGGCCGCTGCGAGGAAAATCAAGCTGCGTTGCATGGGGCACCTCTGCTGCAGGAGTCATCCCGCGCTCTCGCAAGCCCCGTTCCCAGCTTCGCCAAGGCCTTCAGGCCGCCAGCCGCGGCTAGCGGCGCCCGCCGCCTCCCGGGCGGCCCGCGTGGCCCAGCCCGCCGGGACCGCCCGGACCGAAACCCGGGCGGGTGAAGCCTGGGCGGCCGAAGCCGCCGGGCTGCAGCCGTCTCGGCCCGAACCCGCCGCGGCCGAGCGGCCCCGGCGGCCGCAAGCGGCCGCGCCGTTGCCGCTCGGAGCGCCTCTGGAGATCCTGATGGATCCTGCGCTGGCGCATCTGCCGGCGCTCGATCGCACGCTCGCGGGACTGCTGCAGCATCTGCTGGCGCTGCTGCGGCGTCGCCTTGCGCCAGCGCTCGCGCAGCTGCCGGCGGCGCGCGGAAGGCAGGTGCTCGAACTCCCGGAAGCTGCGCCTCACGGTCTGCTGGCGGTCCTGCGGCAAGGCGCGGAACTGCTCCCAGCGCTGCCGCAGCCGCTGGCGCGTCGCGGCCGGCAGCGCCTGCCAGCGCGCGTAGCTCCGGCGCGCCGCCCTGCGCTCCGCGGGTGTCATGGTGAGCCAGCGCTCACTGCCGTCGGCGAGCGCCTTCTTCCGGCCCGGCGGCAGGCTCGCCCACTGGCCCGAGTACTGGCTCAGGAGCCTGCGCTGGCCGGCCGAGAGGCTAGACCAGGCGATGCCGGAAGCCGGCGGCGGCTGCGTCGCCTGCGTCGCCGCCTGCGCAAGGGCAGGCGCTCCCGCCGTGAGCGGCACGGCGAGCAACAGGGCGAGCAGCGTGTATCGCAAACGCCTCACGTCAGGCTCCCGCTGGAGCGGGGATCGGCTGCGCGGCGCGTGTTCCCTGCGCGCCGATTCACGTGGTCGGCTTCGATCCGGATGAGCTCCCGTTCGAGCCTTGCGCCTCGGTCGCCGCCCACTCGTAGAAGCCCCGGTCGTAGTGCTCCATGAGCGTCATGCTGTCCCCGTCGCTCAGCAGGTCGAGCACCTCGAGCGGAGGCCGCGAGACCGCGGGCGCCGCAGGCTGCCGCGATCCCACGCCGAACAGCACGAGCCCCGCCGCGAGCACGGCCATCATGGTGGCGCCCGCGAGCGGCATCAGCACTCGCATGCGCCATCTCGAGCGCCGCCGCGCGGCGGCAGCCTCCAGCGCGGCCTGCCGGGCCCGGTTGAGCCGGGAGCGCGCGTGCGCATCGACACGCGACACGCTCTGCTCGAGCACGGCGCGCACGCGGCGCTCGAGCGCGCTCGGAGGACCGCCCGAGGGTCCGGCAGCCGGCGGCCGGCTCATGGCCCCACCTCGAAAGCCTCGAGGCGCGCGCGCAGCGCCTGCACGGCGCGGAAGTAGTGCGTCTTGACGCTGCCCTCCGAGCATCCCATGGCGAGCGCCGTCTGGGCCACATCGAGGCCCTCGAGGTTACGCAGCAGGAAGGCTTGGCGCTGCCGACCCGGCAGCACGTGCAGCGCCTTCTCGAGCGCCTGCATGGCCTCGTCGACGGCCAGCTTCTCCGTGAGCGGCGGATCCGAGCTCGGCGCCTCGGCGATCGGGTCGGGCTCGTCCTCGCCGTCGGCGCGCCGCGGCGGCAGCCAGGCCATGATGCGCCCGCGCACCACCCGCCGGCGCTGCATGTCCCGGATCCGGTTCTCGAGGATCCGGTAGAAGAGCGGCTTCCATTCCTCTGCGGGGCGATCCGCGTAGGCGCGCGCCAGCTGCAGCATCGCGTCCTGCACCGCGTCGAGCGCGTCGTCCTCGCTGCGCAGGCTCAGCTGCGCGATCCGGAACGCCTTGAGCTCCACACTCTTCAGGAACCGCTCGAGTGCCCCGGACCGGCCCCTAGACGTATCGCTCTCGGCTGTGGTGTCGTTCAAGAGAGTGCCGCCGTGCGGTGGCGCTGGCGTGTTATATACGGGCACGAGCCTAGCAAAGGCACTCATGCCGCGTACAACGGGATGGCCACGGTGGGGTTGACCTGTCGCCAAACGCAGTCGCCGACGGAGCCGGCAACCGTGCCGCCCGCGCAGGAATCCGTCCCCTTCACGAGCGCCTCCGGGACCACGCGCGGCACCGCATCCGGCAGCGCTCCCGGCACCCTCCTCCGCGTTGCCCTCGACGTCCCGCTGCGCCGGCTGTTCGATTATCGCCCCCCGGTCGGGTCGACGGCCCGCGAAGGAATGCGCGTCCGGGTTCCTTTCGGCCGCCAGCGGCTCGTCGGCCTCGTCATGGAGACCGGGTGCGGCTCGGACGTGCCGGAGGCCCGGCTCAAGGCCGCGCTCGAGGCACTCGATGCGGCGCCCCTGATCGACGCGCTCGGACTCGCGCTGCTGCGCTGGGCGGCCGACTACTATCACCACCCGGTGGGTCAAGCGGTCGCGGCAGCGCTGCCGCGTGCCTTGCGCCAAGGCGCCGCGGCGGTGCCGGTCGAGGAGCGCTGGGCGGCGACGCCCGACGGGCTCGAAGCCTTCCGCCGCGGCGAGCCCGGCAGAGCGCCGCAGCAACGGCGGCTCCTCGGGATGCTGGCCGAGCGCGGGGACGTTTCCGCGGCGACGCTGGCGCGCGCGCATCCGGGCTGGCGGGAAGCCGCGCGCGCGCTCGCGCGGCGCGGCTGGGC
>JBOHZT010000299.1:0-4336 GCA_050738535.1 Steroidobacteraceae bacterium
CGTAGACCACCGCGTGCTCGAGCCTGCCCTTTTGCTGGCAGGCGATCGAGACCGCGAACACCGGAAAGCCGTGCAGGAAGTTCGTGGTGCCGTCGAGAGGGTCGATGATCCACACCGTCTCTCCGGCGCCGCTCGCGCCGCTCTCCTCCGCGAGGAAGGCGTGATCCGGGTAGGCGCGGCGCACCGTCGCCATGATCTCGCGCTCGGCGGTGCGGTCCACCTCGGTCACGAAGTCGTTGTGGCTCTTCGAGGCGACCTCGAGTCCCTCGATGCGGTTCAGGCTCCGGACGATCACCTCGCCCGCGCGGCGGGCCGCGCGGACGGCGATGTTGAGAAGGGCATGCTGCACGGTGTATCTCGGACGGCCGAAGGAGGACAATCGCACGCCCATGCGTGCAGCCGCCAAGCGTAGCAAACCCCGTCTCCCCGCGAGCAGCTCTTGTACGGCGCGGCGCGACCCGCGGGCCGCAGGCGCATGAGCGAGATCCGCATCGTGCTCGTCGAGCCCTCGCATCCGGGCAACATCGGAGCGGTGGCGCGCGCCATGTGCAACATGGCGCTCGAGTCGCTGGTGCTCGTGCGGCCGCGGCAGTTCCCGCATCCGGAGGCCACCGCGCGGGCCTCGGGGGCCGATTCGGTCCTCGCGCGAGCGCGCGTCGTCGGTACGGTCGCGGAGGCGATCGCCGGGTGCGGTTTCATCGCCGCGACCACGGCGCGGGACCGCGACCAGAATTTCCGCGTGCTCGAAGCGCGCGCGGCCGCCGCTCGCATCCTCGAGGCCGCCGCCTCGCAGCCGGCGGCGATCCTCTTCGGCGCCGAGCGCACGGGGCTCGTCAACGAGGATCTCGAGCCGGCTCACGTGCTGGTGCGGATCCCCGCCGATCAGGCCTACGCGTCGCTCAATCTCGCGATGGCCGTGCAGATCGTCGCGTACGAGATCTACATGCAAAAGCTCGCTCTCGAGGCGCACCGCGCCGGCGCGCCGGGGCAGCCGGAGGGGGCTCCGGAGGGTCTCCCCGGCGTTGTCCCGCTCGCGACGCCCGAGGCGATGGAGCGCCTCTACGCGCATCTCGGCGAGGTGATGGAGGCGGTCGGCTTTCGCGACCGCACGCAAAGCGGAACCCATCTGATGGCGCGTATCCGCCGTTTTCTGCAGCGGGCAGAGCTCGACTGCAACGAGGCGAACATCGTTCGTGGGCTGCTGACCGCGATACAGGGCCGCCGCCGTCCTGCAGGCAGCAAGGTCCCGCGGTGAGGCTGCCGGTCTACCTCGATCACGCGGCGACGACGCCGGTCGATCCGGCCGTTGCCGAGGCGATGATGCAGTGCCTCGCCTCGCAGGAGAGCTTCGCCAACCCTTCCTCGGACCACCGGGCCGGCAGGGCGGCGGCCGTGCTCGTCGAGCGGGCGCGTGCGCAGGTCGCGGCGCTGCTCGGTGCGGAGCCTGACGAGATCATCTTCACCTCGGGCGCTACGGAATCGACCAATCTCGCCGTGCTCGGCAGCGCACGTGCGAATGCCGATCGGGGCCGGCACATCGTCACTTCGCGCATCGAGCACAAGGCGGTGCTCGACCCCTGCCGGCAGCTGGAGAAGGAGGGCTTTCGGGTCACCTATCTCGCGCCCGACCGCAGCGGACTCATCTCGCCCGCGGCACTGGCGGCGGCGCTGCGTCCCGACACGATCCTCGCCACCCTCATGCACGTGAACAACGAGACCGGCGTGATCGGCGACATCGCGGCGTTCGCCTCCGTCTGCCGATCGCGGGGCGTCACGTTTCACACGGACGCCGCCCAGAGCGTCGGGCACATCGCGACGGACGTGCGTGAGCTGGCCGTCGACCTCCTATCGCTCACCGCCCACAAGCTCCACGGACCGAAGGGGATCGGGGCGCTTTATGTGCGGCGCGGCGTCCGCGGCAGGCTCGCGCCGCTCGGCTTCGGCGGCAGCCAGGAGGGCGGCCTGCGGCCCGGCACGCTCCCGACGCACCAGATCGTGGGCTTTGGCGTGGCAGTAGAGCAGGCCGCGCGGCTGCGAGCATCGGAATTCGTCCGGCTCGCCGGCCTGCGGGACCGGCTCTGGGGAGGCCTCGAGGCGCTGCCGGGGATTCACTTGAACGGGGCCTCGGCCCCCAGGGTGCCGCATATCCTCAGCGTGTCCGTCGAGGCGGTGGACGGCGAGAGCCTCGTCGCGGGTCTGGGCACCCTCGCGATCTCGAGGGGTGCGGCCTGCAACTCGGCGAGCGGCGAGCCCTCCTACGTGCTCCGCGCGCTTGGCCGCAGCACGCGCCTCGCCGAGAGCTCGCTACGCTTCAGCCTGGGCCGGCGCACGACCTCCCAGGAGATCGAGCATGCCATCGACGAGGTGCGGCGTGAGGTGACGAGGCTGCGCCACGCGTCGCCCGGAGGGGGCGCCTTACCCCCCGGGGGCATATCGCTCGCCGGGGGCACATCGCCCGGCGGGGGCGCGGAGCCCGCCGGCCTGGCCGGAAGCCTCGATCCGGGCGGCACGGAGGTGGACCGGCTGTTCGCGGCGTTGCCCGGCTGCGGGACCTTGCCGGACTGCGCAGGCACGGTGCTACACGGCGAGGGCGGCGGGCCGGATCGGGAGGCCTGGGTGCGCTTCCATCTGCTCGTGGAAAATGACATTGTGAAGGACGCACGCTTTGAAGCTCGCGGTTGTCCGCATACTCTGGCGACCGCCGCCTGGCTCGCGCGGGAAGTGCGGGGGCGGCGCTGTGAGGATCTGCCCGGTGCGGGCCCCGAAGCGTGGGCACGCACGCTCGAGGTGCCGGTCGAGAAACTCGGGCGGCTGTTCGCGATCGAAGATGCACTGGTTGCGGCATTGAGGAGCGGGGCCTCGGCCTCGCACAGGAGCGGACCTCGAAGGGTCCGCGAGGAAGATCATGGCCATCTCTCTGACTGATTCGGCGGCGACCCGCGTGCGGTCCTTCCTGGCGGCTCGCGGCCATGGGCTCGGGCTGCGGCTCTCCGTGCGGCGGACCGGCTGCTCGGGATTCGCGTACGTCGTCAATTACGCCGATCGCGCCGAGCCGAGCGACTTGGTGTTCGAGGACCGGGGCGTGAAGGTGTTCGTCGAGCCCTCGAGCCTCGAGCTGATCGACGGAACGGTCGTGGATTTCGTCAAGCAAGGGCTCAACGAGGCCTTCCGCTTCAGCAATCCCAACGTGAAGGGCGAGTGCGGCTGCGGTGAGAGCTTCAGCGTCTGAGCCGCGGGAGCCGCGGCGGCCGGGGAGCCTGCGAGACGCGGGTATTTGGCGCTCCCGGAGGGTCCGCGGTAGACTGCCGCGCTCTCGAGGCCTCGAGCTCGCGGTATTCGCGCGGGCGCCTTAAGAGATTCGCCCCGCAAGGATCCTGTCACCTCAGAGGTCATCGAATGGCGCTCGAGCGCACCCTATCGATCGTGAAGCCCGACGGCGTCGGGCGCAATTTCATCGGAGAAGTCTATCGCCGCTTCGAGCAGGCAGGGCTTCGCATCGTCGCCGCCAGAATGCGGCGACTTTCGCAGCGCGAAGCCGAGGGCTTCTACGCGGTGCATCGCGAGCGGCCGTTCTTTGCCGATCTGGTGCGCTACATGACCTCAGGGCCGGTCCTGGTGCAGGTGCTCGAGGGCGAGGACGCCATCGCGCGCAATCGAGAGATCATGGGAGCGACGGATCCCAAGAAGGCGGCCACGGGTACGATCCGGGCGGATCTCGCGCTCAGCATCGAGCAGAACGTGGTGCATGGCTCGGACTCGCCGCAAACTGCGGCGTTCGAGATCGGGTATTTCTTCGCTGCCACCGAGATCCACTCGCGCGCTTGAGGGGAGTCCCTTGGCCCTGCCATCCGGGAGTCGCATCGAGAGCTCAACGACGGGCGAGCGCCTGAACCTCCTCGGGCTCACGCTTGCGCAGCTCGAGGGCTTCGTGGCTGAGCTCGGCAGCAAGCCCTTTCGCGCGCGGCAGCTCGCCCACTGGGTCTACAAGCGCGGCGAGGCCCGCATCGAGGCGATGACGGATCTCGCCAAGGCATTCCGCGCCGAGCTCTCACAAAGGGCCGAGGTGCGCACGCCGCAGATCGTCGCCGTGCAGCAGTCGCGCGACGGCACGCGCAAATGGAAGCTCAAGGCCGACGGCGCGCAGGCGTTCGAGATGGTGTTCATCCCGGAGGACGATCGGGGAACGCTGTGCATCTCCTCGCAGGTCGGGTGCGCGCTCGACTGCTCCTTTTGCGCGACGGCCATGCAGGGCTTCAACCGCAATCTCACGACCGCCGAGATCGTCGGGCAGGTGTGGCTCGCGGGCCGCGAGCTCGCCACCGGGGATGCGGCCCGG
>JBOHZT010000300.1:0-4327 GCA_050738535.1 Steroidobacteraceae bacterium
GGGTGGACCCGGGGCTGCCGCTGTCCACGAGCAGTACGCCTGCGCCGCCGGTCGCGAGCGCGAGCACGTTGTCCTTGCCCCCGCTGAGCAGCGCCAGCTTGCCGCCGAGACGCACGCCGTCGGACGCCGCCCCGGAAGCGGCGCACGCGACCCGGGCGAGCGAGGACGATGCGAGCAATCCTCCGAGTGTGCCCTGCAGCACGGCCCTGCGATTCACCATCGAGCGTTCCCCTCCTGTTGCGATGATCTCAGATCGAGACGGTCCCGGTGCTGCCGCCGAACTTCTTGGCG
This sequence comes from Steroidobacteraceae bacterium, assembly GCA_050738535.1. GTDB lineage: Bacteria > Pseudomonadota > Gammaproteobacteria > Steroidobacterales > Steroidobacteraceae > JASHUC01. The sequence continues at coordinate 292 of JBOHZT010000300.1, forward strand.
TCGGCACCGACCGTGTTGAGGATCGTGAGCAGCACGTTGGAGAGCGGCGTGCGGTCCGGCAGATCGATCTGCTGGCCGCCCTTCACCTTCCCGCAGGCCCCGCCGACGATGATGTTCGGCAGCGGGAAGCTGTTGTGCTTGTCGCTGTTGCTCATGTTCGAGCCGTAGAGGAACAGCGAGTGATCGAGGATCGACCCGTCCCCGTCGGGGATCTTCGCGAGCTTGTCGCAGAAGGCGGCGAAGCGCTCGCAGTGCCAGGTCTGAATCTTGACGAGCTTGGCCAACCGGCCGAGGTCGTTCGCATGATGCGAGAGCGGATGGAACGCGTCGGGCACCCCGATCCAGTTGTAGGTCCGGTTCGTCCCCTCGGAGACCATGAAGTAGGACACCACCCGGGTGACATCGGCCTGGTACCCAAGCGCGATCAGATCGAACATGAGGTCGACCTGCTTGTTGAACTGGTCGTCCACGCCGATCGGCGCGTTGGGCAACACGACGTTCTTGAGCTTGTGCGCCTCCTGCTTCTGGATGCGCCGCTCGATCTCCCGCACCGTGTCGAGATAGTTGCCGAGTACCGCGCGGTCCCCCGGGCCGAGCTTGCGCTGCAGCGAGTGGGTGCGATCTGAGATCAGATCGAGGAGGCTCGAGGTCTCGTGCGCGATCGCCGCGCGCTGCTGCGCCGTGTCGCCTTCGCCGAAGAGCTGGACGAAGATCTTTCTCGGGTTGTACTCCATCGGCAGCGGCGTGTGCGGATCCTTGAACGAGAGGGTCGCGCTGTAGTAGCAGCCGCCGACCGCGCCGCCGCAAGCCGCCACCTGAATCGTCGTCTCGGAGGCCACCTCGAGGGAGGGAAGCGGGGTCTCCTGGCCGATGTGCTTGGCAACCGCCTGATCGAGCGTCATCGCCATGTCGGGGGTCACGGAGGAGGTCTTCGGGTGCACGCCGCTCATCCATGCGGACGGCACGAGTACGTGGACGGAGTCGAGGCTCGCGAGGTCCTGCAGGCCTCCAAAGGAGGTGACCTGATGCTTGTGCTTCTCGAGCGAGGCGAGGATCGGGCTGAGCTTGTACGCCGGGCCCTTGCCGCTCGGCATCCAGTGATCCATCTTCTTGCCGTACGGGGTGTTGTTCATGATCGCCCCGTGCGGGAAGTAGAAGAATCCCGCGCGCATCTTCGGCGCGGCCGCCGTCTTCGCAAGCGCGGTCCCCGCCGGGATCATGGCATCGAGAAGCGGCAGTCCGAGGGCGACGCCCATGCCCTTCAAAGTGGCGCGGCGAGACAGATGCTTCTTGGTGATGAACATCGCGGACTCCTTCCCCATCATGGGCTCAGGGAACCTGTCGGGCCGGTGGTGGAGGCCACCTTGAGCCCAGCCGGCTTGGCCAGCTTCGGCTCGGCCTGCATGCGGAAATCGGGGCTGTTGACGATCCCGAGCACGATCGAGTCGAACCGGTAGTCGTCCTGCTTCGCCTCTCGCACGATCGAGCGCACCTGCGGCATGTCGTAGTAGTGCACCTTGCGTCCGAGCGCGTACATCATGAGCTTGTCGGTCATGGCCGTGACGAACTGGTCCGGCCGGCTCATCAGCTTCTTGCGCAGGCTGCTGACCCCGGTCAGCTCCTTGCCTCCCGGTAGCGTCGAGACGGTATCGATCGGCTCGTTGGCGATATGGTCGAACGTGCGCCACATCCCCGTCGCGTTGAAGTTCTCGAGCGACAGTCCGTAGGGATCGATCACCCCGTGGCACTGGCTGCAGCTCGGGTTCGCCCGGTGCTGTTCCAGGCGCGCTCGGACGGTCGTCGCCTTCTGACCAGGCGCCACCGCGAGGTTCATGTTCACGTTCGGCGGGGGCTGCGCCGGGGGCGTGCCCATCAGCTTGTCGAGAACCCATGCCCCGCGCCGCACCGGGGAGGTGCGCGTCGCGTAGGAGGTCTCCATCAGCATGATGCCCTTGCCGAGCAATCCCCAGCGGGCCGGGTTCTTGAGCGCGACTCGGCGGAACTGACTCCCGTACACCCCCGGTATCCCGTAGTGGTTGGCGAGCTGCTGATTGAGATACGTGTAATTCGCGTCGAGCAGCCCGAGCACGCTCTGGTTCTTGAGCAGGATGCTCCCCAGGAACAGCTTCGCCTCGTGCACGAATTCTTGACCGATCTCCGGGGTGTAGTTAGGGAAGATCTTCGGGTCCGGGACGACCGAGCTCAGCTTGTCGAAATCCAGCCAGTGGAAGGCGAAGTTGTCGACCAGCGACTCGGCTCGCGGGTCCGCCAGCATGCGGACCACCTGCGCATCGAGCACCTTCGGATCGGTGAGCTTGCCGGCCGTTGCGAGCCGCAGCAGCTCGTCATCCGGCCCTTGGCTCCAGAGGAAGAACGACAGCCGCGAGGCGAGCTCCAGGTTGCTCAGCCGGTGCATCTTGCCGCCTTCGGCATTGCGCGTCGGCAGGATCGTGCGGTAGAGGAATGACGGGCTCGCGAGAATCGCGGCCACCACGTGCTGGATTCCCGCGTTGAAGCCGCCGTGCTTGTACCCGTAATCGTAGAAGGGCATCAGGCTCTCGAGATCGGCCTGCGTGAGCGGGCGGCGGAAGGCGAGGCGGGCGAGATGCTTGGTGATCTCGAGCGCGCAAGGCCGATCCTGTGCGGGCGTCTGCGGCGTGCAAACGAAGATCTTCTTGCGGCTCGGCGTCATCGAGAGCTGTGTGGGCCCGAAAGGACCCGATACCTGCACCCCGCCGAGCAGGCGAGCCGTGCGCAACCGGCTGAAGAAGCGGTTGCTGTCGACGTAGAAGTCGTTCTCGGCGTCCGAGCGCTTGACGAACGTGAATACGACCTTGTGCTGCCCGGCCTTCACGTGCACCGGAATGTTCGCGAAGCGTGCCATGATCTTCGCGCGCGCCGCGGCACCCTCGCGGTCGGCGAGCTCGAGATCCTTGAGGCCTCCGAGGCTGCCGCGGAAAACCTGCTTGCCGTCGACGAGCAGGACCACGTCGTTCTGCGTCTCGGTCGCCCAGGTGTACAGCCCTACGTCGAGATTCTTGATGGTGAACTTGTACAGGCCGTCCGCCGGGAAGTTATAGGTGAAGGACATGCCGCCCCGGCTGCCGAGCGGCATCCCGGGCTGATAAGCATCCTGATTGCCTCGGGGGGCCGGGAACAACGTGGTCGAGGGCCGCGGGGCGGCATTGCCGACCGCGAGCTGCGAGACGACGCGCGCCGCGCGGACGTACTGGTCCAGGAACACCGGAGACATGCTGAGCGCGGCCGAGATGTCATCAAAGCCGCCCACCTCGGTCTCGGGGGGCAGGAGGTCATCGACGTCAATTTTGACGCCGAGCAGTCCCTCCACCACATCGCCGTACTCGGTGCGGTTGAGGCGCTGGATCTGGACGTGGCCGGCCGCAGCCTCCTGGCCCGCGGCACTCGCCGCATCGAGGTAGTTTTGCAACCAACTCACGAAGTGATCGATCTGCTTCTGGGTGGGCTGCGGATTGCCGGGCGGTGGCATGAGGCGCCCGGAGAGCTTCATGACCGCCTGCTCCCAGACTTGGGCGTGCGCGGGCACCCCGGCGGGCTTCATGATGTCAACGGCCCAGCCGCCCGCCCAGTCGGTCGTGTTGTGGCACTTGCTGCAGTACTTCTTGAGCATCCCCCAGTCTTGTTGCCCCTGATGGACGTAGCCGGCCTTGACCGCGCCGTAGTCGGTTTTGACCATTCGTCCACCGGCAAAAACCTGTAAGGAAAAGCCGACAGCGACCAGGGAGGAGAGCAGTGTGATGTATCGCATGGCAGTCCCGAAAGCCTAAGCCAATCAGACTGTAAGCGCGTCCCGCGCGGGTGACGGTCGTTGTACACCAAGGTTTGGTTACACTGCAACTGAAGGGGCTCTCCGAGGATCGGTCGAAGCCGCCTCGGCAGGCGCGATTTGGGCGCCGGGCGACGCTTTGCGAGGAGCGCTTCGCAGGGCCTGCGCAGCCGCGCGGAGGTCCGGGCGAGGCGGCAGCGAGGGGCCGGCAACGGGGTGTTGCCGTCCGGC
>JBOHZT010000301.1:0-4303 GCA_050738535.1 Steroidobacteraceae bacterium
GTGCGCTGGATCAAGGCCAATCTCCCCCAGGTGAAGGAGATCTTCTTCGACGATGACACTTTCACGGACTTCCGGCCGCGGGTGGAGGAGATCGCGCGCGGCCTCGGCAAGCTCGGCATCACATGGTCCTGCAACGCCAAGGCCAACGTGCCGTACGAGACGCTGAAAGTGATGAAGGACAACGGTCTGCGGCTGCTGCTCGTCGGCTACGAGTCCGGCAACGACCAGATCCTGCACAACATCAGGAAGGGTCTGCGCACCGATATCGCGCGCCGCTTCACGAGCGACTGCCGCAAGCTCGGCATCACCATTCACGGCACGTTCATCCTCGGACTGCCCGGCGAGACGGCCGAGACCATCCGCGAGACCATTCGCTTCGCGGTGGAGATCAACCCGCACACGATCCAGGTCTCCCTCGCCGCCCCCTACCCCGGCACGCAGCTGTACCGCGAGGCCGTGGAGAACGGCTGGCTCAAGGAGAACGACGCCTTGAACCTCGTCAACGCGCAAGGCGTGCAGCTCTCGCCCATCAACTATCCGCACCTGCCGGCGGCGGAGATCTACCACGCGGTGGAGACGTTCTACCGGCGCTTTTATTTCAGGCCGGGCAAGATCATCGAGCTCACGGCCGAGATGATGCGCAGCTGGCACATGACCAAGCGCCGCCTGCGCGAGGGCGTGGAGTTCTTCCGCTTCCTCCACGCGCGCGAGGCCTGAAGACGCCGCGGCTTCGAGGCGGCGCTCGATGAGCCGCGGGTCCTGCGATCCGTGAGCGTGAGGCCGGCGCGTCCCGTGGACCGATTCCTGATCGTGACGGCCGACGACTTCGGCCTCGCCGAATCGGTCAACGAGGCCGTCGAGCAGGCGGCGCGCGCGGGAACGCTCACCGCCGCGAGCCTCATGGTGGCGGCCCCGGCGGCCGCCGACGCCGTGCGCCGCGCTCGGGCGCTTCCCGGCCTGCGGGTCGGCCTGCACCTGACGCTCGCGGACGGCCGGGCGCAGCTCCCGCCCGCCGCCATCCCGAGGCTCGTCGATGCCGCGGGCCGGTTCGGCGACCGCCTCGCCTATGACGGCTGGCGCTACTTCGCGCGGCCGGCCGTGCGCCGCGAGCTGCGCGCCGAGATTCACGCTCAATTCGCCGCTTTCGCGCGCACCGGGCTCGTCCTCGATCACGTCAACGCCCACAAGCATCTGCACCTGCACCCGACGGTGCTCGGGATGCTGCTCGAGATCGGGGCGCAGTTCGGCAACCCCCCGGTGCGCGTGCCGGCCGAGCCCCTCCAGTGCGCGCGGCGCGCCTCCCGGGGAGCACTCCTCGGCGCCCTCGGGCTGCTGCCCTGGACCGCGCTCATGACGCGCCGGCTCGCCGCGGCGGGCGTCACGCACAACGACCGGGTGTTCGGTATCACGGCGAGCGGCGCGATGGACGAAACGCAGCTGCTCTCGATCCTCGCGCGCCTGCCTCGCGGCGCGACGGAGATCTACCTGCATCCGGCGACCTGCTCCGGGGAGGCGGTCGGCCCGTCGATGCGCGGGTACCGGCACTCCGAGGAGCTCGCAGCGCTGCTGTCGCCGCGCGTGCGAGAGGCGATCGCTGCGACCGGCGCGGCGCGCGGGGGCTACCGCGATCTTGCCGCGGCGAGCGCCGCATGAGGCTCGCGGCGCGCATCGCGCTCGCGGCCGGCCTCGCCGTGATGATCGTGCTCATCGTGCGCGAGGGCGGCCGCTCCATCGTGACCCTGCTCTCGGGCGCCGGCGGCATCCTGCTCCTGCTGGTGCCGCTCCATGCGCTGCCCATCGGGCTCGACGTGCTCGGGTGGCGCACGCTGATCGGCCGGCTCGCCCCGCCGCCGGGCTTCGGGGTGCTCTTCTGGATCGCGGCGGTCCGCGAGGCCTGTAACCGCCTGCTCCCGGTCGCCAACATCGGCGGGGAGATCGTCGGCATCCGCCTGCTCGCCGCCCGAGGAGGCGTCGAGGGCCCTGCCGCGGCGGCGAGCGTCGTGATCGAGGTGCTGCTCACGCTCGTGAGCCAACTGCTGTTCGTCCTGCTCGGCGTCGCGCTGCTGCTGCGGGCGACCCGCGGCCCGGGTCCCGAGCCGCTGCGCGGCATTGAGCTCGGCGTCGGCGTCGCGGTCGTCGTCATCGCGTGTCTGTTCCTGCTGCTGCGCTACGGCTCGATCTTCGAGCGCCTCGAGCGCCTCGCCCAGCGCATGATCGGGCTGTCGCGCGGGACGCTGCCGGAAGGTTGGCTTCCCGTGCCGGCGCCCCGGCGGACTTCGCCGGGCACGCCTGCCTCGAGCCCCTGGCGCGAGCTCGATGCGAGCGTTCGCGAGCTCTACCGCGCACGGACCGGCCTCGCTGCCACCGTCGGCTGGCAGCTCGCAGGGCTCCTTTCGGGCTCGCTCGAGGTTTGGCTCGCGCTGCGCTGGCTCGGCGCCCCGATCGACCTCGAGGCGGCGATCGCGCTCGAGAGCCTCACCCAAGCGCTGCGCCAATTCATCTTCCTGGTGCCCGCGGGCCTCGGGGTTCAGGAGCTCGGTCTCGTCGGATTCGGCAGCCTCCTCGGAGTCGCCCCCGACGTCGCGATCACGCTGTCGCTCGTCAAGCGCATGCGCGAGATCCTCTTCGGCGTTCCCGCCCTCGCGAGCTGGCAGTGGGCCGCGGGCTGGCGTGGACTGCCGCCGCGGACGTATCCAAAATAGCGCTCGATGCCGCGCGGTGGTGAGCAGCCTCTCCTCGGACGCTCAGGCGAGATAGCCGTTCGCGGCGAACCAGCGCACCGCGTCGGCGATGGCCTCCTGCGCCGGGCGCGAGCGGTAGCCGAGCTCGCTCGTCGCCTTCGAGCTCGAGAAATACATGTGCTTGCGCGACATGCGCACCCCTTCCACCGTGATTCGCGTCGGCCGGCCGCTCACTCGCGCGTAGGCTTCCGCGACGTGCGCGATCGGCAGCACCACGGAGTGCGGGAGGCGGACGCGCGGCGGCTTGCGGCCGACGAGCCGCGCGATGGCCGTGAGGATGTCGCGCAACGGCAGGTTCTCTCCGCCGAGGATGTAGTGCTCGCCGGCGCGGCCGCGCTCGAGAGCGAGCAAATGTCCCGCGGCCACATCATCGACGTGCGCGACATTGAGTCCGGTGTCCACATACGCGGGCGTGCGCCCGCGGGCCGCATCCACCAGGATCTGCCCCGTCGGCGTGGGCTTCGCGTCCCCCGGCCCGACCGGCGTCGAGGGATTGACGGTCACGATGTGGGCGTGCGGCTGCGTGCGCGCCCACTCGCGTACGACCTGCTCGGCGAGGAACTTCGAGCGCTTGTAGTGTCCGATCATGTCACCGAGGCCGACCGGCGTCGTCTCATCGCCGGGAGTCCCGTCCGCCGGCAGCCCGATCGTCGCGACGCTGCTCGTGTACACGATGCGCTCCACCCGCGCGTGCTGCGCCGCCTTCAAGATGTTGCGCGTGCCCTCGACGTTGGTCTGATAGAGGCGATGCGAATCGAGCGCGCCCAGACGGTAATCCGCCGCCACGTGGAAGAGCGCGTCGCAGCCGGCGAGCGCACGCTCGAGCGATTCGCCGTCGCACAGGTCGCCGAACACGATGTCGACCGGGAGCCCGCGCAGATTGCGCTGGCTCGAGCTGCTGCGCACCAGGCACCGGACCTGCGAGCCGCGTGCCGTGAGCAGCCGCGCGACGGCCGAGCCCACGAAGCCGGACGCGCCGGTCACGAGCGCCTTCATGCGCGCGCCTTCATGGGTGATACGCCGTGAGCGCGCCCGCTCGCGCGACGGCCCGGAGCCTGCGACTCGCGACCCGGTAGCGCCGGGCGAGGCGCAGCAAATCCCCGAGACCGGAAGGGGCCGCGAGCGCGCGCGCGATGATCCGTCCCACCGGGACGTTGCCGGTGCCGTCCGGCGCATCGGCGAGCGCGGGCGGCAGCGCATCAGCCGCCGTATCGACGATCACGCGCATCACGACGAAAGGCAGACCACGAGCCGCCGCCTCCTCGGCCACGGCGAAGCTCTCCATGTCCACGGCGGCGGCACCCGTCCGCCGGAACGCTTGCTGCTTGTCGGGGATCGTCGCGAGCGCCCGCGCGCTCGTGAGGAGCCTGCGCCGGCAGATGAGCCACCGCGCCTGCAGTGCGTCCTCGATCTGCCGCCGCCAGGCGAGTCCCGTCGCGAGCGACGCTCCGCTCTCGAGGATGACTTCCTCCGGCAGCAGTACGGCCCCGCAGGGCAGCTGCGGATCGAGCGCGCCCGCGAGCCCCCAGCTCGCGAGCGCCCGGCACCCGGCTGCGATGAGC
>JBOHZT010000302.1:0-4289 GCA_050738535.1 Steroidobacteraceae bacterium
TCCTGCACCTCAACGGCTACAAGATCGACAACCCGGCGGTGCTCGCCCGCATCGGGCGCGAGGCGCTCGAGGAGTACCTGTGTGCCTGCGGCTACCACCCGTACCGCGTGGCTGGGGATGACCCCCTCGTGATGCATCAGCTCATGGCGGCCACGCTCGATCGGATCGTGGAGGAAGTGCGCAGTATCCAATCCCGGGCGCGCGCGCAGGGGTTCGAGCAGCGCCCGCGCTGGCCGATGATCGTGCTCGAGACGCCGAAGGGCTGGACGGGTCCGAAGGTGGTCGACGGCAAGCCGGTCGAGGGCACCTGGCGGGCGCACCAGGTCCCGCTCGGCGAGGTGCGCACCAATCCGGTTCATCTCAAGCTGCTCGAGGAGTGGATGCGCAGCTACCGCCCGCAGGAGTTGTTCGAGCAGAGCGGCAGCGTGAAGACCCAGTTGCTCGCGCTCGCCCCGAGAGGCGCGCGGCGCATGGGCGCCAATCCGCACGCGAACGGGGGCGAGCTGCTGCGCGATCTGCGTCTGCCGGACTTCCGCGACTACGCCGTGCAAGTGCCTCAGCCGGGCGCGAACGATGCGCAGGACACTCGCGTGCTCGGGAGGTTCCTGCGAGACATCGTGAAGCTCAACCGCAACCCGCGCACCTTTCGTCTGTTCGGCCCCGACGAGACGAGTTCCAACCGGCTCGGCGCCGTGTACGAGGCGAGCGCCAAGCAATGGGTGGCCGATGTGCTACCGACGGATGAGAATCTCGCTCCCGAGGGCAGCGTCATGGAGATGCTGAGCGAGCACCAGTGCCAGGGCTGGCTCGAGGGCTACCTGCTCACCGGACGCCATGGGCTCTTCGACTGCTACGAGGCATTCATCCATATCGTGGATTCGATGTTCAACCAGCACGCGAAGTGGCTCAAGGTCACGCGGCGCATCGACTGGCGCCGTCCGATCGCCTCGCTCAACTACCTGCTGTCCTCGCACGTGTGGCGGCAGGACCATAATGGCTTCACCCACCAGGATCCCGGCTTCATCGATCATGTCGTCAACAAGAAGGCCGACGTGATCCGTGTCTACTTGCCGCCGGATGCCAACTGCCTGCTCTCGGTGGCCGACCACTGCCTGAGGAGCCGCAATTACGTGAACGTGATCGTCGCGGGCAAGCACCCCGCTCCCCAGTGGCTCGACATGCCTGCGGCAATCAAGCACTGCACCGCCGGCATCGGGATCTGGGAGTGGGCGAGCACGGACCGCGGCGCCGAGCCCGATGTCGTGCTCGCCTGCGCGGGCGACGTGCCGACGCTCGAGACCCTCGCGGCGGCGAAGCTCCTGCACGGGTACTTCCCGGAGCTCAAGACGCGCGTCATCAACGTCGTCGATCTGATGAGGCTGGAGCCGCCGAGCGAGCACCCGCACGGTCTGCCGGATCGGGATTTCGACGTGCTGTTCACGCGCGACAAGCCGATCATCTTCGCCTTCCACGGCTACCCGTGGCTCATCCACCGCCTCGCGTACCGGCGCACGAACCATGCGAACATGCACGTGCGCGGCTACAAGGAGGAGGGGACGATCACGACGCCGTTCGACATGGCGGTGCTCAACGACCTCGACCGCTTCCATCTGGTGAATGACGCCATCGACCGACTGCCGCAGCTGCAGGCGCGTGCCGCGTACGTGAAGCAGGCGCTGCGCGACAAGCTGATCGAGCACAAGCAGTACATCCGCGAGCACGGCGAGGACATGCCCGAGATTTGCAATTGGCGCTGGATTTCCTGAGAAGGAGACGGACGTGGCGAAGAACGTGATTTGTCTGTGGTACGACGGCGCGGCGGAGGAGGCCGCCCGGTTCTACGCGCGGACGTTCCCCGACAGCGCCGTGACGGCCGTTCACCTCGCGCCCGGTGATTATCCGAGCGGCAAACAAGGCCAGGTGCTCACGGTCGAGTTCACGGTGGTGGGCGTGCCCTGTCTCGGCCTGAACGGCGGGCCGGCTTTCAGCCACAGTGAGGCCTTTTCGTTCCAGATCATCACGGAAGACCAGGCCGAGACCGATCGGTACTGGAATGCCATCGTCGGCCATGGCGGCACCGAGAACGCCTGCGGATGGTGCAAGGACGCCTGGGGCGTGTCCTGGCAGATCACTCCGCGCGTGCTGATGGAGGCGATCGCCAGTCCGGACCGTGAGGGCGCGCAGCGCGCCTTCGAGGCGATGATGACCATGAAAAAGATCGACATCGCCGCGATCGAGGCCGCGCGCGGAGCGACGCGCGGAGCGACTCGCCCCGGGAGCACGCGTCCCGCTGGCGCGACCGGTGCGTGAGCGGTTGCCTGGCGGAACGTGTCGATGTATCTGGTCGGCCTGGGAACCGCAGCGCCGAGTACGCGCTACACGAAGTCCGAGTGCTGGGCGGCCTTTTGCAGGTCCGAGTGGTCCACGCGACTCAGTGCCCGTGCGCGCGCGATCGTGCGCGCGGTGCTGCAGAACGAGAATGGCATCGAGGCCCGCAGGCTCGCGCTCGACTGCCTGGACGAGGTGTTCCGGATAGACCCCCAGACCCTGCACCGCCGGTTTCTCGGCGCGGCGCCGGCGCTCGCCTCGCAGGCCGCCGATGCCGCGCTGAGGTCGGCGCGACTCGCGGCTGCGGACATCGATGCGCTCGTCGTGAGCACGTGCACCGGCTATCTCTGTCCCGGCCTCAGCGGCTACGTGATCGAGCGGCTGGGCGTTCGCAGCGACGTGCTGGCGTTCGATCTCGTCGGGCACGGCTGTGCCGCGGCGCTGCCGAATCTCCGGCTCGGTCACGCGCTGATCGATTCCGGGCAGTGCCGGAACGTGCTGTCCGTCTGCGTCGAGGTCTCGAGTGCAGCGATGTTCCTCGACGAGGACCCCGGCGTCTTGGTGAGCGCGTGCCTGTTCGGCGATGGCGCAGGGGCGGCGGTGCTGTCGGGGAGCGAACGAAGCGGCCGCCGCCGCATTGCTTGGCGGGATAGCGAATCGCTCACCGAGCCGGTGCATCGCGGCGCGCTGCGGTTCGAGCTGCGCGACGGAATGCTGAGGAACGTGCTCACGCGCCAGGTGCCGGAGCTCTCTGCCGACTGCGCGGAGCGGGTGCTCGCCGAGGTGTTGCGCCGCGCCGAGCTGCCGGCATCCCGGATTGCTGCGTGGATCTTGCATGCGGGCGGTCGGGACGTGCTGCGCGCGCTCGCCTCCCGGCTCGGGCTCGCCGAGCGCGATGTCCGCTACAGCGCTGCGGTGCTGAGGGAGTACGGCAACCTCTCCAGCGCGTTCGTCTACTTCGTCCTCGAGGCGGCACTCGCGGACGGCGCGCCGGCAGGCTGGTGGTGGCTCGCCTCGTTCGGGGCGGGCTTCAGCTGCCATGGCGCGCTGCTCGAGGTCGGGAGCGGCTGAGGATGTGCGGGCTCCCGAGCGCGCTCGCAGCCTCGCGCGGCATCCAGTGAGTCTTCCGCGCCGGGTTGCGCCCGAAGTGCTCGATGGGCTCGAGCCTCACGATCCGCGAGCCACCAGGGCACGCCGCGATCTGTACCGCATCAACGAGATCATGGGATCGGCGAGGTTCCTCGCTCGCGGCCTGCGGCCCGCCCGTATGCGCGGGCCGCCGCCCCGGCTGCTCGAGCTCGGGGCCGGCGATGGCCGATTGACTTTGCGTCTGGCGCGCCTGCTCCGGCCGTCGTGGCCGGTCGCGGATCTGACGCTGCTCGATCGTCAGCGTCTTCTCGAGCCGGATTCGAAGCCGGCTGTGGCGCTGGCTCGAATGGGGTGGCGCGTGGAGTTTCTGTGCACGGATGCGCTCGACTGGGCGGGAGCGGCCGATGACGCCCTCCCGCGCTGGGATGCCATATTCACCAACCTCTTCCTGCATCATTTCGAGGCGGCGCGCTTGCGGTCGCTGCTCGCGGCCGTGGCCGAGCGGTGCGATCTTTTCGTCGCGTGCGAGCCGCGCCGCGCGCGCCGGGCGCTGCTCGGCAGCCATCTGCTCGGCGCGGTCGGCGCCGGGAACGTCGCGCGCGGCGATGCGGTGCTGAGCGTGCATGCGGGATTCTGCGGGCAGGAGATCTGCGCAGCCTGGCCGGCTGCGCGGGAGGCTTGGAGCCTGGAGGAGCGGCCCGCGGGCCTGTTCGTGCATTTCTTCCGCGCCGCCAGGCGAGAGACGCGCGCGGCTGCGGCGATGTGATGCAGGCGAGCTTCGATGCCGTCATCGTCGGCGCGGGCCCCGCGGGCACGACGGCGGCGATTTTGCTGGCGCGAGCCGGCTGGAGCGTCGCGCTCCTGGAAAGGGA
>JBOHZT010000303.1:0-4287 GCA_050738535.1 Steroidobacteraceae bacterium
CATGATGGCGGCGTCGAGCCGGGAACTCGGCGCGGCGGTGCTCCTCCTCGCGGGCGCCTACCAATGGTCGCCCGCCAAGGACGCCTGCCTCGACTCCTGCCGGTCCCCACTCGCGTTCGTTCAGCGGCACGGCGGATTCCGCTCGAGTGCGGCAGGGTCGCTGCGGCTAGGCTTCCTGCACGGCGGCTACTGCATCGGCTGCTGCTGGGCGCTCATGGCGATCCTCTTCGCCACCGGCGTGATGAGCCTCCTGTGGATCGCCGCGCTCATGCTCGTCGTGCTGCTCGAGAAGAGCATGCCGCGCGGGCGCGGATTTGCGCGCGTCACTGGAAGCAGCGCGCTCGCGGCCGGCCTGTGGATGCTGATCGCCTAGGCCGCGCGGCGGAACCGCGCGGCCCTTTGCGCTTTGAGGGGAGGCGCTACGCACCGTCCGGGCACGCCTCCCATGACGCGGTACGCCACGATCCTCACTGCCTGGCAATTCACCCCGGAAATCACGCTGGGGCTCGTGCTGCTCGCGTGGCTCTATGCGGCCGGCATGCGCCGTCGGGCACGCGCGGCGCACGGGAGTGGCCGGTGGAACTGGCGACCGTGCTGCTTCTTTGCCGGCGTGGCGACGCTCTACATCGCGCTTCAGTCGCCTCTCGATTTCCGTCGGACCATCTGTTCTGCGTCCACCAAATCCAGCATCTCGTCCTCATGATGATCGCGCCTGTCCTGCTGCTGGCGCCGGCTCCGGCGGCGGCGCTGATCGCCGGCCTGCCTCGCTCGCTGCGGCCCCTCGTGCTCGCGCCGCTCGCGAGGAGCCGGCCGACCAGAGCCAGCTTGTCGTTCCTGACGCATCCGATCACCGCGACCATTCTCTGCGGAGGCACGCTCTACTTCTGGATCCCTCCATGTACGACACGGCGCTCGTGAACGAGCGAATCCACGACCTGATGCATTTCAGCCTGCTGTTCACCGGGTTGCTCTTCTGGTGGCGAGTGCTCGACGGGCGCCGGCCCCCGTTCGGCGCGCCATACCTGTATCGCGCCGCGATGCTGAAGGCCAACCTCATGATGGTGGCCTTGCTCGGCGCCTTGCTGGCGGAGAAGCCTTATTCGCTCTACCGAGGGAGCGTGGATTTCAACTGGATACACCTCCCGGCGATCACGGACGAGCGGATCGGCGGAGCTATCCTGTGGCTCGCGGGCAGCGCCATTCTCGTGGCCGCGCTCGCGGTCACGATCCGGCGCTGGATCCCCGAGGCGCAGCAGGAAACCGCACTCGCACCCCGGCGCGTCGCGCTCGCTGCAACGGCCGGCCGCTTCGCGGCGGCAAGCTCGTACGCGGCCGCGGAAGCCTCACGCGCGGCTGCGGAGGCCGAGGAAGTCAGCGCGATCTGATGTAGGCCGCGCGAGCTTCACGGCTTCCCGTAGCCCACGAGCTCCACGTAGCCCTGCCCCGCCAGCGCGTGTCCGTCGCGCGTTCCCGAGACGTCCACGTCCCCTTCCCAGTACCGAGGCAGGACGTCGAGTTCCTGGTCTTTGAGAACAGGCTGCAACGTGACGTCGAGCCCCAGCGAAGGCGCCCGCACCCTCCACCCCGACGGATAGCGCGTGCCGTTCGGGCTCGTCCAGTGTCCGAGGACGTCGATACGGACGTCGTGGTCCGACAGCGCACGCACATGACCGTCCTTGCCGACCCACGTTCCCGCGCTCACCGGATCGGGCGCACCGTCCCGATCGCGCATCACGTAGAACATGAGATCGCTGCCGTCGTCGAGCTGCAGCGCGAACCAGTCCCAGCCCGCCTCGTTCCGCCCGAGCCCGCCGCTGCCCCATTCCCGATCGAGCCATGCCGTGCCGCTCACCTCGAGCACCTGGCCCCCGCGGAACACCTCGCCGCGAACCGCCACGCGCGGAACGGAGTAGTAGTCGCTCGCGGACCAAGGAGACCGCGACTTGATGCTGAGTCCGTGATCTCCATTGAGCACCGGCGCCATGAGCGGCTGCATCCGCAACCGCAGCCCATAAGCCGAATCGGCCGCACGCAAGATCCGCACGCCGGGCGCGTCCTCCTGCGTCACCGACCAGCCCCCCAGCCACACCCGAAAGGGACTCGCCTGCGCGCCCGCGAGCCCGAGCGCCTCGCGCTCGTACCGCGCCGTCGAATGAAAGGTCCCGCGCGAAATGTCGGTGACCGCGAAATGCGCCACGTAGATCTGCCGCGCCCGCCAGCGCGATCGAGCACCGGCCGCCGCGCCGGATTGCGTGGCCGGCGGCGTGAGCGCGATGCGAAAGAACGTCAGCTCGAACCCGAACCGCTCGCCGTCGCGGGCGCGAAGGTGCCCCGTCCAGTACCACCACTCGTGCCGGTAGGCCGGATGCGGGCCGGCATCGCGCGGGAACTCGAAGGGGTGGACCGCGAGCGCCCGCGCGAATCCCCGATCCGCAGCGCCGGAGACACCGAGCACGCCGAGCGGCCCGGTCGGCGGCGCGCACCACGCGCCCTGCCCCGCGCACAGTGCGAGCAGGCAGGCGGCGAGGCCGATCCGTGTCAGCGTCACGGCACTACTCCTCCCGCACGTCGGCCGCGATCGGCCGCCTCGCACTGCGCCAGGCGGGATAGAGCCCGGCCGCGACGGCGGCTACGAGCGCGACGCGCAAGGCACTCGCGAGATCGCCCGCATGCAGATGAAAGCCGATCTGCCAGCCGAACGCCCGGCGGTTGACGACCGTCACCAGCAAGTACGCCGCGAGCAGCCCCGCGGGGATCGCGGCCGCCAGCGCGACGAGCCCCATGAAGATCGTCTGCGCCTCGATGAGCAGCGCCGCACCGCGCGGCGCGAGGCCGAGCGAGCGCAACACGCTCACCTCCCGAGCATGCTCGAGCTCCCAGGCGAGCAAACTGCTCGCGAGCCCGATGGCCGCCACCCCCGCTGCGAGCCACTCGAGCACCCGAGTGATGACGAAAGTGCGGTCGAACAGCCTCAGCGACAGCGCGCGCACCTCCGCGTTGGAGGCAATGAGCAGGGCCTGACGCCCGCCGGCAGCCGCGTACAGCGCGGGAATCACCTGCGCCGAGCGCGCGCCGGGCGCGAGATACAGTCCGAGCGAAGTGACCCCGTCGTCTCCCCACGCGCGGCGGTAGACCGCGCGGTCGATCAGCACGCCGCCCCCGCTGCCGTAGTCCCGATAGATGCCCGCGATCGCGAACGGCTGCGGACCGCCGTCGGTCCGCAGCGTCAGCCGGTCGCCCGGATGAAGCTCGAACCGCCAGGCAAGCGACTGCGACACGAGCACGGCGCCGTGCGCGAAGGCTTGCCACACGTCGCCGCGCCGCGCGGTGAGCACGACGCCGGACGCGCGCCCCGCGGCAAGCCCCACCGCCTCGAGCATCACCGGCCCGCGGGAGGAGCCGACGCGAACACTGCGGCTCGCGCTCGCTCGCGCGATACCAGGGACTTTCTCGAGGGCGGCGATGATGGCGGGGTCGAGCCGCCGCTCCGGCCGCCCGAATCCCGGCCCGGGCGCCGACACGTAGATGTCCGCGCTCATGGTGCGCGCGAGCCAAGCGTCGAGCGACTCGCGAAAGCTCGCGACCATCACGGAGACTCCGATCATCGCGGCGATCGCGAGCCCGAGCGCCGCGACCGCGACGCCCGTGCGGCTGAGCGAGGCTGCGACGCCGCCGAGCGCGATCCGGCCGATCGGGCTCGCGCGCCCGAGCCAGCGTGAGGCGAGCCGTGCCGACCCGTCGAGCAGCGCGGGCGTGCATGCGGCCACGCTGAGCAGCAGCAGAAAGAGCGCGACGAATCCGGCGAGCAGGCTCCGGCTCGAGGTGGCAATCACGATCCCCGCCGCCACGCCAAGCGCCGCGCTCACGCCGACCAATACACGCGCCATGCCGCGAGCGCGTTGCTCGAGCACGGAGCGCCGCAGGCCGAGCTGCGGCGCGACCCCCGTCGCCTCCCAGGCGGGCAAGGCGGCGGCCACGAGCGCGGTGAGGATGCCGGCGCCGGCGGCCTCGAGCAGCGCGCTCGGCGGCAGCGCGATGGATCTCACCGCGACGACGAAATACAGATCGTTGATGGTGCTCGACACCAGCGCGACGAGGCCGCGCCCCAGCCCGATGCCGGCGAGCAGCCCGAGCAGCGCGCCGGCCGCGCCGAGCACGGCCGCCTCCGCCAGCACGAGCCGCATGAGGACGGGGCGCGTGGCGCCGAGCGCACGCAGCACCGCGAACGTCTTGCGCCGCTGCAGCACGGCGAAGCTCATGGCGCTGTAGATGAGGAACAGGCCGACG
>JBOHZT010000304.1:0-4278 GCA_050738535.1 Steroidobacteraceae bacterium
CGACCACGTTGACGGTCACGCCCTGCTGCTCGAGGCGCTTCGCCTCGGCGAGCGCCGCCGCTTCATCATCGAACCCGTCGGACAGCACGACCACCTCGCCGCGTCCCGCATTGCCTCCGTGGAGCAACTGCCGGGCCAGGCCGAGCGCCGGTGTGAGATCGTGTCCCGCCTCGGGCATGAGGCTCGGGGAGAGCGCGTGCAGCAGCGTGCGGATGGTCGCCACGTCCGTCGTGAGCGGCGTGACCGTGTAGGGCTCCCCCGCGAACGCGACGAGCGCCACCCGCGCATCCTGCGCGGCCGAGAGCAGATCGGAGATCACGAAGCGGGCGCGCGCGGCTCTGTCCGGCAGCAAGTCGGTCGCCGCCATCGAGGGCGAGAGGTCGAGCAGCAGCACCCAGGCGCCGGGCGCGCGGTAGCCCGAGCTCGGCGCACGCTGCCAGGTCGGACCTGCGAGCGCGAGCGCGGCAAGCATCCAAGCCGGGATCACGAGCAGCCACGGCGTGCGCCCTCGCCCGGCGCCGGTCAGGCGCAGCAAGGGCAGGAGCGGCGCATCCACCAGCCGCGCCCAGGCGCCATCGGCACGGCCGCGGCGCCTCGCGCACACGAACGCGATGACGAACAACGCCGGCAGCGCCAGCAGCCAGGCCGGATGCAGAAAATGAAAGCTGCCGAGGCTGCTCGAGTCCATGCGTGCCTTAGACCCCGGTGGGTCCCCTCAGGTCCATGCACGCCCTCCCACGATCGAGGCCGGAATGCTGATGAGGAGCGCGGCCGCGAGCGGCCAGGCGAACCACTCGCTGCGCGGCCGCAGCCACTGCGCGCGGCCCCGCGTGGGCTCGAGCTGGTTGATCCGCTGGTAGATCTCCTCGAGCGCGGCGCCGTCGGTCGCGCGGAAGTACTCCCCGCCCGTGAGCTTGGCGATCGCCTCGAGCGTCCCTTCGTCGAGATCGGTGTTGCCGGAGGACGGCCCGTAGGGCCCTTCGCCGGAAGCCGCCCCGACGCCGATCGTGTAGATGCGCAGGCCCGTCTCGGCCGCCATGCGCGCCGCCTCGAGCGGCGGCATGACGCCGGCGTCGTTCTGCCCGTCGGTGAGCAGGATCAGCACGGTTCGCTGCAGGGGACCGGCCGGTCCCGCCGCCCGCAGCCGTTTGATGGCGAGGCCGATTGCATCCCCGATCGCCGTCTCCGTTCCCGCCACCCCGACGACCGCGTCTTCCAGGAAGTGATGCACCGTCGTGAGGTCGGTGGTGAGCGGCGCCTGCAGATACGGGCGGGTGCCGAAGAGAATGAGCCCCACCCGATCGCCCTTGCGCTCGTCGATGAACCGTCCCGCCACTTGCTGCACCACCTGCAGGCGGCTCTGCCCGCCGGCCATGTCCTCGATCGCCATCGACCCCGAGACATCGACGGCGAGCAACAAGCGCCGCCCGTGGGTCGCGAGCGGCACGGGATTGCCGAGCCACTGCGGGCGCATCGCCGCGGCGATGAGGAGCAGCCAGATGAGCGCATAGAGCGCGCGGCTCCACGGGTGGCGCTCGGCATCCCCCTCGTCCTGCGCGGCGACCGCGGCCGCGAGCGGCAGATAGAGCGCGCTGCCGCGCGCCTCGGCGCGCCTGCGCAGCGCGTAGCTCAGGAGCGGCAGCGGCAGCAGCGCGGCCATCCACGGCCACTCGAAGTGGATCATCGGCCGCGCTCCGCGACGGCCGCCGCGCCTTGCGAGGTCGGGCCTTGCGCAATCGGGCGTTGCGCGCGAGCCGTGCGCTCGATGAACTCCGCGGCCGCGGCGAGCCAACTCTCCCGGTCGGCCGTGGTGCGCTCACCGAAGGCCGAGGCGAGCAGCGACCGCCCCGCCTCCCCCGACAGCCGCGCCGCGCCCGCGACGCTCGCGAACTCGAGCCAGGCCTTTCCGGTGAGCCTCGCGACGGTCTCCCGGCCATAGAGCGCGAGCGCGTAGCGCCGCAGCAGATTCTCGATCGCGCGCGCGGCGGAGGGGCCGTCCATCGAGCTCGCGCGGATGACCCGCAGCTCCCGCAGTGCGGCACGCCCGCAGCGCCGGCCCGGCTGGCCCCACCAGCGCACCGCGAGATAACCGAGCACGATCAGCACCGCGCAGAGCACGGCCGCCGCCCACCAGCCCGGTGCCGGCGGCCACCAGCCCGGTCCCGGCGGCGCATGCGCCGGGGCGAGCTCGGAGAGCCAGCTCCCGCTCATCGGATCGCCCCCTTCATGCGAGCGCCCGCGAGCGGCGCAGCTCCGCGCCGAGCGCATCCTCGACGGCCGCGCTCGTCGAGAGCGGCATGACCGGCGCCGCGAGCAGCCGCCCGAGCGCCTCGATCCGTGCCATGCGCGTGCGCCAGGTCTCGAGCCAGCGCGCGCGCACGCTCGCGCCGTCGAGCACCCGCACCCGGTCGGGCAGCCCCGCCCGGAAGCGGCCGTTCGGCAGCGCATGCTCCTCGAGCGGATCGGACACCCCGTAGAGCTGCCACGCGCTGTGCGCCGCGAGCGCGGCCCATGCGGGATCCGCCGCGGATTCGAGCTGCGCGAAATCCGAGAGCGCGAGCAGCAGGCTTCCGGGGCGAACGAGTGGGGTGAGCGCGTGCAGCCCTGCCTCGAGGCTGTGAGCCGCCGGCGGACCCGGAGCGCGCGGCTGCAGCTCGAGGAGCGCCGCGAGCAGCGCGAGCACGCCGGCCTCGCGCGAGCGAGGCGCCAGCACCCGCGGCTCGGCGGCGCCCGAGATCACGGCGCCCACCCGGTCCCCGCCGAGCGCCGCGGCCCAGGCGAGCAGCGCCGCCGCCCGCACGATCGCGGCCGACTTCAGTTGCCGCCGCGTGCCAAAGAATAGGGCCGGGTCGAGATCGACGAGCAGCCAGACCGGACGCTCGCGCTCCTCGCGATAGAGCTTCGTGTGGGGACGGCCGCGCCGGGCGGTGACGCGCCAGTCGATGCTGCGGGGGTCGTCGCCCGGGACGTAGAGGCGCACCTCCTGGAACTCGAGGCCGCGGCCGCGCTGGGCGCTGTAGTGCGCGCCCGTCGATACCGTGCGCGTCTTGCGGCGCGAGCCCACGGCAAAGCCCTGCGCGACCCCGCGCAGGGCGACCAGCTCGGCGAAATCCGGCAACGTCATGGCGCGGTGTGCGACCGCTCGAGGAACAGCTCGCGAGTATCGGCGCTCATGGGCTCATCTTCATCGCAACACCCTGGGCAGCGCAATTCGTGCCCGGCGGCCGCGGTCAGGATCGCGGCTCGTCCACCCAACCATGCCAGATGGCGACCAGCGCCGCCATGAGCGCCGGCCCGAGGAAAATGCCGAGCAGTCCGAACGACTCGATCCCCCCGAGGATGCCGAGCAGGACCCACAGGAACGGCAGTCTTGCGGCCCCGCCAATGATCGTCGGACGAACGAAATGGTCGGCGATGAACAGCACCAGCGTGCAGGCCACGAGGACGACGATCGCGGCACCGAGGGCACCCTCGACCGCGAGCGCCAGCGCGACGCAGCAGAACACCACCGGCGCCGCGAACGGCACCATCGCGAAAATGCCGGTGACGGCCCCGAGCAGGACCGGATGCGAGGCGCCCGCGAACGAGTAGACCGCCCCCATGATCGCGCCTTCCCCGACGGCGACGAGCACGATGCCGTCGACGGTCGCGCGGATCGCCTCGACCGCGCGCTGCAGCAGCCGCTCCACCGCATGCCCGAAGAGGCGATGAATGCCCACCGGCACGTCCGTGCTCAGCCGGTCGCGATTGAGGTAGACGAAGAACAACGTGAGGATCGTGAAGACGAGCGTCACGACCCGGCGGATGACCTGCACTCCGAGCAGCCGCGTCCACTCGATGATCGTCGGCCGCGCATGCACGAGCGCCTGCGTCACCGCCCCGGCGTTGGTGAACAGATCGACCCATAGCCCGCTCGCCCAGGTGCCGAGCCGGGGAATCTCGGCGATCCACGGCGGCAGGGCGGGCGGACCGTTGTGGGCCGAGGCGGTGAGCGCGTGGACCAGATTGATGCCTTGGCTCACGGCGAGCGCCGCACCGTAGATGAGCGGCCCGATGAGGACGATCCCGATGAGGCTGGTGAACGTCGCGGCCGCCCACACGTGCCGGCGCTTGCCGCGGAAGCGCGCGAGCCAGCGGTCGTAGAGCGAGGAGGTGGCGATCGCGAGCACGACCGCCCAGCACAGGGCGGGCAAGAATCGCCGCAGCATCCAGATCCCGAGCGCGACGAGGCACCCGATCAGGATGTAGCGCGAGACCTTCTGCGTGCCGGACGATGTA
>JBOHZT010000305.1:0-4274 GCA_050738535.1 Steroidobacteraceae bacterium
GCGCATGATCGAGAATCTACTGTCCTTCAGCGCCTGGCAGACCTCGAATGTCGGGCTGGAGTTGAGCGAGTTCCGGCTGCGCCCGCTCATCAAGCAGGTGCTCGAGAGCCAGCAGCTGACGCTCCTCGCCCAGCGCGCAAGGCTCGACGTGCGGATCGAGGACGTGACGCTCGCGGCAGATCGGGGGAAGCTGCGCTTGATCCTGGACAATTTGCTCTCGAATGCCATCAAATACTCCCCGAAGGGGGGGACGATCCACATGGGGGCGCGCGCCTCGGACGGACAGTTGATCATGGATATCGCAGACAGCGGGCCCGGCATACCGCCGGATGAGCGGGCGAATGTGTTCGAGGCCTTCTACACCGGCCGGGCGGCGAAGGGCGCGAACGTCAAGGGCACGGGAATCGGCCTCTCCGTGGTGCTCGAGTTCGTCGCCGCGCACGGCGGCACGGTCCGCATTGTCGACGGCGAGTTTCCGGGGGCGCATTTTCGGATCACCATGCCGCTCGCAAAGACCTCGAGCCCTGCCCCGCTCCCGGTCCGGCCCAGGGATCGCGCGCATGCGGCGTGAGCGGGCGACCGCCGCAGCGCTTCCAGTGCTTGCCGCCGCCGTGATCCTCGCCGGCTGCGCGTCGGCATTCGGGCTCGCGCGACCCCACCAGGCGCCGCCGCCGCCCCCGGCCGATCCCGCCGTGACCGCCGCCACCGAGCTCGCGAACCGCCTCGAGGGGGTGCAGCGGCTCGCCGAGGGGCCGCCGGCGATGCAGGCCGCGATCCTCGCGGGCGCGAAGGCTCGGTTCACCGAGTCGCCGACGAGCGTCGCAGACGAGCTCGAGTATGCCCTGATGCTCGCCGCGCCCGGGCATCCCGGCTTCGATCCCGCGCACGCCGAGGAGCTGCTGCGAGGACTGCTCGCCTCGCCCGCGGGGCTCGCGCCCTCCCAGCGCGCGCTCGCCTGGCTCATGCTCGGGAGCGTCAAACGCCAGCTCGACCTCACGGCCGAGAACCAGCGCCTGGCGAGCGAGGCCGAGCACAACGACCGCGCGCGGATCGCGGAGGCCGGCGAGCGCGATGCGGAGATCGCCGCGAACGCGCGCCTCAAGAAGGAGCTCGAGAAGACCCGCGCGAAGCTCGCCGCGATCGCCAACATCGAGCGCTCCCTCAACCGCGGCAAGCAGGCCACTCAAGGACAGACACCGTGATCGACACTGCCAAGCGCAAGGCCCGCATCCTCGTCGTCGATGACGATCCGGGGCTGCTGCGGCTGCTCACCATCCGCCTGCGGGCGGAGAGCTACGAGGTGGAGGCCGTCGAGAGCGGCCCGCAGGCGCTCGCCGCGGCGGTGCGCTTCCGGCCGGACCTCGTCATCACCGACCTGCGCATGGACCCGATGGACGGCATCGGGCTGCTGAAGGAGCTGCAGCATCGCTGGCCGGGCTTGAAGGTGATCCTGCTCACCGCGCACGGCACCATCCCGGATGCCGTGCAGGCGACCCAGATGGGCGCCTTCGGCTTCCTCACCAAGCCGGTCGAGAAGCAAGAGCTCCTCGACCAGGTGCAGAAGGCCTTGAGGATCTCGGGGTTCGGGACCTCGGATGAGGACTGGCGCGTGGACATCGTGACGCGCAGCCCCCTCATGGAGGAGAAGCTCGCCCAGGCGCACATGGTCGCGGGCACCGACGCGCGCGTGCTCATCACCGGCGAGAGCGGCACCGGCAAGGAGATGCTCGCCCGCGCGATCCACCGCGCGAGCCCGCGCCGCAACAAGCCCTTCGTCGCCATCAACTGCAGCGCCATGACCGAGAGCCTGCTCGAGTCGGAGCTGTTCGGCCACGAGAAGGGCTCCTTCACCGGCGCGACGCGCGCGCACCGCGGCCTCTTCCAGGCGGCGGACTCCGGCTCGCTCATGCTCGATGAGATCGGCGACATGCCGATGCGACTGCAGGTGAAGCTCCTGCGGGTGCTGCAGGAGAACCTCATCCGCCCCGTCGGCAGCACCGATCCGGTCAGCGTCAACGTTCGCGTCATCTCGGCGACGCACCGCGACCTGCAGCAGCTCATGGCCGAGGGCCAGTTCCGCGAGGACCTCTACTACCGTTTGAACGTGGTGCACATCGAGATGCCGCCGCTCAACCGCCGCCGCGAGGACATCCCGCTGCTCGTCGCGCACTTCCTGGCGGAGATCGCCGGCGAGAGCGGCCTGCGCAAGATCTACGCGCCGGAGTCGGTCGAGCTGCTCGCGACGGCGGACTGGCCGGGCAACATCCGCCAGCTGCAGAATGTCGTGCGCCAGAACGTCGCGCTCTCGCAAACACCCATCATCCCGGTCGAGCTGGTGCAGCAATCGCTCGGCGGGGTCCCCGGCCGGCTGCCCTCGTTCGACGAAGCGCGCGACGAATTCACGCGCAGCTACCTCTCGCAGATCCTGCAGATCACCGGCGGCAATGTGAGCCAGGCCGCGCGGCTCGCCAAGCGCAACCGGACCGATTTCTACAAGCTCCTCGCGCGGCACCAGCTGACGCCGGAAGGCTTCAAGCAGCGCTGACCCCGTGTGCCCGGCGCACGCGCGCCTCATGGGCATGCTAATTGCACTGCAGTAGGCGGCTCCGCTTCGGTGTGCACGCGCCTGCCTCTCGATGCATCGACATCCCAGCGCTCTCGTCGGCCGTGAATTCGATGTCCTCGTGATCGGCGGAGGAGCGGCCGGCGCGGCCGCGGCCCGCGAGGCAACGCTCCGAGGCCTGTCCGTGGCGCTGATCGAGCGCGAGGACTTCGGCTCCGGCACCTCGGCGCAATGCTTCAAGGTGGTGCACGGCGGTATTCGCTACCTGCAGCATCTCGACGTGGGGCGCCTGCGCGCCTCGTGCCGCGAGCGCTCCATTCTCCTCGCGATCGCCCCGCATCTCGTCGCGCCGCTCCCGTTCGCGATCCCGACCTACGGCCGCGGCCGCAGCGGCCGCACGCTGCTCGAGCTCGGGATGCGCGCCTACGATGCGCTCACGCTCGATCGCAACCGGCACATTCCGGATCGCTCGCGCCATATCCGGCGCACGAGATTCCTCGGCCGCGAGCAAATCCTCGCGCACTTCCCCCTCCTCGAGCGGCACGGGCTCAGCGGCGCCGCCGTCTTCGAGGACGGTCAGATGTACAACCCGCCGCGGCTGGTGCTGGCATTTATTGCAGCAGCCGCGGAGAACGGCGCGCTCGTCGCGAACTACATCGAAGCGGAGCGGCTGCTGCACAAGGGCTCGCACGTCTTCGGCGTCCTCGCACGCGACCGGCTCTCCGGCAATCCCCTCGAGATCCATGCGCGCGTGACCCTCAATGCGGGCGGCCCGTGGGCCGAAGGCTTGCTGCACGGCCTCGGCAAGCCGCTGCCGCCCGCCACGTACTCGCGCGATGCGTGCTTCATCATCGGGCGCGAGCCTGCGGCCGCCATGGCGCTCGCCGTGCAAGGCCGCACGCGCGATGGCGACGCGCTGCTCGCGCGCGCGGCCCGGCACCTGTTTCTCGTGCCCTGGCGCGGGCGCACGCTCGTCGGGGTTTGGCACACGGTCGTCGCGCGAGATCCCGACCGCGTCGGCCTCGCGCCGGAGGAGCTCGCCGGATTTATTGCAGAGATCAACGCGGCGTTCCCGGCGCTCGCTCTCGAGCGCTCCGAGGTACGCCGGGCCTGCTTCGGGCTCGTGCCCTTCGGGGAAGCGAGCCGCCAGCACCCCGGCGCTTTGAGCTTCGGCAAGCAATCGCGGATCACCGATCACCGCGAGCAAGGACTCACCGGGCTGGTGAGCGCGGTGAGCGTGCGCTACACCGTCGCGCGCAGCGATGCGGTCCAGGCGCTGGACCTCGCGTGCCGGCAGCTCGGGCACCGCGTGGCGCGCTGCGGATCGGCGACGCACCCGCTGCCGGGCGGCGACATCGAGGATTTCCCCCGCTTCGAGCGCGAGCTCGCCGCACGCGCCGCCGACTCGCTCGCGTCGATTCCCGAAGGGGTCCACGCGGCTCTCGCGCGCAATCACGGCTCACGGGCTGTGAAGGTGCTCGGGCTCGCCGCGGCGGACCCGCCGCTGCGCCGGTGCATCCCGGGCACGCACGTGCTCGGCGCGGAGATCGTGTACGCCGTGCGCGAGGAGATGGCGCAGACTCTCAACGACGTGCTCTTCCGGCGCACCGAGCTCGCGACCGACGGCCACCCGGGGCTCGCCGCGCTGCAGGAGACCGAGAGCCTGCTGCGCCGTGAGTGCGGCTGGTCCGCGCACCGCGCGCTCGAAGAG
>JBOHZT010000306.1:0-4271 GCA_050738535.1 Steroidobacteraceae bacterium
GGATAGCGCTGCTTCACGACGACGGGAAGCAGGACGTTGCTGCCGGCGATGCCCGCCGACAGGATCGCCGTACCGGCGAAGAGGGCCGCGCTCGTCCCTGCGGAGCGCAGCAGGATGCCGAGGACGAGCGCGACCAGGCCGGCGAGCAGCATGCGCTCGGCGCCTTGCCGGCGAGCGAGGCGCGCGAGCGGTGCGAAGGCGGCGAACATCAGCAGGGGGAGGCTGCCGACCCAGCCGGCTGCGGTGGCGGAGAGCGACAGATCCTGCTGCAGCGTGTCGAGGAGTGGACCGACTGCGGTGATCGAACCCCGCAGATTGGCGGCGATCAGCAGCAATGCCGCCAGATAGGCGCCCGCGGCGCGTGACATCCGCGCGTCAGTCCTCGGCGGGGGCCGGGTCGAGCGATCGCGGGCGCGCGGCAGTCATGGCCGGAGCATAGCCTCATGCCTCACGGCTCGTCATGAGGGTCCACGCCGCGCGCTCGTCCTAGCGCGAGAGCCGGGACGGCTGCGGGATTTCGCGCGCGCGGGGCCCGATCCTTGCTGGTCCGAGCCGGTTCCCATGAGCGTCCCGCTGCCGCACGCCCTCGCAGGACTGTTGAGCCCGGATGCCTACGCGCATCCAGCCGGGTCGGTGGAGCTCGTGGAGACGCACATCTCCTGGGTGCTGCTCGCAGGCGAGTTCGCGTACAAGATCAAGCGCCCGGTGCGCTATCCGTTCGTCGATCTACGCTCGCCCGAGCGGCGGCGATGGCTGTGCGAGGAGGAGCTGAGACTCAACCGCCGGTTCGCGCCCGAGATCTATCTCGACCTATGGGGGATCGTGCATGGAGGCGGCGCGGCTCGGATGGGGCCGCCGCAGGGATGCGAGGAATACGCGGTGCGCATGCGCCGATTCGCGCGCGCGGAGGAGCTCGACCGACTCCTCGATGCGCGGCGGATCGAGCCGGACGATCTCGAGGTGTTCGGCCGCGCTCTCGCGGAAATTCACGCGCAGCTGCCGATCGTGCCCGCGGGGGCGCGCTGGGGTGAGCCGTCCGAGGTGCAGGCCATGCTCGTGCGCAATCTCGAGGAATGCGCCGCGGCCGCGGCGATCTTCGACGCTTCGCGCGCGATCCTCGCGCTGCGCGCGGCGCTCGAGAGCCGTCTGGCGGCGACCGCGCCGGTCATGGCGGCCCGGCGGGAGGCCGGGCGGGTGCGCGAATGCCATGGCGATTTGCACTGCGGCAACGTGGTGCGCCTCGGCGGCGCGCTCGTGCCGTTCGACTGTCTCGAATATGAGCCGCGGTTCCGCTGGATCGACGTGGCGGACGAGATCGCGTTCCTCGCGAGCGATCTTGCCGCGCGGGGGTTCCCGCGTCACGCACAGGCGTTCCGCGGGGGCTATC
Organism: Steroidobacteraceae bacterium; assembly: GCA_050738535.1. Lineage (GTDB taxonomy): Bacteria > Pseudomonadota > Gammaproteobacteria > Steroidobacterales > Steroidobacteraceae > JASHUC01. The sequence goes on from JBOHZT010000306.1 coordinate 1,388, forward strand.
TCGCGCAGAGCGGTGATTACCTCGGGTGCCGTGTGCTTGCGCTCTATGAGGCGCACCGGGCGTTGGTGCGCGCGAAGGTGGCGGCGCTCTCCGCCGCACCCATCGCGGACCCGCGAGCGCGCGAAGGCCTGCAGCTCGAGCACCGGCGGCGGATCGCGTATGCCGCGCAGACGCTCGCGCCGCACACGCCGCGGCTGCTGCTCATGAGCGGGCTGTCGGGATCCGGCAAGACGTGGCTCGCAAGACGGCTCGCGGAGCGGTTGTCCGCCGTGCACATCCGCTCCGACGTGGAGCGCAAGCGGCGCGCCGGCCTGCGCGAGCTCGCCTCGTCGCGATCGGACGTGGCGCAGGGGCTTTACTCGCAGGAGGCGAGCGATGCGGTGTATGGCGATCTCGCGCGCGCGGCGGAGGATATTCTTTGCGGCGGCATCACGGCCGTGGTCGACGCGGCTTTCCTGCGCCAGGCCCAGCGGTTGCGGTTCGCGGCGCTTGCCGGCCGCCTCGGCGTGCCGATCGCGCTCATGCGCTGCGACGCGCCCGCCGCGGTGCTGCGGGCGCGCATCCTCGACCGCGTCCACACCCGCAACGATGCCTCCGAGGCGGATCTATCGGTCCTCGAGTGGCAGATGGCCCACCGGGAGCGCGTGACGCCGGGCGAGGCAATCCCGGTGATCGAGATCGACACCACGCGGGACGATGTGCTCGAGCGCGCCGTGAACTATGATGCGGCGGCACCATGATCATCCGGTCCTCGAGCCAGATATCGCGCTGGAAGCTGCCGAAGCGCTTCCCGCTGCCGCGCAATTTCAGTGTGCCGCGCGGCTCGCGGATCGAGCGAGGCCGTCACTGGCCCGCCCCGTCCGGCGCGAGCCGGCTCAAGACCTTCGAGATCTACCGGTACGATCCGGACGGCGGCGGCAATCCGCGGCTCGACACGTACGAGGTCGATCTCGATGACTGCGGCCCGATGGTGCTCGATGCGCTCATCTGGATCAAAAGCGAGATCGATTCGACGCTGACCTTCCGCCGCTCGTGCCGGGAAGGGGTCTGCGGCTCGTGCTCCATGACGATCGACGGGACGAATTGGCTCGCTTGCACGCGCTTCATCTCCGAGACCGCGGCCCGCGCGACGGTCCATCCGCTCGCGAATTTCCCGGTCATCAAGGATCTCGTGCCGGATCAGTCGCACGCCTTCGCGCAGTACTCGCTCATCGAGCCGTGGCTCAAGGCGAGCGAGCCGCCGCCGCAGCGCGAGCGGCTGCAGTCGCTCGCGGAGCGCAAGCGCCTCGACGGCTACTACGAGTGCATCCTGTGCTTCTGCTGCACCTCGGGCTGTCCGAGCCACTGGTGGAACGGCGATCGATTCCTCGGGCCCGCGGTCCTGCTGCAGGCCTGGCGCTGGCTCACCGACAGCCGGGACGATGCCAAGGGCGAGCGCCTGGATGCGCTCGAGGATCCGTTCCGGCTGTATCGCTGCCACACGATCCTCAATTGCACGCGCACGTGTCCCAAGGGGCTCAATCCCGGCAAGGCGATTGCCGAGATCAAGAAGCTGGCGCTCGAGCGAACGCTTTAGGAAGGAGGCCGCATGCCGCGCTCACCGAACATCCAGCTGTACCGGCCGCAGCTCACCTCGGTGCTCTCGATCGCCAACCGGATCACCGCGCTCCTTGCGACGCTCGCGATGATCGCTTTCGTCGCGTGGCTCGCCGCGGCGGCGCTGAGCGCGAGCGCCTACGATGCCATGTACGCCGCAGCGGCCTCGACGGTCGGCCAAATCGCGCTGGTGTGCGCGACGTTCGCCTTCTTCCTGCATCTGTGCGGCAGCATCCGGCACCTGTTCTGGGACGCGGGGATCGGATTCAGCCTGGCGGCCATTTACCGCTCGGGGTGGGCCTGCGTCCTCGCGAGCCTCGTGCTGACCGCCGCGGCATGGATGATCGGCGCCCGGCTCGGATGATCGAGCGATCGCATATGCCTGGGGCCTCGACAGCTTCCCACCTCGCCCGCGCCAAGGGGCTCGGTAGCGCGAGGCGCGGCGCGGAGGCGTGGCGTGCGGAGCGCGTCACGGCGATCGCGCTCGTTCCACTCACGCTTTGGCTGGTGGCCTCGCTCGTTGCAGTCCATGCCGCGGATCGCGCGGCGTTCATGGCCTGGCTCGGGCGGCCGCTGCCCGCTCTGCTCACGATCCTGTTGCTGCTCGCGGCGTTCCGCCATGCGGCGCTCGGTCTGCGAGTCGTCATCGAGGACTACGTGCATTCGGCAGCGAAGGCCCCGCTCCTGATCGCGGCCCGGCTCGGGTGCGCGGCGATCTGCATTGCGGGGGTGCTCGCGACGCTGCGCATCGCGCTTCACGGCTAGCGGCCGGCGTCGTCACATCACCCGGTGGACTCGGTGGAGCTCGCGCCGGATGCGCCAGCGCATGCGCAGTGAGTGAAGCGACGCGAGCAGCGCGAACGAGCGTCCGGCCCCCTCGCGGTCGACTGACACGACCTCGGCGTCACCGGCCCGCGCTCGGGCGCCGCTCGTCGCGGGCTGTGAGGCTTGCCGTGCCTGCGCGGCCGGCTCTTGATCGAGCGCGCCTCGCGCCGGGGTCCAGGCGGCGGTTCCTTCGCGGTCCACAGGCCGCGGGCACTCCGGATAGCCGGGATGCAGGCCTCCGCACTGGACGCGCCACTGCTCGCTGCGCTCCGGGTCCTCGAGGAGCAACGGGAGCCGCGGCGCAAAGTCGGCCCGTACCCGGTACCCGAATTCCTCTGAGTAGCCGCCGGCGAGGTAGGAGTTGTGATCGGCCTCCAGGAGCCGATCGCTCGATTCCGGCCGATCGGCCCATTCGGGAAAGTAGCGATGGGTGTCGGCGAGGAATCGTGCGGCGAGCGGTTCG
>JBOHZT010000307.1:0-4265 GCA_050738535.1 Steroidobacteraceae bacterium
TCGATCGAGAAGCGCCGGCTGCAGGCGCTCGCGTAGGCTGAGCTCGGCCATGATCGGATACCCGTCTCGAACGAACGCTCCGCGCGGCCCGCGGGCTCAAGCGCTCTCGAGCTCGAGCACGAGATCGCGCACCTCGAGCAACCCGAGCTCGGCGCCGCTCGTCGTGAGGAGGCGCTGGCCCAGCCCCGCGAACGTGCCGCCCCCGAGGTCCCGCCACTCGGTCTTGCGGGCCATCCGGACCTCCTCGTCGTCGGTGCGCTCGGAACCCGGGTAGCGCGTGGGAATGAGACCCATCGCCTCCCCGTCGTTGCCCCAGGTGAATTGCGCCGGCACCCACACGAGATCGCGCACGTCCGCGGGCGGCTCGATCACGATGCGCCGGATGCGCGCGAACGGGGCCCAGTAGTAGGCCCCGTTGAGAATCACCTCCAGGACCGGGCCCAGCCGCGAGTCGGCGTCCGCAATCCACTCGAATTCGGTGCCGTTGAGATGACCCGACGTCGCGGGAGCATCCTCCAGCGCGTGGGCCCGAAGCGCCGCCGCCTCCTCGGCCCGGCCGACGTTGAGCGCCGCCAGGCTCTGCAGCAGGCCGGCGACCCACGGCGGCGGGTCGCCGAGCACCAGCGGGAGCTTGCGCCCCTCGAACACGGCCGCCCGCAGCCGCTCGCACTGGATGGCTGCCGTGTAGGCGTGCTTCATCGGCAACGCCTCCGCGTCGAGCTCGCCGGCCACCTGCAGCTGATTGACGGCGCGCTCCCAGTCGCCCGTCACCATCAGCAGCTGGGCGAGGAAGACGCGCAGCTTTGCGTCACCCGGTGCGCTGCGCACCTCCTGCTGAAGCGCCGCGAGGCTGTCGCGGAGCCTGCCCGCCCGGAACAGCTCCTGTGAGCCGCTCAAGACTTGGCGTTCTGCGCGATATCCCAGCTGAAGTCGATCGAGCCCGACTTGCCGCCCTTGTCGGACTGCTGGGCGTACGACACCTTCACGGTGGCGAAGTTGAGCGACACGTTCTCCGTGAGCCGGTCCTCGCCGCCGCTGCCGCCGGTCGAGTAGGAGCTCACGAGAATGTTCTCGAGCGAGATCGTGAGATAGTCGAGGGGCTTCTCGCCCGCCTTGCGCACGGTGATCGTGCCCTTGGACAGGTGCTTGCCGTTCGCGCAGAACAGCATGAGATTCGGCGACGCCTTGTCGATGTACTTCGTCACGGCGATGTCGTTGAAGCTCGCCTTGCCCGCCCCGCCGCCGGCGCCTTGATGGAACGTGCCGGAATTGGACAGGCCCCAGCTCCACGCCAGGATGTCCATCGCGTTCTTGCTCTTGAAGGCCTTATCGACGGTCTCACCCTCGACGCCATCCAATTCGAGAAACATGTCGACTGCCATAAACCCAGCTCCTTAAGCTCTTCAGATTGTTGGTTGATCGATCGTCGGCCTCTCGGCCGCCCGGACTCCCCCGTCCTCCCGTCAGCCCTGACGCTGCGACGGGAGCCTCGAGACCAGGCTCATGGAGATGTTCACGCCCTCCAGCTGATAGTGCGGCCGCAGGTGGAAGGTCGCCGTGTAGTAGCCGGGATTGCCCTCGACCTCCTCCACCTTCACCTCCGCCCCGGCGAGCGGCTTGTGCGCTCGCGCAGCCTCCCCGGCGTTCTCCGGGTTGAGGATGACGTAATTCATGATCCAGTCCGACAGGAACCGCTCCATGTCGGCCCGCTCCTTGAAGGAGCCGACCTTGTCCCGCACCATGCACTTGAGGTAGTGCGCGAAGCGGCAGCTCGCGAACAGGTACGGCAGGCGCGCCGCGAGGCGTGCGTTCGCCGTCGCGTCGGCGTCCATGTACTCCTGCGGCTTCTGCAGCGACTGGGCACCGATGAAGGCGGCCGTGTCGGTGTTCTTGCGGTGGATGAGCGGCATCATGCCGCAGTTGGCGAGCTCCGCCTCGCGGCGGTCACTGATGGCGATCTCCGTCGGGCACTTCATGTCCACGCCGCCGTCGTCGCTCGGGAACGTATGGACCGGAAGTCCCTCGACCGCGCCACCCGATTCCACCCCGCGGATGGAGGTGCACCACCCGTACGTCTTGAACGAGCGATTGACGTTGACCGCCATCGCATACGCGGCGTTGGCCCACGAGTAACGGGCATGATCCCCGCCCGTCGTCTCCTCCTCGAACTCGAACTCCTCGACGGGATTGGTCTGCGCGCCGTACGGGAGCCGGGCGAGGAACCGCGGCATGGCGAGGCCGATGTACTTCGCATCGTCCGATTCGCGCAGCGAGCGCCACGCCGCGTAATCCGGGGCGCCGAAGATCTTCGCGAGGTCGCGCGGGTTGGCGAGTTCCTGCCAGGAGTCCATGCCCATGAGCGTCGGGCCACCGCCCGCGATGAACGGCGCGTGCGCCGCCGCCGCGATCTGAGACATCTGGCCGAGCAGCTGCACGTCACCGGGCGTGTGGTCGAAGTAGTAGTCCCCGACGAGGCAGCCGTAGGGCTCCCCTCCCAGCTGGCCGTACTCCTCTTCATACAGCCGCTTGAACAGTGGGCTTTGATCCCAGGCGGTGCCGGCGTACTTCTTGAGCGTGCGCCCGAGATCCTTCTTCGAGACGTTCAGGACGCGGATCTTCAGCATCTCGTCGGTCTCGGTATTGTTGACGAGATAGCTGAGCCCGCGCCACGCGCTCTCGAGCTGCTGGAAGCGCTCGTGGTGCAGGATGAGGTTCACCTGATCGGAGAGCTTCTTGTCGATCTCGGCGATGATCGCCTTGACGGTCCCGATGACGTCGTCGGAAATGACGGCCGTCTCGCGCAGCGCCTGCTCGGCGAGCGTCTGCACCGCCCGCTCGACTTCCGCCCGCGCCCGGTCGGTCTTGGGTTTGAACTCTTTCTGCAGCAGCGTCGCGAACTGATCGGCTTCGATCACCTCCGCGGTCGATTCGGCAGCTTGTTTGGCTTCGGCCATGGCTCGACTCCCCGACTATTCCTGCTTGGGCTTTGCGGCTAGGGCTTTAAGGAGCGCCGGATCGTTGAGCGCCTTCGCGATGAGATCCTCGGCTCCCGCCTTGCCGTCCATGTACGTCACGAGATTCGACAACTGGCTGCGCGCCTCGAGCAGCTTCGCGAGCGCATCGACCTTGCGTGCGACCGCCGCCGGAGAGAAGTCATCCATGCTCTCGAAGGTGAGATCGACGCTGAGATTGCCCTCTCCCGTCAGCGTATTCGGGACGCTGAACGCGGCGCGCGGCTTCATCGACTTCATGCGCTCGTCGAAGTTGTCGACATCGAAGTTCAGGAACTTGCGCTCATCCACCCCCGGAAGCGGCTCCTTCGCATCGCCCGACAGGTCCGACATCACGCCCATCACGAACGGAATCTGGACCTTCTTCTGCGCGCCGTACAGTTCGACGTCGTATTCTATTTGAACTCGCGGCGCGCGATTGCGCGCGATGAATTTCTGACTGCTTGGCTTGGCCACGGTTCCTCCCCGATACGATCAAATATTGAGATTCACTCGGCGTCGCGGACGCCGCCGACGCTCTTCGCCTGCTCGACGGAGTCCGGGACGACATCCGCGAGCACCGCCAGAAAATCCTTGCCGACGAGGCGCTTGGCGCGCTCGATGAACAGCGGCACCGGGCTCGAGGGCTCGCTCGAGCGAAAGAACGCCGCGACGGCATCGAGCGCCCTCAACGCGTCGCTCCGCGACCCGACCGCGCCCGGCACCCGGGCCGCCGCCGGACGCCCGTCCGCTGCACCGCCCTCCTGCGAGGCACTTGCCGCGTCCTGCGGCGCCCGCGCAGCGAGCTGCGCATCGAGCAACGCATGAGTGCGACCGAGCAGCTGCAGCGGCGTGCCGAAATCAGGCACCGCCTCGCTCCCCCCATGCTCTCGCATCGTCGCCTCGATCGTCCGCAAGCTCGCGGCCGCCGAGTGCAACTGAGCGACGAGGGTCCGCAGCGCTTCGACCTCGACGGCGGCGAGCAGCGCGTCCAGCTCACTCGCCTGCCGCGGCGGCTCGTCGGGGCCGGCAGTGACCTGCCCCTGGGCGATCTCGATGTCCCGGATGCAGTACGCGCCGAGCTGCCGGTGCGCGAGGAGCGTCGCGCGGCGCAGTCCATCGACCACGGCCACGCGATCGGCCAGTCCGGTGAGCGCATTACGCCGCAGGATCGCATCCTCGTCGACGCGCGGGTACGTCTGATCCCACCAGACGGTCAGCCAGGTCGCGGCCACTTCGAGCATCTGCGCGAACACCCCGATCCCATCCGTGCGC
>JBOHZT010000308.1:0-4261 GCA_050738535.1 Steroidobacteraceae bacterium
TCGGAGTGGATGTCTTGCACGGCGGGGCACTGCGGCGCATCGCGGCGCGCGCGGAGGTGATCGTTTCGGGCGGGACCGTGCAATCGCCGCAGATCCTGATGCTCTCGGGCATCGGCAGGCGCGCCGAACTCGAGCGGCTCGGTATCGAGGTGAAGCTCGACCGGCCGGCGGTCGGCGCGAATTTGCACGATCATCTCGCGGCGGCCATCCTCCTCGAGACGCGCAACTGCGAGTCCTACGGGATCTCGCTCAAGGCGGCGCCGCGCGGCGCCTGGAACATCCTCGAGTATCTCGTCGCGCGCCGCGGGCCCTTCGCCAGCAACGTCTTCGAGGCCAACGCCTTCGTGCGCTCGCGACCTGGGCTCGAGCGGCCGAACATCCAGATCGTCTTCCAGCCGGCGCGCCGCAACCCCGGCACTTTCCCGTTGCCCATCGGACACGGCTTCGCGGTCAGCATCGTGGCGGTGTATCCGCAGAGCCGGGGCCGGATCTCGCTCGCGAGCGCGGACCCGAACGCCGCGCCCGACATCGATCCCAACCTGCTCGGCGTGCCGGAGGACATCGAGCCGCTCGTCGAGGGCCTCGAGATCGCCCGGCGCATCGCGGCCGCGCCGCCTTTCGCGCGCTATCGCGCCGTCGAGGTCGCTCCAGGCCAAGGTGTGCAGGGAGCGGCGGGGCTTGCCGAGTACGTGCGCCGGACCGCGGGCACGGTGCATCATCCGGTCGGCACCTGCCGGATGGGCACGGGAGCCGACAGCGTCGTCGATCCGGAGCTCAGAGTCCGCGGGATCGAGGGCCTGAGGGTCGTCGACGCCTCGATCTTTCCGAGCGTCGTCGGCGGCAACACGAACGCGACCGTCGTCATGGTGGCCGAGAAGGCCTCGGACCTGATCCTCGGCCGGCCGGCGCCGCGGCCGTTCGAGGTGAGCGAGGCCGCGGCGAGCGCCGCCGAGCCGACCGCGGCGTGAGGCGGCCGAGGCGGATGGCCGGGATGCGTGAGGCGGCGAGCGCGTGAGACAGCAGCACTGACGAGAGAGGGGGACATGAGATGGCCGTGGAGCACGTGAAGCACTGGCAGATCGGCGACGTGAAGGTCGCGCGCATCGTCGAGGTCAACGCCTTCGAGGACGACATGAAGATGCTGCTCGCCGAGGGCACGCCGGAGTTCGTCCGTCGCTTCGAATGGCTGCGCCCGCACTTCGCGACCGAGGCGGGCCGGATGCTGATCTCCTTTCAGTGCTTCGTGCTCGCGTCGCGCGGCAAGCGCGTGATGATCGACACCTGCATCGGCAACGATCGCAAGCGCGAGTTCGAGGTATTCTGCAACCTGAAGACGAATTTTCTCGGCGATCTCGCGGCCGCGGGATTCCCGCCGGACACCGTCGACACCGTGCTGTGCACGCATCTGCATTTCGATCATGTCGGCTGGAACACGCGCCTCGTCGACGGCCGTTGGGTGCCGACGTTCCCGCAGGCCCGGTACCTCTTCGGCCAGCGCGAGTGGGAGCACTGGCAGCACCTCTTGCGCACGGGCGGCTATCACGACTTCACGCATGTGGAGGACTCGATCCGGCCGATCCTCGATGCCGGGCTCGCGCAGTTCGTCGGTCCGGAGCATCGCATCACCGAGGAGGTGTGGCTCGAGCCGACGCCGGGTCATACGCCGGGACACGTGAGTGTGCACATCTCCTCGAAAGGGCAGGAGGCCGTGATCACGGGCGACTGCGTGCACCATCCGATCCAGCTCGCGGTACCCGGCTCGCACGGCAACTTCGACATGGACAAGGCGCAGGGCGCGCGCACGCGCCTCGCCTTCTGCGAGCGCTACCAGGACCGCAAGGCGCTCGTCATCGGGAGTCACTTCTGCGATCCGACCTCCGGCTGGATCGTGCGGGACGGCGCCGCGTGGAAATTCGTGACGGAGTGAGGGGATGACCGCACCTCAGGCGCAGGATCTCACCGGCAAGGCCGTGCTCGTAACCGGCGCGGGCCGGGGTCTCGGGCGCTCGGTCGCGGAGCGGCTCGCGAGCCTCGGGGCGGCGGTCGCTCTCCTCGACGTGGACCTTGCCGCTTGCGAGGCGGTGACCGACGGCATTCGCCGCAGCGGCGGCGCCGCGATCGCCTACGGCGTCGACGTGGCCGACCGCCGGGCGTTCGCGGACGCCGCGTCGGCATTCGCGGCGCAGCACGGGCGGATCGATGCGGTGGTCAACAACGCGATGCTGCTCAAATATGAGCCGCTCGAGCAGGTGAGCGAGGCGGTGCTCGACCGGATGCTCGCGATCGGCATCAAGGGCTCGATCTGGGGCGCGCAGCTGCTGCTCGAGCATCGCGACCCGAAGCGCGAGGCCGCCATCATCAACATGGCCTCGCCCGTCGCCGAGCGCGGCTATCCCGGCACGGCGGTCTACAGCCTCGTCAAGGGCGCGCTCGTCACGCTGACACGCACGCTCGCGGCGGAGCTCGGGCCGAAGGGGATTCGCGTGAATGCGGTGGCGCCGGGCTCGGTCCCGACGCCGGGCGCGGTGGGTCTCAACGACCCGGCCGAGTACGAGCGCCGCGCTCGCACGATCCCGCTGCGGCGGCTCGGGCGCGAGGAGGACAACGCGGCGGCCGTCGCGTTCCTGCTGAGCCCCGCGGCCGCGTTCATCAACGGCGAGATTCTCCACGTCGATGGAGGGATCGCGGCGGCGGGCTAGTCCGCCGCGCGCGAGGAGCATCAGCATGGCGGTCGAGGCGCAAGCATGACGGTTGAAGCGCAGATGTGCGACGAGGACGTGTTCAACCGCGAGGCGGTGTGCAACGCGCGTACGGTCGATGATCGGCTGCGAGAGCTGGCGCCCGTCGTGCGGCTCTCGGGCGAGCAGATCTCAGTGATCGGGCGCTACGAGCACGTGACGGCGGCGCTGCAGGACTGGCGCGCGTTCTCCTCGCGCTCGCGGCCCTGGCATGATCCGGACTCGGTCCGGCCGGAGATCCTGCTGGTCGACGATCCGCCGCGGCATACGCTGACGCGCGGCGTGGTGAGCGCCACGCTGACGCCCGCCAAGCTCGGCAAGCTCGCGTCGCGATTTCAGGCCGATGCGGATAGCCTCATCCGCGGGGTCGTCGAGCGCAGCGCCGAGCCGCTGGACGTGGTGGCCCACCTCACACAGGCGTTCGTCTACAAGGTGCTGCCGGATGCCCTGGGGCTGCCGCAGGCCGGCCGGGAGCATCTGTATGCCTTCGGCCACATGGTCTGGGCGACGCTCGGGCCGCAGAACGAGCTGTTCCGCGAGGCGATGGAGGGCACCGCGCCCGTCATCGCCTGGGTCGAGCAATGCTGTAACCGGGAGAACCTCGATCCGGATGGGCTCGGGATGCAGATGTTCCGCGCCGCCGACGCGGGCCAGGTCACGCTGGATGAAGCGAAGCTCCTCGTCCAGGTGCTGCTCTCGGCCGCGGCCGACACCACCGTCATGACCCTGGCGACGGCGCTGCGCGCATTCAGTGTGTTCCCCGAGCAGTACGAGCTGCTGCGCGCGCAGCCGCAGCTGCTGCGCAATGCGTTCGAGGAGAGTCTGCGGTGGGATTCGCCATCGCGCATGGCGGGCCGGATCACGACGCGCGACGTGGAGCTCGGCGGCTACCGCATTGCAGCAGGGGAGCGCTGCGGACTGCTGTTCGCGGCCGCGAACCGTGATCCACGCAAGTGGCCGCAGCCGGACCGCTTCGACATCCGCCGCGACCTCAAGGGGCACGTCGGCTGGGGCTACGGGGTCCACGCTTGCGTCGGACGAGTGCTCGCGCTGCTCGAGGCCGACGCGCTCCTCGGCGCCTGCATCCGGCACATCGAGCGATTCGAGCCGGCCGGCGAGCCGGTGCCGTGGATGTCGGCGATCGGCCACGGCCCCGCGCGCTTGCCGCTGCGGGTCGTTCCGGCGGCGGCCTCGAGCCGATGAAGGATTTCCGGGACAAGGTGGCGTTCATCACGGGCGCCGCGAGCGGCATCGGCTTCGGACTCGCCCGCGCCTGCGCCGCCGAAGGCATGAAAGTCGCGCTCGCCGACGTGCGCCGCGAGGCGCTGCGTGAAGCGGTCCGGACGCTGACGGCGCAGGGCGGCACGGCGCTGGCGGTTCCCCTCGACGTGACGGAGCGCGCCGCGTGGGAATTGGCCGCCGCGACCGTCGCGCGCGAGCTCGGGCCGGTGCAGATCCTGTGCAGCAACGCTGGCGTCAACCTCGTGGGCGCGACGGCCGAGGCCACCTTTGAGGACTGGGAC
>JBOHZT010000309.1:0-4253 GCA_050738535.1 Steroidobacteraceae bacterium
CGCCACCGGAGGCTCGCTCGAGGCTATCGGTCTCGAGGCTACCCGTTCGGTCGCCGGCGCCGCAGGGCGAGGAGTCCGCCGTAGGCGATGGCATTGAGCGCGATCAGCACCGCGGCGAGCACCCATTGCGCCGCGCGCGTGAGGCCCGGAGGGTAGAGCACCGGCAGGATGTAGTGCTCGACGAATCCGCCCGTGTAGCCCGCCTCGCCCGCAAGCGCGCGTAGGTGATTCTCGAGTGGCGTGAGCGGGCAGATCCAGCCGGACAGCTCGATCCAAATGCCCCACAGGAGCGCTGGAACGTGCGCGAAGAGCGCGATCCGGAAGCGCCAGGCGAGAAACCCGCCGATCACCACGAAGACGACGAAGGCGAGATGCAGCAGGACGACGGTGTCGGCGAGGAGCTTCCAGTCCATGTCGAGCGCTGCAGGCCTGCGCGAGTCGGCCGCGCTGCGCTCGGACGACGCCGCTCAGGCGCTCTTGGCGATCACCGAGCCGGCCGCGAGCGTGCGGCTCATGCGCTCGAGCGCCTTCTCGAGCGTCTGCATGCTGCAGGCGAACGAGAGGCGGATGTGGCCGGGCGCGCCGAACGGCCCTCCGGGGACGACGGCGACGCCCGCCCGCTCGAGCAGCAGCTCGGCGAACTCTGCATCGTCACGGCAGCCCTGGGCGGCCATCGCCCGGCTCACGTCGGCAAACGCGTAGAAGGTCCCGGCGCCCGGCACGCATGCGACGCCGGGCAGCGCATTGAGCCCTGCCACGATGAAATCGTGACGTGCCTTGAAGGCCTGGCACATCTCCGCGACGCAGGCTTGATCGCCGTTGAGTCCGGCCACCGCCGCCTTTTGGGAGATGCTCGACGCGTTCGAGGTGGACTGGCCCTGGATGGTCGCCATCGCGGTGATGATCTCCTTCGGGCCGCCGCAGTACCCGAGCCGCCAGCCGGTCATGGCATAGGCCTTTGAGACGCCGTTGATGGTGACCGTGCGGCTGTAGAGCTCGGGCACCGCCGTGAGCAGGCTCACGAACGGCTCCGCGCCCCAGTAGATCTTCTCGTACATGTCGTCGGTGCCGATGACGATGCGCGGGTTCTGCAGCAGCACCTCACCCAGCGCCTCGAGCTCGGCGCGGGTGTAGGCGGCGCCGGTCGGATTGCAGGGGCTGTTGAGCAGCACCAGCCGGGTCTTCGGCGTGATGGCGGCAGCAAGCTGCCGGGGCGTGATCTTGTAGCCCTGCGCCGCGCCCGCGAAGGGCGTGACCGGCAGACCGTCCGCGAGCAGCACCATGTCCGGATAGGACACCCAGTAGGGCGCCGGGATGATCGCCTCGTCGCCGGGGTCGAGCACCGCCATGCACAGGTTGTAGACCGTCTGCTTGGCGCCCGAGGAGACGAGGACCTGGCCGCGCTCGTACCGGATGCCGTTGTCGCGGTCGAACTTCGCGATGATCGCGTCCTTCAGCTCGTTGATGCCCTCGACGCTCGTGTACCGCGTGAAGCCGCCCTGGATGGCCTCGATGCCGGCCTGGGCGATGTGCCGTGGAGTATCGAAGTCCGGCTCTCCGGCCCCGAGCCCGATCACGTCTTTGCCCTCGGCTTTGAGCTTTGCGGCGCGGGCGGTAACGGCAAGGGTGGCGGATGGCTTGACGCGCTGGACGCGCCTCGAAACAGGTAGGCTCACTGCTTAAGGATCCTTGAGGGGACGTGTCGCTGGCCGACGGGGCCATCGGCTATATTACGGGATCGCGGTCGGGGCCACCAATGGTCGTGCGCCCACCACGCGCCGCGCAGGCACACTCGCGCATGGACCCACGACGATTCGAGCTCGCGGCGGATTACGCTCCTTCGGGGGATCAGCCCGAGGCCATTGCCAAGCTGGTCGAGGGCCTGGAGAGCGGCCTCGCGCACCAGACGCTGCTCGGCGTCACGGGCAGCGGCAAGACATTTTCAGTGGCTTGCGTCATTCAACGAGTGCAGCGCCCGACGCTCGTGCTTGCGCACAACAAGACGCTCGCGGCGCAGCTCTACGGGGAGTTCCGCGAGTTCTTCCCGCGCAACGCCGTCGAGTACTTCGTCTCCTACTACGACTACTACCAGCCGGAGGCGTACGTCCCCTCGACCGATACCTACATCGAGAAGGACTCCTCGGTCAACGCGCACATCGAGCAGATGCGCCTCTCGGCCACCAAGGCGCTGCTCGAGCGGCCGGACTCGATCATCGTCGCGACGGTCTCGGCCATCTACGGACTCGGAGATCCCGAGACCTACCTGCAGATGGTCCTGCACTTGAAGCGCGGCGACCGCCTGGACCAGCGACAGCTGTTGCGACGGCTCGCGGACATGCAGTACACGCGCAACGATCTCGACCTCACGCAGGGCACCTATCGCGTGCGGGGCGATGTCATCGACGTGTTCCCGGCCGAGTCGGAGCGTGAGGCGGTGCGGATCGAGCTCTTCGACGACGAGATCGACTCGATCGCACTCTTCGATCCGCTGACGGGCGCGGGGTCGCGGCAGGTCCCGCGCTTCACGGTGTATCCGGGAACCCATTACGTTACGCCGCGCGAGCGGGTGATCGCCGCGGTCGACGCCGTCCGCGAGGATTTGCGCGTGCGGCTTGCGGAGCTGCGCGAGGCGGGCAAGCTGCTCGAGGCGCAGCGGCTCGAGCAGCGCACGCGCTTCGACATGGAGATGATGCAGGAAGTCGGCTACTGCGCCGGCATCGAGAACTACTCGCGCTATCTCTCCGGGAGGGCTCCCGGGCAGCCGCCTCCGTGCCTCTTCGACTACCTGCCGCAGAATGCGCTCCTCGTCATCGACGAAAGCCACCAGACGATCCCGCAGCTCGGGGCGATGTATCGCGGCGATCGCTCGCGCAAGGAGACCCTCGTCGAGTATGGGTTCCGCTTGCCGTCGGCGCTCGACAACCGACCCCTGAAATTCGAGGAGTGGGTCGAGCTCGCCCCGCAGATGATCTTCGTCTCGGCGACGCCGGCCGCCTACGAGAAGGCGCATTCGGACCAGGTGGTGGAGCAGGTCGTGCGCCCGACGGGACTCGTCGATCCGGAAGTCGAGGTCCGGCCTGTGTTGACCCAGGTGGATGATCTCATGTCGGAGATCGCCAAGTGCGTCGCGGCGCAGGAGCGCGTCCTCGTCACGACGCTCACCAAGCGGATGGCGGAGGACCTCACCGAATACTTGCACGAGCACGACGTCCGCGTGCGTTACCTGCACTCCGACATCGACACGGTCGAGCGGACCGAGATCATCCGCGACTTGCGCCTCGGGCGGTTCGACGTGCTGGTCGGCATCAACCTGCTGCGCGAGGGGCTCGACATGCCGGAGGTCTCGCTCGTCGCCATCCTCGATGCCGACAAGGAAGGCTTCCTGCGCTCGGACAACTCGCTCATCCAGACCATGGGCCGCGCCGCCCGGAACATCCACGGACGAGTGATCCTCTATGGCGATACCATCACCGGCTCGATGCAGCGCGCCATGGACGAGACGAGTCGGCGCCGAAATAAGCAGCTCGAGTACAACCGCGTCCACGGGATCACGCCGCGCGGCATCCGCAAGGCCGTGCCCGACATCATGGAAGGCGCGCGCGCGGAGCCCTCGGCGGGGCAGTCGCCGCGGCGCGGCGCGAGGAGCTCGAGGCGGGGAGGGGGCGTGGACGCCGGGGGCAGGACGGCTGCGCGCGTGGCAGCGCTGCGCCCGGAGGCGATCGTGCGGGAGATCAAGCGGCTCGAGGGGGAGATGCTGAAGAAGGCGCGCAACCTCGAGTTCGAGGAGGCCGCACGGCTGCGCGACCGTATTGCGCACCTGAGGCAGGTGGAGCTCGGACTCGAGGACCCCGCCGCATCCGGCTGAGCTCGGTCGTGCGTTGCGTGGAGGCGCTTCCTCAGGCGCCGCGTGCCATGGGTAGGAGCTTGCCTCACCCGCGTCCCTTCGGTATCGTCGGCGGCCAATTGTGGCCCCGGAACTGACCACGGCAGCGCGAGCTCCTCGCTTCCGCAACCAAATCGACAGGCGCGTAGCTCAGTGGTAGAGCACCACCTTGACATGGTGGTGGTCGGTGGTTCGATCCCACTCGCGCCTACCATCTCGTGTAAAGACCCATGCCCGTCGTAACATTGCCCGATGGCGCCGAGCGCCGTTTCGATCGCCCCGTGACCGTGGACGAGGTCGCCGCGAGCATCGGGCCCTCCTTGCGCAAGGCGGCGCTCGCGGGCCGGGTCGACGGCGAGGTGGTCGATAC
>JBOHZT010000310.1:0-4241 GCA_050738535.1 Steroidobacteraceae bacterium
CCCCAGCCCCGCTCCGCGCTGCCGCCGTAGCCCTGATCGCTCGGCTCCTGCGCCGTCACCCCGCCCCGCGCAAGAACGTGGATCCCGGCATGCTTACGGCCGAAAGCTGCCTCGTCGGCGAACAGGTTGACGCTCGGCACGTCGTTGGCGATCTGCACGAGGCTCGTCTGGCCTCTATCGGCGAGGGAGGCTGCGCTGATCGCGGTGATGGCGAATGGCGTCGCTTGAACGCTCTGGCGCACGAACTGCGCCGTCACGGTCACTTCCTGCAGCGCGTTGCCGCCGTTTGCCGGCGTACCGGTCGCTTGCGCCGGGGGCGCGTTCTGCGCATTTGCTGCCGTGGCGAAGGTGAGCAGCATTGCGGTTGCGGCACTTGCCGCGAACCAAACGAGGTTTGAAGAATGGCGCGCCGAACGGCACAAGGTCGGATCGGATCTCAGCATCACCATATCCTCCCGGAGAATTGGAGGGCTGCAGCCGTCCCTGGCGAACCAGGTTATCGTTCGTGACCGATCGTTTGATTATTGCTTTGCCGAGCCTAGCCGGATAGCTGACGCCGTGTCAACAATCGCTCAAATAAAAAGCGCCGGAGCCGCTTGCGGCAGCTCCGGCGCTTGCGAGGCGAGCAGGCCTCAGTGCAGCGTGTACTTGACCTCCAGATCCACCTCGGTCGGCGGGGAGGGTGTGCCGACGACGGAGGCGCCTCCTGCCTGTGTGAGATCGAACGAGTTGAGATAGTAGAATTTGTCGGTGAAGTTGAGTGCCTGCACCGATACCTGCCAGTTGCCCTCGTCCGGCTGATACGTGAGATGCGCATTGTAGAACGCGTATCCGCCGATGTGATTGAGCCTCGAGTTCACCGCATCGCTGTAGAAGCCGCTGCGGGTGTTGGCATCGATCCGTGCCGTCAACGCGCCCACGTTTGCGATCGGGAAGGCGTACTGGACGCCGACATGGCCCTGCCACCGGGATGTGTAGGGGGTGGTCATCCCCGGCGTGATGCCGCTCACGAGGTTGAGGCCCGTCGTGGGATCGTATCCGAGCAGGCTCACGTACCTGAAGTTGAGATAGCTCATCGTGCCGTCGAACTCGAATCCGCCCCAGCGACCTTGTGTCTCGAACTCGACGCCTTCCTCGTGCGCATTGCCCGCGTTGAAGGGCAATGCGCAAGGTGACCCGAACGCCGTCGGGATACCGGCGATCCCACCGCAATCGAGCAGTGTGGTTTGGATGGAGCGGTACTGCGCGAAATAGCCGTCGAGATTCGCCTGCAAGTGATTATCGAACCACTGACTCTTCAGGCCGAGCTCGTAATTGGTGAGCGTTTCCGGCTTGAATGGAATCGCTTGCTGTGCGTAAAAGGGCCGTGGATTGACGCCACCGCCCTTGAAGCCCGTCGAGACGAGCCCGTAGGCCATGAAGCTCGGCGTGAAGTGATAGTCGAGGTCGACCCGATAGTCCCAGCGATTCATGTAATACGAGCCGACGACTCCGTTCAGCGCGCCGACCAGGGTCGCCGAGCCGCCGGTGCCGCCCTCGGGATTCAGCCGCACGTAGTTGTAGAGCTTGTCCTGGCTCGTGTAACGAGCGCCGAGTGTCAGGTCGAATTTCGGAGCCAGATGCCACACGGTGTGCAGATATCCCGCGCGATCGTGCGCGAGCACCGGGTCGTCCTGGATGAAATCGAGATATCCCTCGAGAGGCGCCGTCGCATACCAAAGATCCTGGTGCGTGGCGTACGTCGACAGCTCGCGGAAGTAGAATCCTCCGAACGTGTAATCCATCAGCTTGCCGACATTACCCGTGAAACGCAGCTCTTCGCTGAACTGGTGGTGCTCGACCGAATCACCGCCGAGCCCGAGTGGCCAGGCGGAGGCGTCGTTGTCCTCTCCCCAGCTGCTGAAGTAGCCGCGCTGCGCGACGATGTTCGTCACGGACAGCGTCGGGCTTATCGCCCAGTTGAAAGTATCGGAGACGCCCCAGCTGTTGAGCTGCTGGCGGTCCTGCGTGCAGTAAGCCGGCTCGTTCGCGTTCGAGCCGAGGCCAGGGATGGGCGCCGGGTTCTGTACCGCCGGCATGCAGAAGTTCGCGAAAGTCGCGTAGCGGCTCGCGGGGATCATTGCGGGCACCTTGCTGCTGTCGTAAGGCAGCGCAGCCCCGTTCGTCGTCGGAAGTCCGAGGAGCGACGAGGCATTGACGCTGCCTCCATTGGCCTGTACCGGTGTCGGCACATTGGGCAGGCCGGGACCCGCGTACAGGAGGGTCGTCGCCGGGCCTTCCTGATCCTCATTGGTGAGATCGCCGATGACGTCGTTCGTCATATTGTCGTTGATGACCCAGCGCAAGTAGATTCTGCCGGCGCTGTAGCCCGTTCCGCCCTCTTGACCCGTCCGGCAGCTGTGTGCGAACTGTACGAACCCGGGCGCGACCGAGTACGTGCCTGCCGCCCCCGTAGTGTCGGTCGCCGTGAAGCCGTTCGGGTACGAGCACCCGAAGTCGTACGTGTCCACGTAGCCGTCCTGGTGGTTGCCGACGCCGGAAACCCGCAGGAACAGCTTGTCGGGGATCAGCGCGAAGTTCGCCATGCCCCTGAGCTCGACATGGTTGCGGCTTCCGTACAGCGCATCGAAGCTCACCTCGGGGGTGCCGGTCGGCGCCTTGGAGAAGAGCTTGATGGCGCCGCCCTCGGAGTTCATCCCCTCGAGGGTACCCTGCGGCCCGCGCAGCACCTCCACGCGATCGAGGTCGAGGAGATCGAGGAGCGAGCCCGTGAGGGTTCCCATGTACACATTGTCGACATAGATGCCGACGCCGGGCTCGAGTGCCGGGTCGAGATCGAACTGGCCGATGCCGCGGATGTAGGCGCCCATCGCCGGACCGAAGGCACCCTCGTCGCCGAAGAGATTGACACTCGGTACGTCCTCGGTGATCTGCGTGAGGCTGGTCTGGCCGCGATCCGCGAGGGCTGACGAGCTGATCGCCGTGATGGCAAAGGGCGTCGTCTGAACGTTCTGGCGGACGAATTGCGCCGTGACGGTCACTTCCTGAAGGGCGGGCCCCCCGCTCCCAGGCGTGCCGGTTTCCTGAGCTGGCGCGTTTTGGCCAAATGCGGCGCCGCACGTTCCCAAAGCTGCCATTGCGGCGAGGACAGTCAGCGCACGCCCGACATTCGGGCGGCGCATGGGATAGATCAATGAATCGGAACTCGGCATCGCCAGTCCTCCAAGGTGGAGCCCGCTCCCTGGGCGCGTTGCTTCCGGCCTCGCGTGGCGATCGAGGCGACGCCGGAGAGCCTAACGGGACGCGGCGCAACATGTCAACATTATGCAACGCCATTCCGCGCGCTAATGTGATCCCTATGTTAAGATAAGAAGTTTTGTCGCCTGAGCATTCGTCGCTTACTTACAACGGTTGCCGCAATGGCAAGGCTGAAGTGGCAGTGCAACCGCTGCGGTACGCCCTGCGGGTGCGGGAGGGTCCGAGGCAAGAGACCATCCCAAGCCTGAGGCTTGGCTGCCAATCCTCGGCGCTCGGCAGCGCCGGCTCAGGCACATGCACGGGCGCCTCAGCGCCGCAACAGGAACGTCAGCAGGAAGGGGATGAGCCGGGGCCGGAGGAGCTTCAGCCCTCGGCGTGCCTCGGCGGGCCGCAGGGTCGCGGCGAGCGGCATCGCCCCGAACACCTTCCCGCGGACGACGAGATTGCGGCCCTCGCGCTCGACCGACTCGATGCGCATGAGCTCGCTGCCGTCAGGCGAGTAGAGCCTCATGCGAGGAATTTGGCGACGCACTCGCGCGCTTCCTCGAGCTCATCGAGCACGAGATGCCCGGCGCCCTCGAAGGCGGCGAGCTTCGCGTTCGGCAGCAGCTCGAGCCAGCGCGCGGAGCGCTCGAAGGGCGCCAGGCGATCGGCGCGGGACCAGACGAGGAGCGTCGGCATGATCGCTCGATGCAGCCAATGCTCGAGCTTCGGATCGAACGGCCCGTGGGAGGCGACGCGGCCGGTGGACCGCATCTCGCGCGCAATGAGCGCTGCATGGCGCTCCGTCTCATCGGCGCTGCGCGGCAAGTAAGGCTGAAGCACGGCCACGTCACTCACCAAAGCGCCGTACATCTGCTCGAGCGATCCGAACGCGAGCGGCGCTCGCGCAGGCTCTCCCGGTGCCGGCAGGCCTGCCGGAGCGACGAGCACGAGCTTGCGCAACCGTTGTAAGTAAGCGACGAATGCTCAGGCGACAAAAC
>JBOHZT010000311.1:0-4234 GCA_050738535.1 Steroidobacteraceae bacterium
CCCGAAGGCGGCGCCGTGCGCGCGCCCTCGCACATCGAGCAGCTCCGTCATCGCATCGCCCAGGAGTACGAGACCTTCGCGGCCGCCGTGAGCGACTGGACCCGCCTCAAGGAGCAGTGGCTCGAGGACAAGAAGCGCGCCGTCATCGAGCACTGGGAACAAGCCCGCTTCCAGCAGCGGCTGCGCGAGATCGAGCGCGGCCTCAAAGTCCAGCGGCGTCGGCTGAGGTCACTGCAGGCGCAGCTGGCCTGAACCGCCGGGGCCCGGCGGCCTAGCCCTGGCGCCCCCCACTGCGCCATGTAACCATTGGCGCATGGGACGCATCTTCGAAGTTCGCAAGGCGACGATGTTCGCGCGGTGGAACCGCATGGCGAAGCAATTCGCCAGGATCGCGAAGGACATCACCATGGCGGTCAAGGCCGGCGGGGCCGATCCGAACGGCAATCCGACGCTGCGCCGGCACATCCACAACGCCCGCGCGGTGAACATGCCGAAGGACAAGATCGAGGCGGCGATCAAGCGCGCCTCGGGGCGCGACGCAGCGAACTATCAAGAGGTGATCTACGAGGGCTACGCGCCGCACGGGGTCGCGCTGCTGGTCGAAACGGCGACGGACAACCCGACGCGCACGGTCGCCGCGGTGCGCAACGTGATCACCAAGAACGGCGGCAATCTCGCGACGAGCGGGAGCGTCAGCTTCCTCTTCAAAAAGATGGGCGTGTTCCGTCTCGATCCGGCCGGGATCGACCAGGACGAGCTCGAGCTCGATCTCATCGATCACGGGCTCGAGGAGATGGGCGAGAGCACCGGCGAGAAGGGAGAGCCGCAGATCGTCATTCGCGCGGCCTTCGCCGAGTTCGGCCATGTGCAGGAGGCGCTCGAGGCGCGGCACCTCTCCCCGCTGTCCGCCGAGCATGAATACGTCTGCACCGTGCCGACGCAGCTCTCCGAGCCCGCCGCCACGGAGGTCCTGGCGCTCATCGACCGGCTGGAGCAGGAAGACGACGTGCAGCGCGTCTTCCACACCCTCGCCTGACGCTCGCGCGCGCCGCACATCCGACGCTCGCGCCGCACACCTGACGGCCACGCACGCCGCTCGCCGCGCGATCACGCCGTCGGCGGATCCTCGCGGTTAGCCGCCGCGGCAGCGGCGGCGAGCACATCCTCGAATCCGAACTTCGTGAGATCGCGGATCCGCTGCGGATAGAGGATCCCGTCGAGATGATCCACCTCGTGCTGGACGACGCGCGCGTGGAAGCCCTCGACGGTCCGGTCGATCGGATCGCCCTCGGGCGTCACCCCGCGATAGCGCACCTTGCGATGGCGCGCCACGAGCCCGCGCAGGCCCGGCACGGAGAGGCACCCTTCCCAGCCCTCCTCCAGCTCCTCGCCGAGAAGCTCGAGCACCGGGTTCACCAGCACGGTGTAAGGCACGGGGGCCACGTGCGGGTAGCGAGGGTTGTCCTTCACCTCAAAGATCACCACCCGGCGGCTCACGCCGATCTGCGGCGCCGCGATGCCAGCGCCGTTGAGCGCGCGCATCGTCTCATCCATGTCGGCGATGAGCGCACGCAGCTCGGCGGTGCCGGGCTCGATGGGCTCGGCGACCCGGCGCAGCACAGGATGGCCCATTCTCAATACCGGTCTGACCGCCATCGCAGGAGTGTAGCGCGAACGATCAGTGCGTTCGGACTCCCGCCGCGCCCTGCGGGCGCCGCTCGGCCGCCGCGCGGGGATTGAGCATCTCCTTGGCCATTTCCGTGAGCTCGGCGTCGATCGATTTGTCGCGGTCGGCGTAGGCCGCGAGCCGGGCGGCATCCTCATCGCGGGTGAGCGCCTTCGCGTACGAGGCGACGCTGCCGTACGCCGCGATCTGATAGTGGATCAGACGCTGCAGCGAATCGACGAGCGCCGCATCGCGCACCGGAGCGCTCGCGACCTGGCACATCTTGCGCGTTTCCTCGACGAGCGCCCGCATGGCCTGGTCCGCGTGCCGGCGCACGCGCATGCCGGCGCCGCTTTCCTCGAGGAGCCGCTCGAGGTCCTCCTTGCGCGAGCGCACCTGCGTGGCGTAGCCCTGGATCTCCCGCAGGAGGTCCGGATGCTCGATGCCCCGCTCGAGATCGCCGAGCAGGCGCGCGAGCTGCGCCGCGCTCGAGACGAGCTCCTGGAGCGCCTCGACGTAGAGCATCCGCAAGGTGCCGATACCGCCTGCGCCGATGCCGAGCTGCGCCCGGACCCGCTGCCACTGCTCCCGGAAGCCCTCGCCCAGCGAGGCCTTGCCAGCGAGCGCCGCCTTCATGCCGCAGTAGCCGCCGAGGCCGCGGGTCGTGAGCGTCACGCCCGCGGCGAGGAAGGCGAGGCGGCGCAGCACCCGGCCGCGGGGAAATGCGGCGAGCGTGAGTCCGGCACCGGCGAGGGTCGAGAGCCAGCGCTCCCGGGGGGAGAGATTGCCGGCACGGGAAGAAGAAAGGGAATGCGCCATGCCAATGCTCATACGGCCTCCTCGCCAATCCGGCGTGATGATCGGTTTAATTCCTGGCCGGCCGCGGAAGTTTCCGCCGCGGCGTCAGAACGTGACCGGCCGCGCCTGGAACGCGTCGGAGCCGAACTCCATCTCGAAGGCGACGCCGATCCCCGGGCTCGCCTCCCGGCTCTGCCAGGTGAAGTATCGCGGCCAGTCGATGCTCGCCCGCACCTCGAGAATGAGCCAGTCCCGCAGAATGCTGCGCCGGTACGCCACTTTGACGCCGTAATCCTGCACCCGCACCGGCGCATCGCTCACGCCCGCGATGTCGAGCTCGGCCACGAGGGCGCGCCGCTCGGCGTACGAGAAGGAGGCGTCGAGCGTCGAGTAGCTGCCGAACCCCGCGGAGCGCTGCGCGTAGGTGGTCGAGGCGGTCCAGCTCAAGAGCAGCCCCGGACTGACGAGCCGCTCGAGGTCGAGGCGGCTCGTCACGCCGAATCCGCCCTGGCTGCTCTGATAGAAAGCGTCCTGCCGAAACAGCAGCACCGCTCGCGACGGCTCGCCGAGCTGATACAGATAGCCGCCCTTGAAGTACGGATCGAAGCGCGACAGCGTGATCGGCAGGCCCGCGCCCGTGTCCCACTGGAAGCCGGGGCGCAGCGGCTGGTAGTACTGGATGCCGAGCAGCGTCTCATCCTGGCGGAAGGGCGCATAAGGATTCGGGATCGCGCCCGACTCGGCCTGGCTCTCCGAGATGAACTCCTCCGGGTTCAGGCGCCCGACGAACGCGTGCAGGCTCTCGCTCAGCTGCGGCAGCGGAACGTTGCCGACGAAGCGCAGCAGCGTGTGCGCGCCGCCGTAACGGTCCCAGAGAATGCCCGGCGCGAGGCTCCCCGAGACCTGCTCATAGGCAACATCGGGCTCCTCCGAGCCGAACCAGCGATCGACGTGCATCGCGCTTTCCCAGACGGTGTCGTAGACCAGCTGGTGCACCTCGTCGAGCCACTGCAGCCGGCTCGCGGGGACGATCGTGGTCGAGTCGCTCGGAGCCGCCTCCTGCGCCCGCATCCCTTCGCCGTCCGCCGATCCGGCCACGCCTGATGGCCGCGGCAAGTCGGCTGCGCACGCGACCACCGAGGCCGCCGCGAGCAGCACCGCGGCCGCGGCCGGCCCGAGCCGCCGCTGCGGGGAATACTTCAGGTTCTCAGCACCAGCGCAACGGCGGCCGCGACCAGCAGCGCGACGGCGATCCGCAGCAGGACCCAGGTGAAGCCGGAGCGGCGGCGCGGCAAGATCCGCCGCGTCCCCGAGTACCGGTAGCCGAGCGTGGCATCGCCCCGGTAGAAGAAGGCCTGCACGATGAGCACCGGCACATGCGCTCCGCTCGAGGCGCTGATGAGATATGCGCGATATCTCGCGCCCTCGGCCAGCACTGGAGCGAGCTCCCGCGCGCGCTCGGCGGGCACATAGCCGAGGCACTTCCCGTGAGCCGTCCGCACCGCGACGGCGTCCGAGGCCGAGGCGCCGCGCCGCTCGATGACCAGCGAGACCGGATCGCCGGCCCGCGCCTGACGCTGCGACATCGGCGTTTTGCGCTCGCCCTGACAGTCCGCCACCATGAAGCAGGCGGAAGCGAGGATTTGGTTCTTGGTCCGCTCCGCCGCACTGTCCCGGAATGCCATCCTGCTGCTCCCGACGAGGCGCAACGCCGCCGGACGGCGCCTGAGCTCCTGAGGGAAGCTGGGCTCCAGCGCACGTCCGAGCGCC
>JBOHZT010000312.1:0-4196 GCA_050738535.1 Steroidobacteraceae bacterium
CGTTCCACCTCTCCAGGCCCTCGGATCTCATCCCGGAGCTGCAGGGCCGGCTGCCGATCCGCGTGGAGCTCGATTCGCTCAAGGTGGAGGATTTCGTCCGCATCCTCACCGAGCCGGACGCCTCGCTCACGGCACAGTACAAGGCGCTGCTCGCGACCGAGCAGGTGAGCGTCGAGTTCTCGAGCGACGGGGTGCGGCGCATCGCCGAGATCGCCTTCCAGGTGAACGAGCGCACGGAGAACATCGGCGCCCGGCGGCTGCACACGGTGATGGAGCGGTTGCTCGAGACCGTCTCGTACGACGCCGCCGAGCTGAGCGGCGGAACGGTCAGCGTCGACGCCAAGTACGTCGACGATCACCTGGGAAACCTCGTGAAGGACGAGGACCTGAGCCGCTACATCCTCTAGCCGCGCGGCAAGCCGCCCCTCAGGGCGGATCGCGTCCGCCGAAGACTTCGATGCGGCGGCTCTGCAGCGCGCGATGGACGACGATGAAACAGTAATAAGTGACGAGGAACCAGAGCACCCGCATGATCGTGGCGTCCGCGCCCGGGCCCGGCCACAGCGACCGGCCGAGCGGCGGAGCTGCGAACCAGCCGATCGCGAGCGCCGCCAGCACGGCCGCGAAGTAGAACCGGCCGGCGCGCTGCAGCTTGAGGCCGCCGCGGTGTCCATAGCGCATCCGCGTGCGGAACCAGACCATCCCGACGATGAACACCGCCGTGATGAGCGAGGTGAGGTCTTCGGTTCTCATCGGCGCGTCCCCGCTCCGAGCTCCCACGGCTCGCCCCGGAGCGCCTCGGCGCAGAGCGTATCGGCGAGGACCGCCACGATTTGCCAGAAGTCGGAATCCATCGGCTGCATACGGTAAAGCTGCCGAGTAATCTCGCGTATTGGCCCGCCGGAATCAAGGCATCGGCCCATTGGGCACATTCTGGACGGACACGACCTGGCGGCGGCGCCGCCGGCACCCGTGGCCCGGCGACCCGCCCGCGGCGGGCCCCGTGCCTTACTGCCGTGGCGGTCCGCCTGCCTCGTCCGCAGAAGTGGTGCTCGGGACCTCGTCCGCGAAATACAGGGCGCGCGGCTCGTGTGAGCTCTGCGGCTCCATCGCGTAGAGCAGGTCGGAGAGATCGTCGGCGTGCTCTTCCTCCTTGGCGAGGATCTCCTCCATCATGCGCCGCGATACCGGGTCCTGCGTACCGAAGAAGCGCACCATCTCCCCGTAGCTCTCGATCGCGATGCGCTCGGCGATCAGGTCCTCCCGGATCATGTCGGCGAGCGAGGTCCCTTCCTTGAACTCGCTGTGGGAAAGGCGTGTCAGGACATCCGGATTCATCTCCGGCTTACCGCCGAGTTGTTTGATGCGCACGGCGATGCGCTCGGCATGCTCCTGCTCTTCCCGCGCATGCTCCCTGAACTCTTCCTTGATCGCCTGCGAGTGAATGCCGGTCGCCATGAAGTAATGGAACTGGTAACGCAGGGTGCACACGATCTCCGTCGCGAGCGCCTGGTTCAGCACGCCGACGGACTGACTCGCATCGAGGCCGTAATCGCGCGTCAGGGCGCCGCGTGAGATCTCCTCGCGCGCACGGGCGCGCAGCTCCGCGATACGCTTCGCATGGCTCGGGTTCGCTGCTCCCATGGACTCCTCCTCCCGGCTCGATCGGCACGGGCTTGCCGCAAGCGCAGCGCAGCAAGCGCGATGCCCACGGGAGCAAACGCGGCTCGGCCGAGCGCATGGCGGGCGCCGCACGAACGTCGGCCGCACGGCTCGCCGCGGCTTGCGCTACCGCGTGGCCGAACGCCTGGGAAGGCGTTTTTGGCCGGCGCGCTTCCCGCGCGGGCGCTCGCGTCCTGCCGGCGGACTCTCGGGCTCAGCCGCCGAGGCCGGCCGCAGACTCGCGCCGGCATTGAGCGCGAGAGCCGCCGAGATGTGCGCGAGGTGCGTGAGGCCCTGGGGGAAGTTCCCGAGCAGCTCGCCTGCGCCCACGTCGAACTCTTCCGCCAACAGGCCGAGGTCGTTCGCGCAAGCGCTCGCGCGCTCGAACATCTCCCGCGCCTCGCGCTCGCGGCCTTGGTGCGCGAGACACTCCGCGAGCCAGAACGTGCAGGGAAGAAACACACCCTCGCCCTGCGGCAAGCCGTCCTGCGTGCGGTACCGCAGGATGAGCCCGTCCTCGCGCAGCTCCCGGTAGATCGCGTCGGTCGTGCGCACCATGCGCTCGTCGTCGTAAGGCACGAACTCGACGCTCGGCAGGAGCAGCAGCGCAGCGTCGAGATCGGTGCTGCCGAAGCTCCCGACGAAATTGCCCCGCGTGCGATCGACTCCTCGGGACTCGATCGCGCTGCGGATCTCCCTCCTCACTCTGCGCCAGCGCCGCAACGGCGCCGGAAGCGAGTAGCGCTCCGCGAGAGCGATGCCGCGATTCACCGCGGCCCAGCACATCACCTTCGAATGCACGAAGTGCCGCGGGCGCGAGCGGACCTCCCAGATGCCGCGGTCGGGCAGATGCCACTTGCTGACGGCGGCCTCGACGATGCCCTGAAGAAAAGTCCAATACTCCGGCTCCTGCGGCTTGCCGCGCTCGCTCCAGCGCCAGGACAGCTCGAGCACGAGGCCGTACATGTCGGCCTGATACTGGCACGCCGCCCCATTGCCGATCCGCACGGGCCGCGAGCCGCGCCAGCCTTCGAGCCCGTCGAGCTCGATCTCCACCATCCGGCGCCGGCCGTCGACCGCATAGAGCACCTGCAGGTCCGCCGCGTTGCCGGCGGAGCTGCGCTGGATGAAACGGCGGAAACCGTCCGCCTCCGCCTCGAGCCCCAGCTCCGAGAGCGCGTGCACCGTGAAGATCGAGTCGCGGATCCAGCTGAAACGATAGTCCCAGTTGCGCGGACCGCCCGACTGCTCGGGGAGCGATGTGGTCGGCGCCGCGATGATGGCGCCGGTCGGCGCATAGGTGAGCGCCTTCAGCACGATGGCCGAGCGCACCACGCCCGTGCCGGCCGATTCGGGATACACGAGCTTCGATGCCCAGTCCCGCCACCAGCGCAGCGTCTCCTCGTAGTGCGCCGCGAGGTGATCGCGATCCTCGGCCTTGGCGGAAGCCATGTGCAATTCCTGAGGCGGCACGAATTGCAGCGCGACGTGCAGCCGATCGCCCTTGCGAACGTCGATTTCCGCATACAGGCTATGCGCGTCGTCGCGCTCGAGCGCGACATCGCCATACACGAGGATGCCGGTATTGCCGCCGGCCGCGACGAAGGCGGAGGGCCCGTCGGGGTAGATCCACGGCCGGACCTCGCCGAAATCGAACCGCGGCACGATGCGCACGCCGATCCGCATCCGGCCCCGCACGCCCTCGATGATGCGCACGAGCTCCCGGCGCGGATGGACTCGGCCGCCCTCGCGCATCGCAAAGAAATCGAGCAGCCGCACCTCGCCCGACCTGGAGCTGAACGTCGTCGCGAGGATCAGCGTGTTCGGGAGATACTCGCGCCGCACCCGGTACGCCGTGGACGCCCTGGATACCGTGGACGCCGGCGATACCTGGAAGTACCCGCCGCTCTTCCAGTCGAGGATCCGCGCGAAGCAGCTCTCGGAGTCGAATCGCGGCAGGCAGCACCAGTCGATGGAGCCGTCGCGCGAGACGAGCGCCGAGGTATGACAGTCCCCGATGAGCGCGTAGTCGCCGAGCGGCGGATACTTCGTGTGCCCCGGCGCCCGCGATCCGCCCCTGTGTCGCTCACGCCGCGAAGAGGGGCGGGCCCGCCGGATCAGGTCGCGACCTCCGCCACATTCGCAAGGTGCAGACCGGACTTCCTGGCGTCGGCGAAGCGCGCCGCGACGTCATTCCAGTTCCACAGGTTCCAGACGGCATCGAAGAATTTGGTCTTCTCGTTCTGGTACTGCAGATAGAACGCGTGCTCCCAGGCGTCGATCACGAGCAGCGGCACGGCGCCCTCGATGGTGCTCGACTGATGGTCGTGGATCTGGGCGATGATGAGCTGCGAGGACAGCGTGTCCCACATCAGCGCGGCCCAGCCCGATCCCATGATGGTGGCGGCCGTCTTGTTGAGCTGCTGCTTGAACGCATCGAAGCTGCCGAAGTTCTTGTCGAGCGCCTGCGCGAGCTCGCCCGTCGGCCTGCCGCCCGCCTTGGGCGCGAGGTTGCGCCAGAAGATGCTGTGCAT
>JBOHZT010000313.1:0-4167 GCA_050738535.1 Steroidobacteraceae bacterium
GGCGAAGCCGGTGAGCGAGGACAGCCCGGCCGCCTCGGCCATGGCGAAGGCGGCCGTCATGGCGTTCGGGTGCTGGTACTCCGTCGAGTAGAAGTAGGTCCCGACGAGCAGGGCCGCGGCGGGCAGCGCATCCGTGAGGTCATCGCTGGATGACCCGAGCCCCGTCGTGCCCGCCGTGAAGGGGCCGGTTCAGGGCGCCAGCCATGCGGCAAAGAATGGATCCTCCAGGCGCCACCTGACCGAGCCAGGCTGCTCCTCCCGCCGCAAGATCTCGCGCTCCTCGAGCAATCGCAACGTCTTGCTCATGGTACTCGCGGAGACTGCGTGCCGTCGGGTGACGGCGCCGGAGGTGAGGCCCATGCTCTTCTCTGCGACGACTGCCGACAGCACGCGCTGCTGGACATTGGTGAGTCCGTTCCAGAGCGTGACATAGAAGGGGCTATCGCGGGCTACGAGTAGTTTCAGAGCTTCTCGGACCAGATCCTGCGTGACTTCGCAGCGCGGCTCATCCCGCAGCCGCTCCCAGAGGGTGCTCGCGAGCGCCTGAACGTTGTAGGGCACGTCCTCCGCGCAGTCGAGAATATACTCGACCGCATTGGGATTGGCGTGATGACCGCCGCGCTCGAAGCCCTGTGCGATGAACGGCCGGAATTCCTCGCGCGGCAGCGGACCTAGAAAGTGCCGGATTCCCATGCGGTAGAAGGGCCGCGCCGGGTTCAGCGTCATATCGTTGAGCAACGTCGTCTTGGAGCCGGAGAATACGAAGCCCACTTCCGGATGACGTTGCACGGCCGCGCGGATCTGTCCTTCCGCGCTTTCCGCGCCCCACCGGAGCGCCTTGTGAAATTCGTCGATCATGATGGCCACGGGCTTTCCGGTATCCGCCGCAAGGCGGCCGATGCCATCGAGCGCTTCGATCAGCATCGGGGTCTGGTCTGAGTCCGGATTGCCGTCGACGTTGACGCCGCCGGTCCAGCTCCCCTCTAGCGGGTTGTAAGTGATCATCGGTCGTAAACGCGAGAAGAAGCGCAGGATCCGCTCGCCCGTCCGCGACACGTCGCTCTTCAGCGCCTTGGCAGACTCGGTGACGAGGGCGCCTACGAGGCCAGCCGTGTCTGGATAAGCCTCGGCGTCGAGCAGGAGTACGATCGCGCCGGCGCCCCGCGCCTGTGTCGCCGCTGCTCTCAGGATCGCCGATTTGCCGAAGCGTCGAGGACCAATCAGAAAGAGCCGTCCCTGCTCCGTTACCGCGCGCGCGGTATCGCGGATCTCCAGTTTGCGATCGACGATTTGCTCTGGCTTGAGCTCGGCGCCGTACTGAAACGGATTGTCCACGCGGCTACACTAGAGACAGTCGGGTTAGGACCGTCGTATTAGGAAAGTCCTGAAAGTGTATCACTTAATGGACAATGGGGCGCAATATCGCGGATGCGTGAAATTGTCGCCACCCGCACTCGCAGGTGCCTCGATCAGCCGTGCTCCAGGCTTGCGACGACCGCGGCAAGCGGCTCCGCGACCCGCAGAGCGAGCTCCGCGACGGCGGCGATATCGTTGGGCTCTGCCATAGTTCCCGGGCGCGGAGGGCAATGCATCATTGCCCTGGAACAATGCAGCGCGGCGCTTACTGGAGCGTTGCGTGGAAGGCGAGCATGAGGCCGCCGTCCATGGGCACCAGCGAGAAATCGGACGAGAAGCCGCCGTAGGTGCGGTGCAGGACGAACACCGCGGAGGAGGCCCCGAGCGCCGCGCCTTCGGGTCTAGGCGGCGAATCGCTGCCGTGCTCGGCCGCGCGAGCAGCTATTGCAAGGGGCTCGGCGGGCCTGCGTCCGTGAGGGCAAGGACCGCATAGGCGGTCGCCGCGTCGCTCATGAACCGGCTTTCCGGGTTCGACGAGCTCTGCCATTCGTTGATGGAACTCGTGACCCAGCGCCCCTCCGGTAAGCGCTGGTGCCGCACGAGCCAAGCGAGGCCGCGCACGAGCGCGGGATTCGTGCGGGGCACGCCAGCCTGCTGCAGGACGAAGGTCACATAGGCCGTCGCGTAACCGTCGCCCCACAGCTTGAAGAGCCTTCGGCCGCGCCGGTAGCTCGGAGAGAGCGAGTACAGGCTCCAGCTCCCGTCGGAATGCTGCTTGCGCAGCACGGCGTCGATGATCGACTTGCGCCGCGCGGAGCTCTCGAGGCCGGGCAGCGCGGATGCCGCCCAGAGGAGCGCCAGCTTCTGGTGAAGCGGCTGGTCGGCGTAGTGGCGCTCGAGATAGCCGCGCAGCCGCGCGAGCGATGCCTGGATCGCGGGTGTCGAGCGGTAGCCCTGCGGAGCGACGCCGACCGCGAGAGCCGCCATCGCCGCACCGTAATACCGCGCGTCCTTCACCTCCCAAGGCTCGAGGCCGAAATCGAGCCAGGGCCATGCGCCCGCAGCGGCACCCGTCGTCTCCTGGAGCGTCCACATGTCCTTGAACGCCATGAGGGTGTGGGGACTCAATTGCCCGGTGCGCGCGTCATCCATCGCGAGAATCAGCGCATTGAGCACCGCCTCCGTACCGCGGGACTGAGCGGACTTGTGGGGACCGCTACGGCTATCGGTGTAGTACGGCCGAGTCTCGCTCCACAGGGCCACACGCTTGATCACATCCTGCGTGAGCGCGCTCTCCGTGCTGCCGGGCGCTTCCCGATGCAGTACCGCATCGAGGCGCGGGCGCGCGAGCGCGTAGGGTAATGACGTGTGGCAGGAGATGCAGAACGTTCCGTGGTCGCGCACGGCGCCTCGCCAGTGCATCCACCAATCCTCCCGCTGATCGAGGTAGGTGGCTGCCGCCCGAGCGCTCCACGTCGTCCGGGGCGCGCGCCCGGTGCAGCTCGCGCAGCAAGCCGTGACGAGGATGGCGGCGATCACGAACGCGGCGCACCCGGTCGCTCGCGCGTGCGGGCGACCCGCTCGATCCGCTCGATCCGTTGTGTCGATGTGAGCCATGGTGTGAACTCCGGGAGCCGAGGACGATCAGATCCCGCGTCCGCGTGGGAGGGACGCGACGACCCGGTCGACGTTGTCGGACACGAACGGAGGAAACCTCACGGGGAGCAGTGGCCCATGGTGCCACAGTTCCTGCATCGTCGTGCAGGCAGCGGAAGCGGCCAAGTGACCGGCCGGGTCATCGCGGCGGCGACCGCTCACGGAGCTGCGAGGGCCTCATCGAGCGTGCGCGCCGTGAGCACGCGCGTCGCCAGGGCATCGAGCTCGGCGATCCCCGCCGCGCGAATCCGCGCTTTCGCCTGCGCCGGCAACGGACCAAAGCGCAACGCCAACTGCTTGCTGAGGAGCGCCGCGCGGCCTTCCAGCTGGCCCTCTGCTTTTCCTTCAGCCTTCCCCTCGGCTATTCCTTCGGCCTTCCCCTCGGCCTTCCCTTGGCCAAAGTACTGCCTGGCGAACGGACTGAGATACTCGTGCTTTGCAGGATCCATAGACTGTAACGCCCGGCGGGCGGCCTCCGACAAGGACATCATCGCCAAATCAACATACAGCCGCCCGCGATCGGCGTCGAGCCCGAGGCTCGCGAGCGTCGCGCCGTAGGCGATCCGGGCGGCCTTCGACGCGTCCGCGTCTCGACCGTGTGCCATGGCGGAGAGCACGGCGGCCTCGGACGCCCTTCATCAGCCCATCAGCTTGTCGGCCCGTCGGCCCGTCGGGTCATCAGGTCCTTCGGGTCATCGGTCCGTCGGGCCATTGGGCCATTGGGTCAAGGGAGCGTTGCGTGGAAGGCGAGCATGAGGCCGCCGTCCAGGGGCACCAGCGAGAAATCGGAGGAGGGGCCGCCGTAGGTGCGGTGCAGGACGAATACGGCGGAGGAGGCGCCGAGCGCCGCTCCGGCGACCACATCGGAGAGCCAGTGGTCGTTGTGGCGCAGCCGCTCGTAGGCGGTGAATCCTGCGACGCCGTACCCGAGGATCCGGGTCACCCAGCGGTAGCCGCCCTGGCCGGATTCTGCGAAGACGGTGCCGATCGCGAATGCCGCGGTCGCGTGGAGCGAGGGGAACGAGGATCCGCCGGCGCCCCAGTGGTTGGGGCCGGGGGTTTGATAGGGCCGCTCCCGGCCGGCCGCGTACTTCAGGGCGAAGCCGGTGAGCGAGGACAGCCCGGCCGCCTCGGCCATGGCGAAGGCGGCCGTCA
>JBOHZT010000314.1:0-4164 GCA_050738535.1 Steroidobacteraceae bacterium
TCACGCGTACATCGCCCGCCTCTCCCGCAGCGCCAGCCACCCGCGCACGATCCGATAGATGAGCCACAGCCCGACGATCCCGATCCCGACCGTCAGAGTGACGAATCCGATCAACACCAGCATCAGCGGCATCGACACCGCGACGACGATGCAGGAGAACAGCAGCCCGAACCAGAACGTGCGGATCTGCCAGCGGAAGTGCGACTCGAGCACGGTGCCCCGCACGGCGGAACGGCGCGCGTAGTTCATGATCACCGCCACGATCGACGGCAGACCAAAGAGAAAGCTCCCCACCACCGTCGCCGCGCTCGTGATGCCGATCAGCGCCGAGAGCGCGTGCAGGCCATAGATGACGTGGGTGTAGACGACCAGCGATTCGTGCTCGGGGCTGCCCATGCCGGGCGGCGCCGGGAACACCGAGCTCACCGCTTCAGCTTCCCCGCGACCCGACGATAGGCCTCCCGGAACGGGATGCCTTCGGACACGACGAGCGCATAGGCCTCCTGCGCGGCGTGGATCGCGGAATCGAGCTCGATCCGGTCGGCGCGGAAGCGCATCGCATCGATCGCGGACGGCAGGATGTCGAGCGTCTCCGCGGCGCGATCGATGCCGCGAAACAGCGGCGCCTTGATGAGCTGCAGATCGCGCTGATATCCGGAAGGCAGCTTCGCCGTGATGCCGAGCACCTCGGCGAGGCAAGCGCGTGCCGTTGCCGATCGTCCGCGCACCAGCTCGAACACGTCCGGATTGCGCTTCTGCGGCATGATCGACGAGCCGGTCGTGAACGCATCCGGCAGCTCGAGGAACCCGAACTCCCGCGTATAGAAGAGGAGCACGTCCGCGGCGAAGCGTCCGAGGTCCTGGGCGAGCAAGGCGAGCTCGAAGAGCACGCCCGCCTCCGCCTTGCCCCGCGAGAGCTGCACCGCCGTCACGGGCTCCTGGGGGCCCGCGAAGCCGAGCGCGCGCGCGGTCGAGTCCCGGTCGAGCGGCAACCCGGGCGTGCCATATCCTGCCGCGGACCCGAGAGGATTACGCATCAGGCGCCGCCGCGCCGTGCGCAGCCCCTCGGCGTCGTCCCGAATCTCCGCCGCGAAGCCTGCCGCCCACAGCGCCACCGAGCTCGGCATCGCCTGCTGCATGTGCGTGTAACCGGGGAGCTCGACGCCGGCGTGGCGTGCCGCGAGGGCATCGAGCGATTGCGCGACGCGCTCGGCGCCGCCGGCGAGCGCCTCGGTCTCAGCGCGCAGATACAAGCGAATCGCGGTGAGCACCTGGTCGTTGCGCGACCGGCCGAGATGAATGCGGCCCCCTGCAGGGCCGATCCGCTCGGTGAGACGGCGCTCGAGCGCCGTCTGCCCGTCCTCGTCCGCGAGCTCGATCTTCCAGACCCCGCGGGCATGCTCCTCGCCGAGCGCCGTGAGCCCGGAACGAATGGCCTCGAGGTCCGCGCGCGCCAGCAGCCGGCGTTCGCACAGCATGCTCGCGTGTGCGATCGAGGCCTCGATGTCGTAGCGCACGAGCCGCTCGTCGAGCGCGTAGTCCTCGCCCGCCGTGTAGCGCAGCACCCGCTCGTCGAGCGGCGCGCCCTTGTCCCACAGTCTCGTCATGGCATCGCTCGCTGCGACTGCGGCGCTCAACCGCCCTTGAACGCCGCGGGATTTGCCTGCGCGGCGCCGCTCACCTGCTGCTCGGCCGCGGTGAGCGCATTGAGGTCGGCCACGATGAGCGTGCCCGTGCCCTCGTTCGTGAACACCTCGCCGAGGATACCCTCCGGCGACTTGTAGGAGACGACGTGCACCCGGCGCACGCCGCCGCGAATCGCATGCTCGATGGCCCGCGCCTTCGGCAGCATGCCGTCCTGCATGCAGCCCTCGGTCCGCAAGCGCTCGAGGCCCTTCAAGTCGGTGTAGGAGACGAGCGAGCCCGGATCCTCCACCCGCTCGAGAATGCCCGGCGCGCCGGTACACACGATCAGCTTCTCGGCCCCGAGCGCCGCCCCGAGCGCCGCTGCCACGGTATCGGCATTGATGTTGAGCAGCACGCCGTGGCGGTCCGCGGAAAGCGGGCTCACCACCGGCATCAGCCCTCCATCGAGCAGCTTCGTGATGACGCTCGTGTCGATCGCATCGATGTCGCCGACGAAACCGAAGTCCACCGTCTCCTCGCTCCCCTCGAGCCGCGACGGAGGCCGCTTGTGTGCGCGAATCAGTCCTGCATCGACGCCGCTCACGCCGATGGCCTCGATGTCGAGCTCCCGGCAGAGCGCGAGGATGCGAGTGTTGATGAGACCATTGAGCACCATCGCAGTGAGCTCGACCGACTTCGCATCCGTGATCCGGCGTCCCTGGACGATGCGCGCCGGCACCCCGAGCGCGTCCGCGAATTCGGTGAGCTGCGGTCCGCCCCCGTGCACCAGCACGACGCGCACGCCGAAATAGTGCAGGATGCCGATCTGCTCCATGAGACTGCGCGTCGCGGCCTCATCGCCGAACACCCCGCCGCCCGCCTTCACCACGAAGACCTTGCCCTTGTACATGCGGATATAGGGCACGGCGCTGCGCAGCGCTCGAACGGCGAGCGCCTGATCCGTCTTGAGCATGAGCACTCGTCAGACTCCTTTGAGCAATCGGTAGAGCACCGCCATCTGGGCCCAGAGGCGATTCGCGGCCTCGCGCTGCACGAGGCTGCGCGGCCCGTCGAGCATTTCGTCGGCGACCGCGGTGTTGCGGCGGACCGGCAGGCAGTGCATGAGCCGACAATCCTCCGCGGCAGGCGCGAACCAACTCTCGCGCACGCACCAATCCGTGAGGCCCGCGCGCAGACGCGCGTCGGCCTCGGCATCGCCGTAATGCTGCGGCGAGCCCCACTCTTTCGCGTAAACGACGTGTGCGCCGGTGAGCGCGTCGCGGCGATCGTCCGTCTCGCGCACGGAGCCGCCGGAGGCCGCGGCCGCGCGCCGAGCCTTCTCGAGCACCGGCCGAGGCAGGCCGAACCCTTCCGGCCGCAGCACGATCACCTCCATGCCGCGCATCGCCGCCATGTGCGTCACGGCCGCCGGCACGGCGAGCGGCAGCGCGCGCGGATGATACGCCCACGAGAGCACGAAGCGGCCCCCGTGCGACACGCCGCAGTCGTCGAGCGTCTTCCAGTCGGCAAGCGCCTGACAGGGATGGTTGGCGGCCGACTCGAGGTTGACGAGCGGCTTGTCCACCAGCGCGGCCATCGTGTTGAAGCTCGTCTCCGCGAGGTCGTCGGCAAGGCTGCGGCCCTCGCCGAATGCGCGAATGCCGAGCGCGTCGCAGTAGCTCGCGAGGACCGGGATGCCTTCGCGCACGTGCTCCGCGGCGGCGCCGTTCATCACGGCACCGAGCCGCGTCTCCATCTGGTACGTCCCCTGGCCCGGCGTGATGACGACGGACGTCCCGCCGAGCCGCGCCATGCCCGCCTGGAACGACGCGAGCGTTCGCAGCGAAGGATTGAAGAACAGCAGCGCGAGGATCTTTCCCGCGAGGGCTGCCGGCTCCGGACGCGCCTCGAGCCGCCGGGCGAGCTCGAGCAGCGCGTCGATTTCCTCGCGGCCGAAATGGGCGAGATCGACGAACCGCTTCATGGCGGCAGCCCCTGCAAAGCCTCGCGCAGCACATCGACGTGCGACTCCTCGATGACATAGGGCGCGAGGATGCGCAGCACTCGCGGATCGCTGCTGGTGCCGACGAGGATCCCGCGCGCCAGGAGCTCGGCCTGGATCTCCTTCGCAGGCCGCGTCGTGCGCAGCCCCGTGAGCAGGCCCGCTCCCTGATGGCCGGTGACGGGGCCGACCATGCAAGTCCGGCGCAGATACTCCGCCACGCGCCGGACGCGCTCGAGCAGATGCTCCGATTCGATGGCGTCGATGACGGCCTCGATCGCGGCGCAGGCGAGCGGACCTCCGCCGAACGTCGTGCCGAGCGCGTCGAGCCGCACCGCGGCGGCGAGCTTCGGCGACATCATCAGCGCGGCGCAGGGGAAGCCGTTGCCGAGCGCCTTGGCGCACGTGATCATGTCCGGCGTCACGCCGTAGAGATTCGCCGCGAAAGGGTGTCCGGTCCGGCCCACGCCGCACTGCACCTCGTCGAAAATCAGTGCCGCGCCGGTCGCATCGCACCGGCGCCGCAACGCCTCGAG
>JBOHZT010000315.1:0-4146 GCA_050738535.1 Steroidobacteraceae bacterium
AGGAACAGCACGCCGCGTCCCGACTTGATCCACTCGCGCACGGACACCAAAGAACCCGGCTGCCGGCGCACGAAGTCCAGGCTCTTGACGGCCGCCGTCACCGTCGAGCGCGCGCCCTGAAAAAGCTTCTCGCTCCCTTCCTCGAGAAACGGCGCCGCCGGCGTCCCGGCCGCGAGCGCGACGAGCTCCTGCTTCGGGGCGGCAACCAGCAGACGATAAAGCTCCGCGACATCACGAATGCCGGCGATCTGCGCCTGGCTGGTGATAGCGGAGAAGAGCGTTCGCGCGAAGGTCGTCCAGGTGGGATCCGATCCTCGGTCCGGAATGAACGCCTGCGCGAGCTCGTCGACGTCGTAGGTGTTCCTGAGCTCGGCGAACAGGTCCCACTTCGCCGATCGGACATCGAAGGGGTTCAGGATCACATCGCCGCGCGCCGGATCGTAGAAGCGCGAGAGATACCCGCCGTCCGGGTCGGCGATGACGGCCCGGTCGCCGCGATTCAGGGCGCCGTGCAGGAGCTCGCGGATCGCGGTGCTCTTGCCGGTACCGGTGGCGCCGAGGAGCTTGAAGTGTTTCGTCTCGTCCTCGAACGGCACCGCGACGCCGGCGACGGTGAGCATCGACTGCGCGCCGGCCTTGGCGCGCAGCTTCCGGGTCTCGCGTTGGGCGGCCTGGCCATCGAACAGCATTGCGCCGCGCCGCTCGATCGCAGCCAACGGCCTGCCCCGCCGGGCCCAAAAGAGCCCGCCGAGAAAGCCGC
Organism: Steroidobacteraceae bacterium; assembly: GCA_050738535.1. Taxonomy (GTDB): domain Bacteria; phylum Pseudomonadota; class Gammaproteobacteria; order Steroidobacterales; family Steroidobacteraceae; genus JASHUC01. The sequence goes on from JBOHZT010000315.1 coordinate 761, forward strand.
CGGCGATGTAGACCGCCAGGGACGCGAGGTTCTTGGCGACGGAGGTCTCTCCGATCAGCTTGCTCAACGCCGAGACGATGAATTCGCTCGCGAGCCCCACGACGAAGAGCGTTATGAGCGTCGTGAACGGCCAGAGCACATACGCGCGTGCCGTCGCCCGGCCTTGTTTCAAGCCCGCGAACGATGCGGCGGCGAAAATGGCGTAGAGGAGCACGAGACTCTTGGTGCCGTGCGTCCAGCCGTGAATCAGCGAATCGTGATGAACCACGTTCAACGCCCCCTCCCCCACGGGGACTGTAGCTGACCGGACGTCCGGATTCCGTCCATTCGATCTCTCGCGGCCGACCGCGGGTCGCGCTGCCGCCCCCCGCGAGCGTCCGCTCCGGCCGCAGGCACCGCTCGCACCTCTCCGCTGAGTGATGCCAAACGGCACACGTTGTCATACTATACGCGCATGAAGGAGTTCCGCTGGAACGAGACCAAGAACGCCGAGCTGCGCCGCTCGCGCACCGTCTCCTTCGAGGAGATCGTGAGCGCAATTGCGGCCGGCGGCCTGCGCGATGTGCTGAAGCATCGCAACGCCGCGCGCTACCCCCGACAGTCCGTGCTCGTGGTCGAGTGGCGCGAGTACGCGTACTTGGTGCCCTTCGTCGAGGAGGCGAACTTCTACTTCTTGAAAACCATCATCCCGAGCCGCAAGGCCACACGGGATTACCTGCGAAAGAGGACCCGCCATGAAGAATCGAGCGACAACCCCGAAGCGTAAGACCGCGAGCCGCAAGAATGCCGCGGCCGAGGAACGGCTCCTCGCCGAGTACGAGCACGGCGAGCTGCGCTCGAGCGTACGCGGGCCCGAGGACCTGCGCCGCTTCCAGAGCGCCGCGCGTGCGACCCTGGCGAAGAATCGGCGCCTGAACATTCGGCTCTCCTCCCCCGTGCTCGAAAGCCTGCAGGCGCGTGCGGCAGCGGAAGGCCTGCCGTATCAGACCTTGATCTCGAGCGTACTGCACAAGTTCGTGACCGGCCGGCTGATCGAAAGGCCGTAGCCGGAGTTCATTCGATCTCGGGTCCGTCGTGTTCTTTCCCGCGGCCGAGATCTTTCTCCGGGCCCTCGCGCTCCCGCGATTTCTCCGGCTCCCGCCCCTTACCAAGCTCCTGATTGCGCCGGTACTCGAGCCATCTCTCGACGGCTCGTTTCTGTTGCTCCTCGAGGGACCGGCCTTGCTCGGGCGTGCCCTCCTTCGCCAGCCGCTCGGCGCGCATCGCGAGCCATTTCTCGCGCCCCTCCTTCTGCAGCTCATCGAGGCTGCGCGCCGGGGAGAGGGTCAGCGTCAGATCCCGCTCGCGCCGGGCCGCCGCGACGTTGCCGGACACATCGAGGATCGAGGCCGTGAGCTCGCGCTGCTCGCGCTCGAGCTTTCCGAGCTCGGCGGCGCGCTCCAAGCGGCGCTGTGCGGCTTCGAGCCCTTCGCGCTTCAGGCGCTGACCGACCTCGGTCTCGATCCCCCGCCGCTCCAGGGCCGAGACGGAGGGCCCCAGGTGCGAGGTTGGCTCCCGCTCGACCCCTTGGGCCTCGAGGCTCCGGTGATCGATCCGCGCCTCGATGCCGTACTCGTGGAGCTTCTCGTTCGCGAGGACCGCCCAGCGCTCGCGGATCGCCTCGATCTCTTTTTTGGCCGGCTCGAGCTTCGCCTTGCGGCGGTTGGTGTCCGACCACTCGATCGTCGCCTTCTCGCCGAGGCCGGCAGGCTCGATCACCCGGGTCGTCGCGAGCAAGTGCGCGTGGTGGTTTCTCCGATCCCCCTCCCGGTGCGGGGCGTGGATCGCGAAGTCCACCGCCACGCCGTGGCGGTTGGCGATCTCCAAGGCGAAGGTCTGCACGAGCTCGAGCCGCTGAGGCCTGGTGAGCTCGTGCGGCAATGCGAGCTCGTACTCCCGGGCGACGCGTGAGTTGCTGCGGTTCTCGGCTCGCTCGGCGGCATTCCAGAGCGCTTCGCGATCGCGGGCCCAGTTGATGTCGCGCCGGGCGGCCGCGGTCGGCAGGACGATCTCGGCGTGCTCGACGCCGCGCTTGCGCGAGTAGTCGAAGGTCTGCCCAGTGGTGTGGTCGTGGACGAGCTCGGCGGCGCGGTACGCGGAAGCCGCGGGTGCCGACCGGCCCCCACCGCGGCTCACCGGCTTCACTGACAGGTGATAGATCGCCATTCGCGCTCGCGCCTCTTCGTCTTCGCCGGCTGGAAGCCGGCGTGGGGTCCAGGGGGCGACAGCCCCTTGGCGCGCTGGAGAAAAGTCTGGCCGCTTTGGGCCAGACTTTTCGTAAGTGCGCCCTTGCTACCACTGCGGGGGAAGATTACGCTCCGCTCGAGCCGAGTGCAACGCTCAACGCCGCACTCTTCGTTCGCAGACGGTGGTCGTGGCGGAGAGGTTCGGCAAGGTGGGGGGCCGGGCGCGCGATTCCGGCGGCCGCGCTCAGCTATCGAAGCTTGATGATCTGATCTGGCGACGGTGGGGAGCGAAGGCGGTCGGACGCTCGCACCCCTCCGCGCTCAGGAGAAACCGACGTGACGGGAAAACTCGATGACCGCATCACCGGGCTCGAAGAGAAGCTGCGGCAGCTGAAGGCTCGCCAGGCGCGCACCGAGGCGAGAAAGCGCGCCCTGCTCTCCAGTCGCGTCCGAAAGGACGATACCCGCCGCAAGATCCTCGCCGGCGCCATCGTGCTCGCCAAGGTCGAAGCCGGCGAGCTTGACCGGGCGCTGTTCCGACAATGGCTCGATCAAGCGCTCACTCGCGCCGATGACCGGGCGCTGTTCGAGCTGCCGCCGGCCACCCGAAAGTGAACGGGACTCTCAGCGGTACACCTCCTTGCGGTGTCCAATCTGCACCACCAGGACGATGAGCGCTGCGTCCTGAATCTCGCACACCAGCCGGTAGTCACCCACCCGGTAGCGCCACAACGTCGCGAAGGCCGGACCCTGCAATGCCTTGCCCTGGCTGCGCGGATCGGTGAGCGGCGCGATCCGCTCGTCCATGAAATCGACCAAGCGCCGGGCGGTGGGTCGATCGAGCTTGCGCAGCTGCTTGAGGGCGGTCTCGGTGTAGCTAATCGTGCAGGCCAAGCTCGGTCCTCACCTGCTCGGCCGTGTAGACCTTCTCCCGCCCGGAGCGCACCCGCTCGAGGGTCGCGGCGGCGAGATACGCCTCCTCCAGCTCATCGAGACCGCTCGTGATGAGTTCGCGCAGGTAATAGGCCTTGGTCCGCCCTGTGCGGACGGCCAGCTGCTCGAGCCGCCGCTCGGTCTTATCGTCCAGCCGGATGGAGGTCGCCATGGGTCACCAGATGAATGCGTGTATTCAGTGTATCACGCGGCAGGCAATCCTTTGGC
>JBOHZT010000316.1:0-4133 GCA_050738535.1 Steroidobacteraceae bacterium
ACCTCGGCCGCGATCGCGATCGCGACGATGAGCGCGCCCAAGGTGACGAGCGGCCCGATGGGCAGTGTCACGCGCTGCTGATTGACGAGAATGGTCGCGCCGAGCAGCTGGTCGAGGTTCGCCGGCCTCAGCACCCAGAACGCCCCGTACAGCACGATGAAGGTCGCGACCGCGAATGCGCAGAATATCGCCACCTGGATGTCGAGCCGGGTCCAGAACACCGCGGCATAGCCGAGCGCGCCGAACCACAGGGAATCCACGTAGTAGGAGATCGTCGTGGAGCCGAGATAGGCGAGCACCGCGAGCGCGGCGATGATCAGGATGAGGATCTGCGGCCCCCGGGGGCGCCGCGGACCAGGCGGCCGCTTCGGGCCCTGGGGTCCGCCCGGACGCGCCTTGAATCGCGAGTAATCGATCGGATCCTGACTCATGACTCCCCTCAAAGGCTGAGGACACCCCGCCTGCGCCCAAGGATATCAGGCCGCGCGGCTGTAAGCGGGGCATGCCTCGCGGTGACCACGCGACCCGACCTCAAGGGCTGGACCGCGAGCGACCGGCAGGCGATCAGCTCGCCGCTGCTTGCGGAGGCGCTTCGGGAGGAGCGCTGGCCGGCTCGTCCGGCTCGACGGAGGGCCGTCGCGGCGGCACGCTGCCATCGAGCCAGCAGACGAAATCCGCCGGCGCGAGCGGCGGGCTCAAGTAGAAGCCCTGCGCGCTGTCGCACCCGAGCTCGCGCAGGAGCGCGAAACCGCGCGGATCCTCGACGCCCTCCGCGACGACCTTCAGGCCGAGGCTGTGGCCGAGCTCGATGGTGGAATGCACGATGGTCGCGAGATCCGGATTCTCGCTCATGCGGCTCACGAAGGCCTGATCGATCTTCAGCTCGTTGACCGGCAGTCGCATGATGTAGCTCAATGACGAGTAGCCGGTCCCATAATCGTCGATCGACAGCTCCACACCGAGTTCGGCGAGCCGGTCGAGCACCTTCTGGGCGTGCTGCGGATCCTCCATGAACCCGCTCTCGGTGATCTCGAGGCACAGCATCCGCGCCGGCACGGCATGCTTCTCCAGCAGCGCGGCGATCAGATCCGGTAGATCGCGGTTCATGAGATCCCGTGCCGAGATGTTGACGGAGATCTGCAGCTCGCGGCCCTCGCGCCGCCACACTTCGCACTGCCGCAGCGCCTCGCCGAGCACCCAGCGCGTGAGCGCCTTGATGTAGCCCGTGTGCTCCGCGAACGGGATGAACAAGGCCGGCGGAACGAGCCCGCGGACCGGATGCTCCCAGCGTATGAGCGCCTCGGCCGCCATCACGCTCGAGGAGGAGAGCGTGAGCTTCGGCTGATAGTGCAGCCGCAGCTCCCCCTGCTCCACCGCGCGCCTGAGCTCGCTCAGCAGCGACAAATGCTCCTGCTGGCTCGTGTCGTAGCACGGCTCGTACACGCTGTAGCCGCTGCGCGAGCGCTTGGCGGCGTACATCGCGATGTCCGCATTGCGCACGAGGGTTTGGGAGTCCTGCGCATGCTGCGGATAGAAGGCGATGCCGATGCTCGCGCCCACATCGAGCGGCTGCTCCTCGTAGAGGATCGGCTGCTCGAGCACGGCGACGATGCGCTCCGCGAGGCGCTTCACCCGCGCCGGCGACGCGTCCCGCGTGAGGACCGCGAATTCATCTCCCCCGAGTCTCGCGATGCAAAGCGCCCCCTCCGCGAGTGAGCGCAGCCGGCGAGCGACCTCCTGCAGCACGTGGTCCCCGACGCCGTGCCCGAGCGAGTCGTTCACGTACTTGAACCGGTCGAGATCCATGATCAGGATGGCGAGTGAGCTCGAGGCGGCCCGCGCCTCCTGTAGCCCTCTCTCGAGCGCCTCCGAGAACTGCGAGCGGTTGGGAAGGTGCGTGAGCGGATCCTCGTAGGCGAGCCTCAAGATGCGCTGCTCGCGCTCGGCGATGCCCGCGCGCATGTGGTCGAGCCCCTCGGCGAGCACGCCGATCTCATCGTCACGGCGGATCCCGACGGGCTGCGAATAGTCTCCCTGCCGAATGCGCTTGACCGCCGCGAGCAGCGCCGCGAGCGGCCGAGTGATACCGAGCGCAATGAGGATGCTCCCGATCACCGAGAGCGCGAGGCTGAGGACACCGAGCCCGATCAGCGTCGCGCGCAGCGTGCGGAAGCTCGCGAGCGCGGACGCGATGGGCCGCTCGAGTACGGCGACGATCCGCTCCCCGCCCGCGGCGCCGAGCGGGAGCACCCGGATCAGCTGCTCGCCGCTCGGCACGTCGAGCACCCCTGTCTCGACGCCTCGCGCATCGCGCATCAGGCTCGAGGGCAGGTTCGCGGCGTCCGCGGCGGGAAGCGTGCTCGCGAGCACCGACCAGCGCCCGTGTCGAGCGGCCGCGAAAGACACCTCGAGGCCGGTGAGCTGGCGCAAGTCCCGCGCGAGCGCCGCGTCGATCGGAAAACAGACGATCACCCACCCGATCGTGAGCGGCGCGCGAACCGGAACCGCGATCAGCTGCAGTGCACGCCCGTCGAGCATCGCGATTGCGGTCGCCTCGCCGCCATGCCGGGCCGCCGCAATGAGCGCGGGCAACTCGAATGGGTGTTGCGGGGCTCCGGGGCGGAGCGTATCGGCGACGACTTTGCCGTCGAGGTCGACGTAGAGCAGCGCGCGCGCCTGGATGCGCGCGCCGTGGTTCTCGAGGGCCGACTCGACAGTCGCGGCATCACCCGTCGCGATCGCCTCCCGGAACGGGAAGTCCGAAGCGAGCACCCGCGCCGCCTCCGCCTGGTGCTCCGCATTCTGCGCGAGCACGCGCGCGAACACCCGCTGGCCGACTCCGAACTGGTCCTCGATCTTGTTGCGGGCCGCGGCGTAGCTCGCATGGTTGGTGAGCGCGAACTCCGCGACCTGGACGGCGCCGAGCAGGACGACCAGGAAGACGACGAGGCGAACTCTGAGACTGCGCAGCCGGCTCAATGCGACGCGCCCGCCGAGGCCGGGCCCTCCGTGGGGGAGTCGCCGGCGCCGAGCCGTACCGTGATCGGTCCAAGCGGCGCTCCGGGCGCGACGCGCAGCCGCCGCGCCAGCACGGCCTGACGCATCGGCGCATGCCAGGCGTCGAGGGTGTAATTTCCCGCGCGCAAGTTGCGCAGCGTCACCCTCCCCTGCGCGTCGGACTTCGCGAAGTACGGCGTCTTCACGACCAGCAGCCACGCGATCATGTCGTCGTGGATATCGCAGCCGAGAACGACGATACCGGGCTTGTCGAACGTGACGGGCGGCGCGGATCGCCCGGCATAGAGCTTCAGCCGAAAGACCTTCGCCGGCGAGAAGGAGTAGACGGAATGCAGAATGTTGTCGCTGTTCGGAAAGTCGACGACCGTCCCGACCTGCACCACGCTGACGCGCGGTACGAATTGGCGATGGATTTGATCGATGACGGCGCCCGCAAGCTTGCCATGCGCCACCGGCACCGCCGGAACGGCATAGACCACGGCATTCGGGACGGGCAGTCCGGCGCCGCTCACCACCTGCACGAGGAGATTGGCCGCGCGCGCGCTGACCGGTGCGAGCGCGGCCGTCGCGAGCAGCACCGCCGCAAGCGCTCTCACCGCCGCGTGTCTCGCGAGCGCCGCGTGCCGCGCGAGCACCGCATGGCTCTCGGTCAGCGCGCAACCCGCGCGTGCTCGGAGCCCCGTGAGCAAGCGCTCCATTTCAATGCGCTCGCGGCGGCGGAGGCACTTTGACCTCCACGATGTCGGGCTCGAGCGGCGCGAGTCGCGCGAGCAGCTCGTTACGCTCCCGGATGCGAACGTGATGCCGGCGCATCGCCTTGCGCAGGATCTGCACCATTCCGAAGAACTGCGCTTCGGTGATGTGCAGGTTTGCATGCGCTTCGTGCATCGTGACGCCGGCGTAATGGCACCCTCCGCCCGCGAGCTGGCAGATGAACTGCGCGATCAGGCGTTTCGTGCGGCGCGTGTTCACGCCCTGGAACGGCGGGCTGAGGCGCCGGTCGGCGAGCATGCCGTCCACCGTATCGGAAACGATAGCCTTCACGACCGGCGCGCCGCCCAGCCGGGCATAAAGCGAGCGGTGCGCCGGTGACGTCCGTCCCGCCGCGAGCGCTG
>JBOHZT010000317.1:0-4132 GCA_050738535.1 Steroidobacteraceae bacterium
TTCGCCGGCCGCAAGCTCGAGGCGTGGGACGTGAGCTTCTACTCCGAGCGGCTGCAGCGGGCGCGGTTCGCGATCTCCCAGGAGCAGCTGCGCGGTTACTTTCCATTACCGCGCGTGCTCGAGGGACTGTTCGAGGCGGCGCAGCGTCTGTTCGACGTGCGCATCCGGGAGCGCGGCGGCGTTCCGGTCTGGCACCCGGACGCGCGCTTCTTCGAGATCGAGGATGCCCGGGGCAAGCTCGTGGGCAGCTTCTATCTCGACCCTTACGCGCGCCCCAACAAGAGGAGCGGCGCCTGGCAGGACGAATGCGTCGGCCGCAAGAGCCTCCCGGCCGGCGAGGCGCTGCCGGTCGCCTATCTGGTCACGAACTTCCTGCCGCCGACGCAAGGCCGGCCGGCCCTGCTGACGCACGACGATGTGCTCACGCTGTTCCACGAGTTCGGCCACGGCCTGCATCAGTTGCTCACGCGCGTCGGCTATCCGAGCGTCGCCGGCACGAACGGGGTGGCGTGGGACGCCATCGAGCTGCCGAGCCAATTCCTCGAGAACTACGCCTGGCAGCCCGAAGTGCTGCAGCGGATCTCGCGCCACGTCGAGACCGGCGCGCCGCTGCCTGCGCAGATGCAGCGGCAGCTCATCGCGACGCGCAGCTTCCATGCGGGCCTTTCCATGATGCGGCAGCTCGAGCTCGCACTGTTCGACTTCCGGCTGCACTGCGAGTACGACCCGCAGCGCGGATCGCGCGTCGGCGAGCTCCTCGCCGCAGTGCGCAAGGAGATGACGGTCGTGCCGGTGCCGGCCTGGAACCGGTTCGCGCACAGCTTCGGGCACGTGTTCGCCGGCGGCTACGCGGCGGGCTACTACAGCTACAAATGGGCGGAGGTGCTCGCCGCGGACGCCTTCTCGGCGTTCGAGGAGCAAGGCGCCTTCGATCCCGCGACGGCCCGGCGCTTCCTCGACTCGATCCTCTCGCGCGGGGGCAGCCGCGATGCGCTCGAAGCCTTCGTGGAGTTCCGGGGCCGCAAGCCTGAAGTGCGAGCGCTGCTCGCGCAGCACGGCATCGTCGAGCACGGCGCCGGAGCCTGAATGCACCGCATGACATATCCCCCGCCCCGTCACCCGTCCGGCCCGCGCCTCGACGGTTCGGCGCCGCCGGCCGTCTCGCAGGCAGGCGTTGGGCACTGCGACCGCGCGCGCCCTCCGCAAACTGTGCGGCGCTTCGCGGGCGCCGGTCCCGGCGAGCGGCACCATCCGAGGATGAGGAGCGCGCGCCGCAACGACTTCGATGTCACCAATACGGTCCAGGTGAGCTCCACGGCTGCCGTGCAAACGGCCGTCCTGCAGCTCTACGCCGAGACCTGGCCCCACTTGCCGCTCGAGCCGCTGTCGCGCTCGTTCGATTACTTCGAGAAGCTCTTCGCCGGCGAGATCGCGGGCTACTACGGAGTCGACACGGTCTATCACGACCGCCAGCACACGCTCGACATCACGCTCGCGCTCGCGCGGCTGATTGTCGGCTACGAGCGACAGCACGATGTGCCGCAGCGCCTCGGACCGGAACGGGCGACGGTCGGACTCATCGTCGGCCTGTTCCACGACGTGGGCTATCTGCGGCGCGCCGACGACGCGGCCGAGCTCGCTCACGGCGCGCAGCTCACCAGCATCCACGTCTCGCGCGGCGCGCGCTTCCTCGAGAGCTATCTGCCGTCGGTCGGGCTCGTGCGCTGGGCCCCGATTGCCAAGGAGATCGTGCACTTCACGGGCTACGAGGTGCCGTTCTCCGCGATCGACGTCTCCGACCCGCTCGACCTCAAACTGGGGCACCTCATCGGCACCGCGGACATGATCGGGCAGATGGCCGACCGCTGCTATCTCGAGAAATGCCGCGATCGGCTCTACCCCGAATTCGTGCTGGGCGGCATGGCGCTGCCCATCGCCTCGAACGGGGGCCGGCAGGTGCGGTACGCCTCGGGTCTCGACCTGCTGCGGCAAACCCCGGAATTCGTGACGGAGACGCGCGCAACGCGCCTCGACGGGCACTTCGGCGGCGCGTACCGGTATCTGGAGATTCTCTTCGACGGCCGTAATCCGTACATCGAGGCGATCGACGGCAACCTCCAGTACCTGCGGCTCATCCTGCGCAGCGAGAACTGGCGGCTCCTGCGCCGCAACCCTCCGGTGTTCTCCGCGCTCGCCGACCCGATGGCCACCGTGCGTGGCCTCATGGTGCGCTATCTGCGCCGCGCGTGGGTCGGCGACCGCTAGCCCGGCGCGCGCCGCGCGCGGGCAGCGCGCGGCGCATCGAATCGAATGAGGTGGCCCGCGCGATCCGCGCGCGTTAAGATCGCGCCACAATCAACTGGGCGCGTGAGACCTATTCATTCGGTCTGGAGCAGCGAGGAGTTGGATCGCAAGAGCGCCGTAAGCTTGAAGCTCAAGTACGCCGCCGCAGCATTCGCGGCGGTGCTGCTCGGCGTCGCCATCCTCGCGGGACTCTTCGCGCTCGAGCAGCAGCACGAGTCGGTGGGACTTCGGGCCGTGGCCCAGTCGGCGCCTCAGCCCATCGCCTCGCTCGCGAGCGACCTTGCCTCGAGCGACGCCGAGGACTTCCGTCTGCTGCTCCTCGCGACGGGCGGCATCGCCCTGTTCGGAGGACTCGCGGGCGCGGCGCTCGCCTGGCGCGCTGGCCGCAGGGTCGAGCGGCCGATCGGCGCGCTCATCAGGAGCGCCGAGCGCATCGGCCAGGGGGACTACACCCGCCCGCTCGACGTGGCGCAGAGTGGCGAGATCGGGGCGCTCGAGCAGGCGCTAGAGCGCATGCGACACAAGCTGCGGCAAACCACCATCACGAAGGATTATCTCGGCAGCGTTCTCAACGGATTGACGGATGCGGTCTTCGTGACTTCGCCCGACGGCATCGTCAAAGTGGCGAACCAGGCGGCCTTGAAGCTCCTCGCCTGCGGCGAGGAACACCTGCTCGGCAGGAGCATCCTCGCGATCCTCGACCCCGGCGAGCGCGAAGGCTTCGATCTGCTCCAGGCGGCGCACGACACCCGCGAGACCGTGGTGAGGACCGGCGAAGGCCAGACCATCCCGGTATCGCTCACGGGCTCGCAGATCGCGAGCGACGACCCGCAGTTCCAGGGCAACATCTTCGTCGCGCGCAACATCACCGACCGCAAGCGCCAGGAGCGGCGCATCCGCTACCTCGCGCGCTACGACGCGCTCACGAAGGTGCCGAACCGGATGCAGTTCCAGCACCTGCTGCAGCAGGGCATCGCGCGCGGCATCCGCGCCAACCAGGCGCTCGCGCTGCTGTATCTCGACATGGACCGTTTCAAGGAGGTGAACGACACCTTCGGCCACGGGGCCGGGGACCGCGTGCTCGAGGTGCTCGCGGAGCGCCTGACGCGGACCCTGCCGCCCGGCACCACGCTCGGACGGCTCGCGGGCGACGAGTTCGCGCTGTTCATCGAGGGGCTCCCCGTCGAGGCGGACAGCCGCGGACCCGTGGCGCACCTCGCCCGCTCGATCCTCACCGAGGTGAGCCGGGTGTTCCAGCTGAACCAGCACGAGGTATTCCTCACCGCGAGCATCGGGGTCGCGTTCTGCCCGCGCGATGCGGAGAACGTCATCGACCTGATCCGCAACGCCGATGCCGCCATGTATTACTCGAAGCAGAACGGCGGCAACACGTTCGCCTTCTATTCACCCGAGATGAACGCCGCGGCGGTCGAGCGGCTGATGCTGAGGAGCAAGCTGCGCAGAGCCCTCGAGCGCGACGAGCTCGTCATCCGCTACCAGCCGAAGGTCGACCTGCGCGACGGACGGATCATCGGCGCCGAGGCCCTGCTGCGCTGGCGCCTGCCGGGCCACGGCGACATCCCGCCCGGCCAGTTCATCCCGCTCGCCGAGGAGACCAACCTCATCCTCGATATCGGGGAGTGGGTGCTGAACCGGGTGTGCAGGGACTACCGCCGCATGCAGGGCGAAGCGGCAGACCCCGGGCGCATTTCTCTCAATCTGTCGCTGAAGCAGCTGCGCCAGGCGAGCTTCATCCTGCGATGCCGCTCGGTATTCCGCCGGCACGGCGTGTCGCCCAACTCGCTCGAGCTCGAGATCACCGAGACGA
>JBOHZT010000318.1:0-4082 GCA_050738535.1 Steroidobacteraceae bacterium
CCGCAGGCCGAGGATCTGGGCCGTCAGGCGCTCGAGGCCGATCGCGAGACCGCCGTGTGGCGGCATGCCGAGCTCGAACATCCGCAGGTGATCCTCAAAGGAGGAGGGATCGATGCCTCGCGCTCGCGGAGAACGGTCTCGAGAGGCCGTCCCAGGTCATGGTCGACAAGGCCATGACCCTCGAGCGCGAGAAGCTGGGCGGCGCCTTCGGGCACATCGAAGCCGACACGCAGGTCGAGATTGAGCGCCGGCTCGCCGTGTTCCTGGGGATCGCCAAGTAGCGCCTTGTCGGCTGGGCTCGACGTCAGAGGCTGCATCTACGCGGCGACAGCTACGCGTGGGAATGCGCGGCTGCTGCGGCCGACACGGCATCCTCCAAGCCGCCCTCGCAGGCTCGAGAGGCGGCAATCTGCGAGGCGCTCCAGACTTGCACGATACGGCCGTTGAGCAGTAGCGCCGCGCGATCGGCGTAGCGCTCCACCACGTCGAGCGCGTGGGTCGCGAGCAGCACGCTCGCGCGCCGGCTCTCGACGAGCTTGCGCAGGTGTTGCTTCAGCACGCGCGAGCTCGCCGGATCGAGCCCGTTGAATGCTTCGTCGAGCACGATCAGGCGGGGCGCGCCGAGGAGCGCGAGGAGCACGGCGAGCTTCTGCCGCGTGCCGAGCGAGTACCGGTCGACGAACTGATCGAGCAGCGGGGTCAACGCGAAGGTCTGGGCAAGCTCGATCACGTCCGTGTCGATCTCGTGCAGTCCTTTCGCTGCAGCGTAAACCTCCAGGCACTGGCGCCCGGTCAGCAGGGCGGGCAGCCGCTCCGGCGCGCAGCCGAACCCGAGCCAGCGTTTCGCGGTCCGCGCGTCGTGCGCGACCGAGCAGCCGCAGATCTCCATGTCGCCCGCACTCGGCCGCAGCATGCCGGCGATGCAGTAGAGGAGCGTCGACTTGCCGCTGCCGTTCGGCCCGAGCAGCGCGAGCCATTCGCCGAGCGGCGATTCGAGGCTCACCCCCGTCAGGACCGGCTCGGCGCCGTACCCGGCCGTGACCCCGACGACGCGCAGCACGACGGCCGCATCGGGTGCGGAGCTCGCGTCCAGCGCATCCGTCAACGTATCCAACGATGTAACGCGGATCGCGCGACCTCCCTGGTGCGCAGCGCGAGGATGCAGGCGCCGATGCTGACGATCCACGCGACACCCATCACGAGGGCGATGCGCACGAGTGCGGCGTGCCAGGCGGCATAACCGGACATCGCGTACACCATGCCGAGCAGGAACGCGCCCGCGGCGATCTGAGCGCCGAGCGCCCGGTGCGATACCGCAGCGGCAAACCGGACAGCACGAACTGGCGTCGGTGCGAGCCACCAGGTCGCCGTGAACCCCACGCGGACGATACCGATCAAGAGATTGAAGAGGTGCAGCGTAATGAGCCAGAGGGCCGCCGCCGCGAGCACTACCGCGGCAGCCACCCCCATGGGCATTGCGAGCAGCAGCGGCACGACCCTTCGCGCCTTGACCTTCGGCCGATTCAGGAACTTCGCGTAGGCCACGCACCAGTAGCCAAGCGGTAGCAGGCTCGCGTTCGTCGCCCAGCGGCGCCGCGGCCGGCGGACGCGGGCATACCGAGAGGCAGGCGCCGCGTGACGTGATCTTTGTTCCGTCCGGCGCGCGCGCCGCGCATCGCTGGCCATCGAGAGCGTGGTAATGACGAGCGCTGCGATGCAGCCGGCCGCCAGCGCGAGAGCGAGCACCGCGAAATCTCTGGCGGGCAGCCCCGCGACAAGCTCGGCTGCGACGCTGACGAATACCAGGCCGGCCCCTATCAGCAATGGCGCGCCGGCCGTCCGCGCCGCCATAGAGAGGTCGCTTGGCAGGGCCGCAAGCCAATTGCGGTGCCGCTCTCTGGCGAGCCGCTGCCCGCGGCGGCGCATGCCCATTGCGAACAAAGCAGCGGTAATCACTCCGACGATGAAGGGCGCGTCCGAGACGCGTGCCAGCAGATGAGCAACCGGAGACGAGCGGCCGAGCGCCACGAGGGCGATGAGCACAGCAGCAAACCCGGCGGCCGCGAGCGGCCAGCGCCGCGCTGCGTTGCGCCATGTGAGCCAGGCGGCTCTGAGCGACGGCCGATCAGCGAGCCACACCGCAGGAGCGTCGAGCATGACGGACTCCGGACTGCACCGCGGCGTAGCTTACCCGCGCCGGCCGGGCGCTGCTGCCCAATCGCGGCCGCGACGCGCATCGCGTTCCGGTGATAGATTGCCGCGACCTAAAATGTTCTGGAGGCGGCCATGCCACGTGTCCTGCTGCGCCGGCCAACGCGTGCCGACGGTCCCGCGCTCGTGCAGGCCCAGCGCGAGAGCCGCGACTATCATGCGCCCTGGGTCGAGCCCTTCACCGATATGGCGGGATTCGACTCATGGCTCGCGCAGAAGACCACGGGGCCGCATGTCAGCTTCCTCGCGCTCGACGGCGACGGTCAGATCGCAGGTGTCGTCAATCTCAGCGAGATCGTGACGGGAGTGTTCCTGAGCGCTTACCTGGGCTTTTACGGCATGGCGCGCTTCGCCCGCAGGGGCCTGATGACGGAGGCCGTCCGTCAAGCAGTCGAATTCGCCTTCGGCGATCTCGGCTTACACCGCGTCGAGGCGAACATCCAGCCTGGCAACGTACGCTCAATCGCCTTGATCAATCGGCTCGGGTTCCAAAAGGAGGGCTACTCGCCGCGCTACCTCAAAATCGGCGGTGAGTGGCGCGACCATGAGCGATGGGCGCTGCTAGCTGATGCGGCCGACCGGCCCTGATCTTCGCGGCCGTGCAACTCGACCAGGTGGCTGGAATCGATCTAGTGCGGCGGCGGGCATAGAATTCCGGCTACCGGAGCCCGAGAGAGGAGGGGTGCCAAATGAAGATTGCAGACCTCGAGACCTACGTGGTGGATCCTCACGGGTTCGGCGGCCGCAACTGGATATTCGTGGCGCTCACGACGAGCGACGGGATCAAGGGCTTCGGCGAGGCGTTCGAGATCCCGTTCGATCCCCATGCCGCCGTCAAGCTGATCGAGTCGCTCGGCGAGCGGTTCGTGATCGGCTCCGATCCGTTCGCCATCGAGTCGCTGTGGAGGCGGATCTACGCGAGCGGCTACGACCAGCATCCGGATCTCACCAAGGTGGCGGCCATCAGCGCGTTCGAGATCGCCTGCTGGGACATCATCGGCAAGGCGACCGGCCAGCCGATCTACAATCTCCTCGGCGGAAGGTACCACGAGCGCATCCGCACCTATACCTACATCTACCCGGACCCCTCGCAGTCGAGGCAGAGCTACTTGCGCGGGGAGCCTTTGGTATTCGCAGAGCGTGCCGCTCACTACGTGAAGGAAGGCTTTACCGCGCTGAAGTTCGACCCGGTGGGGCTCGCAACGGCGCATGCCCCTTTCCAGCTCTCCCTCGGGACCTTGACGCGCGCGGAGGCGATCACCAAGGCGGTACGCGAGGCGGTCGGCGATCGGTGCGACATCATCATCGGCACCCACGGGCAGATGACCTCATCGAGCGCGATCCGGCTCGCGGGTCGGCTCGAGAAGTACGATCCGCTGTGGCTCGAGGAGCCGACACCGCCGGAGAACAAGCGCGAGATGGCGCGGGTCGCGCGCTCCACCCGTATTCCCGTCGCCGCCGGCGAGAGGCTCTCGACCAAGTACGAGTTCCGCGAGCTGCTGGAGGCGCAAGCGGCCAGCATCGTGCAGCCGGCCGTCGCTCGGGTCGGCGGGATCCTCGAGGCGAAGAAGATCGCGAGCATGGCCGAGACCCACTACGCGCAGATCGCGCCGCACGTCTATTCCGGTCCGATCGAGGCGGTGGCGAGCCTGCACGTCGCCGCTTGCTGCCCCAATTTCCTCATCACCGAGGGTATCGAGAAGTGGGCGGGCTTCTATGACGAGATCCTCGTGAAGCCGCTGCGATGGGAGGGCGGATTCATCGTTCCGCCCGCGGAGCCGGGGCTCGGCATCGAGCTGCGTGAGGACGTGCTGCGTGCGCACGCCTATCGGGGGAAGGATCCCGCGATCGACATCTCGTATCGGAGCATC
>JBOHZT010000319.1:0-4050 GCA_050738535.1 Steroidobacteraceae bacterium
CTTCGCGAGCTATCAGGCGATCGAGCGCGACTGGCACCTCGGGATCGCCTGCGCCCTGCTCGAGCACTGGGGCATCGCGGAGGAGATCGTGCAAGCGGTGCGCGACTCCGAGGATTTCGCCCGCGAGCCGCGCGGCCCGATCTGCCTGAGCGACGTGCTCGTCACCGCCACGCTCATCGCCGTGTATCGGGATCAGCCGGGGCTGCTCGAGGCGCGGCTCGCCAATGTGCGCCCCGTCGCGCGGCTCGAGCTCGACCGCGCCGCTTGCGAGGCGCTTGTCGCCGAATCCGCTGCGGATCTCGTGGAATTGGAGGAAGCGCTGCGCTGAGCCCCGGCCGCCAGCCGAAGGGCGCGGTCAGCCGAGGCCGCCGAGGGAGCGCTCGAGTTGCATCAGGCGGTCGGCGACATGATCAGGGGAGACCGTGTAGGTGCCCTGCTCGATCGACGTACGCAGCGCCGTCACGCGGGCGGTATCCACCGCCGGAAGCGCCTGCGTCGCCTGCTCCAACGCCGCGAGCTGACTGGCCACGTCCGTGATGTGGATGTTCCCGGATCCGCCGCTCGAGTCGAGGGGTGATGCGCCCGTGGGGCCCGGAAGGGCCTGGGGAACGGCTCCCGCACCCACCGTCGTGGGCCGGCTCCCATCGAAGCCACTCACTTTGCTCGACACGACGACTCTCCTTCGGTTCCTGCGGGGCCTGTATCGGCATCCCCACGCACAACTTTAGCCCTATACATCGATCTTGACGACGCCGCCCACGGAGCCGAAGTCGCAGACACCGCGCGGTCCGTAGGCGACGGCCTCGCCCCGGCCGTGGAGCAGCGTCGCGAGCCGCGCCCGGACATGGCGCAGGCGTGCGCCGGCGAGCGCGCCGTTGCGATCGTTGAGCGCCCGGCACCTTGCGGCGACCGCCATGCACTGCGCCCACTGAGCCGCGAGCACGCCGCCGGCATCGCAGGTGCGCATGAGCGCCGCGAGCCCGGCGGGGCTGACTTCGTATCCGAGTCGGCGGCACAGCGCGGCGCGCTCGCCATCGGCCCGCACGACCCGCGCGACGGCGCGTTGGCGCTCCTCCATCACGGCCTCGAGGCCCGCCACATCGTTGCCGGCGAGGCACTCGTGCTCCCGTTCCAGAAACGCCGCGAGCTCCTCGAGCGCCGCAGCCTGCTCGGCCAGCAACTGCGCCGTCCGCTCGCGGTACTGGGACGAACCGATGCCTTTGGAAGGGGTGTCGGCCATGCTCAATCTCGCACGTCGACGATGCCCGAGCTCGCGACGATGCCCTGGACGACTTTACGGGAGCTCAGATTCTCGACGTCGAGCCGGCCACCCGCCGGGGCATCCTGCAGGGCCAGGCCGACCGCGCGCACCTCGAAGCCCGCTGCCTGAACGACGAGCGTCACTTGCTGCCCGCGCCGCACCACCGGATCGGCCGTCAGCATGTCCGCGGTCAGCGGCGTGCCGGCCGCCAGCATGCGCGCGACACTGTGCCCGCGCAGCTCCGCGGGACTCTCCAGGAACGCGCGCGTGAAGCCGGTCACCTTGCGGGTCTCGACATTGACGTCTGTATTCGTGAGGTGCGCGCCGCGCGCGGCCGCATGGCGCAGCACGAGTACGGAAATTTCCCGCACCACCGTGACCGGAACGAAGATCTGCCAGCTCGCGGGGGCGGTACAGCCCACGCGGACCGTAGAGCGCGCCATCGCGGCGGTGCCGGCGGCAGGCTGAACTTCGAGCGGTACCCCGCAGCGCGCGAGCCGCAGCCGATCGTCGAGTGCTCCGGCAGTCACCTGCGCGTGCTCGGCGGCCGGGAGCTGCGCGTGAACATAGGCTGCCGCGGCAGCCCGAATGGCCGCGACGGGCTCGACGGTGCCGCGCGGGCTCGCCTGGCTCCACGAAGATCCACAGAGGAGTCCTAGCGCGGCGACGGCGGTCGCAAGCACGAGCCGGCCGGGCGGTGAGCCGCGAGTGCGTCGAATCGAGTGGCCTAGGGAGCGTCGGTTTTCAGACATGGTGTGACTCCTCGCACGGGCAGGTGCAAGTTGCGCGCCAAGCGCGCTCGAGCAGACGTGACGCGAGCGGCGGCCGGCGCGGGATGCCCGCGACCGGCAAGGTCTTGCCGCAGCGTCGAACGCAGATCACACGCCGAACCTATCAATCCCGCCGCAACAGCGTGATTCGCCGCTTGGCATGCCTATTGCTTCGATCAGCGCGTCGCTCGTTTTTTGACGGTGAGTCCGCAATGTCGCTCGGTCTCGATGCCTATCTCGGAATTCAGCCGCAGGCGCTCGAGCTGCAATCGCGCCGCATGCAGGTCATCGCGGACAATCTCGCGAACGTCGATACACCGAACTATAAGGCGCGCGACATCGATTTCAGGGCCGCCCTCGCGGCGGCGAGCGGCGGACCGGACGCCCCAGTGACGCTCGAGACGACGAGCCCTCTCGATATCGGTGCCGCGGGAGCGGCAGGCGGCGCCTCCGGCGCCACCGGACTCGGAACCGATCTCAAATACCGCGTCCCGCTCGCCCCCTCGCTCGACGGCAACACCGTCGACTCCGCGCTCGAGGACGCGGCTTTCGCGAAGACGAGCGTGCGCTACCAGGCGACGCTCACCTTCTTATCCACCAGCCTGCGCAATC
This sequence comes from Steroidobacteraceae bacterium, assembly GCA_050738535.1. Taxonomy (GTDB): domain Bacteria; phylum Pseudomonadota; class Gammaproteobacteria; order Steroidobacterales; family Steroidobacteraceae; genus JASHUC01. The sequence continues at coordinate 2,644 of JBOHZT010000319.1, forward strand.
TCATGACCGCGATCACCGGCTCGTAGCCGCCGCAGGAGCGTACCTCATGTCTGGCTTCAGTATCTTCGACATCTCGGGCTCCGGCGTCGCCGCCGAATCCGTGCGGCTCAACACGATCGCGAGCAATCTCGCGAACGCGGACAGCGTGAGCGGCAACCCCAACACGGTGTACAAGGCGCGCCATCCCGTCTTCGAGACCGTCCGCAGCGCGCTCGGCGCCTTCGGCACCGATCTCGGGACGGGCTCCGATTCCGGCGCCGCGGTGAAAGTCGCGGGGATCGTCGAGAGCGACGCTCCTGCGACGGTCACCCACGATCCGGGCAACCCCCTCGCGGATGCGAACGGGAATGTCTACTCGCCGAATGTGAACGTCATCGAGGAGATGACCGACATGATCTCGGCATCGCGCGCCTACCAGGACAACGTCGAGGTGATGAACACCTCGAAGGACCTGATGCTCGCCACTCTCAAGCTCGGCGACTGAAGGCCGAGCGCCGCAGCCGTCCGCTCCCACGCTCTCGCACCTCAACGACCCTGAGCACGAGGAATCCCATGACCACCTCCACGATCAACACGCTAGGCACCGCAGCATCCCAAGCCTCGGGGATCACGCCCTCGAACATGCAGATCAGCGAGACCGGATTCTTGCAGCTCATCACGGCGCAGATGCAGGATCAGAACCCGCTCAATCCGGCCGACCCCACCCAGTTCCTCTCGCAGATCGAGGGGCTGAGCGAGGTCTCGAGCCTGCAGGGCATGCAAACCACCTTGCAGACCCAGCAGCTCACGAACGGCGCGGCGCTCCTCGGCCAGCAAGTGCTCGTGCCGCTCGATACAGCGAACCTCACCTCCGGCGGCACGGTGACCGGCGCGGTATCGGCCCCGCAAGGCGCAAGCGCGCTCACGGTCACCGTGAGCGACTCGAGCGGCACGCCGGTGCGGTCGTTCGCCCTCACTCCGGCGGCCTCCGGACTCACGAGCTTCACCTGGGATGGCATGACCAGCGCCGGGACTGCCGCGCCCGCAGGCGCGTACACCCTCAGCGTCGATGCGACGGTGAACGGCGCGAGCCAATCGGTCAAGCCGCTCATCGAGAGCCAGGTATCGAGCGTCACGGTCGACCCGTCCACGCAGGCACTCGACGTGAACACGAGCAACGGCACCGCGCCCATGAACTCGATCGTGAGCGTCCTGTAACGACCCCCGCTGAACCCGGACACCCCACACCCCTTTATCTCGACGGAGTTCCCCACATGTCCTTCAACATCGCCCTGACGGGCCTCACCGCCGCGAACGACGATCTGTCGGTCACTTCGAACAATCTCGCAAACGTCGCGACGGTCGGCTTCAAGAGCTCGCGGACCGAATTCTCGAATCTGTTCTCCTCGAGCCAGACTGGTGTCGCCG
>JBOHZT010000320.1:0-4046 GCA_050738535.1 Steroidobacteraceae bacterium
CGCGAATCCGGATTCGCAGGGGCGCGCCTCGCCGGTGGTGGTGCGGATCTATCAACTGCGCGGGGACGCTCAGTTCAACGATGCCGACTTCTTCGCCCTCTTCGACAAGGAGCAGGCAACGCTCGGCGCAAGCCTCATCCTGCGCGATGAGCGCACGGTGTTTCCCGGGCAGCGGCTGCAGCTGCCCCTCGCCGTATCGCCCGAGACGCGGTTCCTGGCCGTTGCCGCGGCGTACCGCGACCTGCGGGCGAGCCGCTGGCGCGCCGTGATTCCCGTGCCGCACAAATCCTTGCTCAAGCTGCTCGCCAAGCGCCGCGTGACCGTCCGCGTCGGCAAGAACGCGGTGAGCATCGCCGTCACGGATTGACGCGCGCGCGTCGCACTGTTCAGAGGTCCTGGGAGACATGTCCGACAAAAACCGCATCGTCTGGTCCGAGGGGTTGTTCCTGCGGCCGCAGCACTTCCAGCAGCAGGAGCGTTACCTCGAAGCCTACGTGCAAGGCCGCATCGGCGCGCTGCGCACGCACTCCTGGGGGCTCACGGAGCTCGAGATCGAGCGCGATCTGCTCGCGATCGGCAAGCTCGCGCTGCGCCGCGCGTGCGGCGTCTTTCCGGACGGCACGCCGTTCGCCATGCCGGACGCGGATCCGCTGCCGCCGCCGCTCGAGCTCGGCACGCAGGTGCGCGATCAAGTGGTGCACCTCGCGATTCCGCTGCAGCGGGCGGGCGCCACGCTTGCGGCGCGGGCCAACGGCTCCCTCGAGGTGGCGCGCTATCGGGTCCTCGACCATCAGACGCGGGACGTGATGTCGGATGTCGCCTCGGTCGTCGACCTCGAGGTGGCGGCGCTCGGTGCGCGGCTCATGCCCCAGAGCGAGCCGGCCGAGGATTTCGCGCAGATCCCGGTGGCGCACGTCGTGGAGTGCCGGGCCGACAAGCAGGTCGTGCTCGATGAGCGGTTCATCCCGACCGTGCTCTCGTGCAGCGCCGCGACCCGCCTTGCGACCTTCCTGTCGGAGCTTCAAGGCTTGCTGCACCAACGCGGCGAGGCGCTCGCGGCGCGTGCGGCCGCGAGCGGCCGGGGCGGTGCGGCGGAGATCGCGGATTTTCTCATGCTGCAGGCGATCAATCGCTACGAGCCGGTCGTGACGCATCTCGCCGCGGCGGGGCGCTGCCACCCCGAGGACATCTACCGGCTCGGGCTCGAGATCGCCGGCGAGCTCTCGACGCTCACTGCGAGCGCCCGACGTCCGCCGCAGTTTCCGGGCTACCGTCACGATGCGCTGCAAGCGAGCTTCGAGCCGCTCATCCAGGCGCTGCGCGGCGCCTTGAGCGTCGTGCTGGAGCAGAACGCCATTCCCATTCCGCTCGCGCAGAAGAAATTCGGCATCAGCGTGGGGACCGTCGGTGACCGCACGCTGTTCGATTCGGCGGTGTTCGTGCTCGCGGCCCGGGCGGACGTGCCGACGGAGGAGTTTCGCCTGCGCTTCCCGCGGCAGCTCAAGATCGGACCGGTCGAGAAGATCCGCGACCTGGTGAACCTGCAGCTACCGGGCATCGCGATCCAGGCCATGCCGGTCGCTCCGCGGCAGATCCCGTATCACGCCGGCTTCGCCTACTTCGAGCTCGATCGGCAAAGCGACATGTGGCGCGCGCTCAAGTCATCGGGTGGCATCGCGATCCACCAGTCCGGCGAGTTTCCGGGTCTCGCGGTCGAGTTCTGGGCCATACGGAGCTGATCGATGAGCACGCCCCCCGACGATCCGTTCGCCCCGAGCGATGCGACGATCCTGAGGCCGCGCCCGGGACGGCGGCCGGGAGCGCCTGCGCCCGTTGCACCGCCGCCCGCAGGAGGCACCGCGGCGCCGCAGGGCGCACCGCACCTGCCTGCGTCGTCCGGAACCGCGGCGGCGTCGCCCGGCCCGGGGGCCCTCGGCCCCGGCGTCGCGGAATTCGTCTCCGCCGGCCGCAACCCGATGCTTCAGGCGGCCGTCCCCTTGCTGGTCCTCGCCGGGCGTCTGCGCGGGCAGATCGCCAATGCGGACGTGGAGAACCTGAGGCGTCAGGCCGTCCAGGAGGTCCGCGCCTTCGAGGATCGAGCACGGCGCGCCGGCATTCCCGACGCGGATGCGCTCGCCGCGCGCTATGCGCTGTGCACGGTCATCGACGAGGCGGTACTCAACACGCCGTGGGGAGCCCAGAGCGGCTGGGCCGCGCAATCGCTGCTCGTGACGTTCCATCGCGAGGCGCAGGGCGGGGAGAAGTTCTTCCAGATCCTCGAGCGGCTGCTCGCGGAGCCGCAGCGCTATCTCGCGCTCCTCGAGCTGTGGTACGTGTGCCTGTCGCTCGGCTTCGAAGGACGCTACCGGCTCGATGAGCGCGGCGCGATGCGGCTTGCGGAGATCCGGCGCGACCTGTTTGTGCGCATCGAGCAGCTGCGGGGCAGCGTCGACCCCGCGCTGTCCCTGCACTGGAAGGGCGTCGAGGACCGGCGCAGCGCCGTCTTGCGCCTGGTGCCGCTGTGGGTGGTCGCGGCAGCCGCCGGTGCCATCCTGGTCGGGAGCTGGCTGTACTTCGCTGCGCGGCTGAACCGGCGCTCGGCGCCCGTGAGCGCCGTGCTGGCGAGCGTAGGCTTGAACCGGCTCGAAGCGGCAGCCACGCTCCCGAACGCCGCGCCGAGCGGGCTCGCGACGCTGCTCGCCCGCGAGATCCGCGAGGGGCTGGTGTCGGTCGAGGAGCAAGGCGCGCGCACGCGCATCACGCTGACGGTGCCGGGCCTGTTCGCCTCCGGCAGTGCGCGGGTGAACCCACGCTACCAGTCGCTCATCCATGCGATCGGCGTCGCGCTGGGGACCGTCCCGGGCCGGATCCTGGTGATCGGCCATACGGACGATCAGCCCGTGCACTCCTTGCGGTTCCAGAACAACTTCGAGCTCTCCCGTGCCCGTGCGGTGACGGTGGCCAAGCGCCTCGAGGGCGAGATCGGCGACGCGAGCCGCATCGAGACGATCGGCAAGGGCGACTCCGATCCGCTCTACCGGCCGGCGAGCTTGCCGCAGAACCGGGCGCGCAACCGGCGGGTGGAAATCGTGCTCTTGCGGGGGACTTGAAATGATTGCGGTGCTCAAGAGCCGCATGCTCCTGGTGACCCTCGGCCTGGCGCTGCTCGCGGTGATCATCTGGTTCGCGGGGCCGTATGTCGCATTCGCCGGCCATGTGCCGCTCGCGAGTCCCGTCGCGCGGATGCTCGCCATCGCGATCGTTGCGGTGGCCTACGCCGTTTACGTGCAGCTGCGGCAGGCGCGGAGTGCGCGCGCCGGCCGGCAACTCGCCGCGAAGGTGGCTGCCCAGGACGCCACGCTCGCCGACGCGGCGCCGGACGGACCCGACTCCGGAGATGCCGCACAGCTGCGCAAGCGCTTCGAGGAGGCGATCGACGCGCTCAAGAGATCGAGAAAACGGGGCGCGGCGAGCCTCTATGACCTCCCGTGGTACGTGATCATTGGGCCGCCGGGCGCTGGCAAGACCACGATTCTCGTCAACTCGGGGCTGAACTTCCCGCTCGCACAGAAGTTCGGGACGGAAGCCGTGCGCGGCGTGGGCGGCACGCGCAATTGCGACTGGTGGTTCACCGACGAGGCGATCTTCCTCGACACGGCCGGGCGGTACACGACGCAGGACTCGAGCGCGCAGGCGGATGCGCGCGGATGGAGCGCGTTCCTGCAGCTGCTGCGCAGGAACCGCGGCCGCCAGCCGATCAACGGCGTGATCGTCGCCGTGAGCGCGACGGACCTGCTCACCTCGAGCGAGCGCGAGCGCGAACGGCATGTCACGGCGATTCGCGAGCGGCTCGACGAGCTCGGGCGGCAGCTCGGTATCAAGGTTCCGGTGTACTTCCTGGTGACGAAGTGCGATCTCATCGCCGGCTTTGCGGAGTTCTTCGATGACCTCGACCCGGCGGCGCGCGCGCAGGTCTGGGGCGTCACCTTTCCCATCGAGTCGACCGAGGCGGGGAACGCCGCCGGGGCGTTCGCGGCCGAATTCGA
>JBOHZT010000321.1:0-4045 GCA_050738535.1 Steroidobacteraceae bacterium
CTGCTTGAAGTCGTGCTCTGCGCGCACGGTGCGGGAGATCTTCACATAGCGGCGCACGTGATAGTGCTCGAGGATCTTCTCGGCCTCGAGGTCAATGCGTGAGGCTCCGCGGATGCGCGCCCGGGGAGGCCGGGCAGACCGCGCTGCCGCTTCGTACTGGGAAGCTTCCCAGTACGAAGCTAATGAGCAGGATGCCGTAATGGTGAGCATGCGCTCGCAAATTGAGGGGATAGAGCGGGTTTTTGATCACGGTCGGTGAGGGAGGCGGGTTGGCCGCCCTCGCGGAACGTGATCAGATCGCGGGGTGCATGCGGGTCAGCCGGCTTGCGGCGGGTCGAGTTTGGCGACGAGCGCTCGGAAGGACTCGGCGAAGTCGGGCTCGTATTGGTCCGGGTGAGCGATCACGAAGTCGATGACCTTGCGGTAGCAGTCGGCGGCCTCACGGTTCTGGCCGCGGGCCTGATAGACCGTGCCGAGCCGGTCGTAGCCGTCATGCACGTACGGATAGCGGACGAGGAGCTCCCGGGCGGCGCGCTCGGCCTCCTCGAGGCGGCCGGCATGGAGGAGATCGAGGACGGCGTTGGAAGCCTCGGTGAGCTCGTCGTCGTCTTCGAGTTGCGTCTCGATGCGGGCGCGTTCGGCAGCACGGGCGTGCTCGCGTTCGCGCTGTTCCTCTAGCGCCACCTTCTTGCGCTCGGCGAAGGCGACCCGCTCGGCCTGCTCATCCTTCGGCAGGCAGCAGTGCTTGTACTTCTTGCCGCTGCCGCAAGGACAGGGCTCGTTGCGAGCGGTCTTTGGCATAGTGGGCCACTGTACCTGAGAGGGGGGATCGCGATGTATGCCGAGCTGCTTGCCGACCGGGAGCTTCCCGGACTGCTGCTGAGGTTCGATCAGGACCTCGCTGCCGAGTGTCGCGCGCGTGGTTGTCCGCGCTGTGCCGGCACGCTCCACTCGGCCCGGTACCGGCGCAAGCCCCGCGGCGGCCCGCCCGATCTCCCCGCCGACTATGACCGGCGGTTCTCCTTCTGCTGCGCCGTGGACGGCTGCCGCAGCCGCGCGACACCGACCTCCTTGCGCTACCTGTCGCGCAAGGTCTATCTGGCCGCCGTCGTCGTGCTGATCACCGCGATGCGCTGCGGGACGAGGCCCGCGCGGCTGCGGTACCTGGAGGCCCTCATCGGGGTGAGCCGGCGGACGATCTACCGCTGGCGGGCCTGGTGGCGGGAGATCTTCCCCGAGATGCCGTTCTGGGCGGCTGCCCGTGCGCAGCTTCTCCCGCCGATCGAGCGCGCGCTCCTACCGGCCGCGCTCCTTGAGCGCTTCGCCGGAAGCCTGCGCGAGCGGTTGATCGCGTTGCTGCGCTTTCTCGCCCCGGTCACGACCGCCATCCCCGCCGTGCACACAACCTGAGGCGCGCTGCCCGACCCGCAGAAGGTGCGCCTCGCAAGCGGCGGGGGTGCCCGATACGGTGCCACGCAGGTCAAGGCGGTGCGGGGAAGGCGGCATGCCCGGGGCGAAAGAGGGTTCAACGAGCGAGCGGTGGGCGCAGCTTCGCTTCTCGGTGGTCGGGCAGCTCCTGGCGGCCCCGCCGCCGCGGGGGGCGCTGCGCGCCGAGCTCGAGCGGCTCGCCGCGAAAAGCTGGCGACATCCGATCAGCGGGGAGCCGGTGCGCTTTGCGCGCTCGACGATCGAGCGCTGGCTGCATCGGGCCCGGCGCGAGCGACGCGATCCGGTCGGGGTCCTGCGTCGCAAGGTGCGCGCCGATGCTGGCGTGCAGAAGGTCTCCTGTGCGATCCGTGAGGCCCTTCGCGCGCAGTACACCGCGCACCCGAGCTGGTCGGTCAACCTTCACTACGGGAACCTCTGCGCCCTGGCACAAGCCGCGGCCTCGCTCCTCCCGGTCCCCTCGTACTCGAGCATCCGGCGGCTGTTCGCCGCGCAGGGCTGGCGCAAGCGCCGGCGGCTGAGCACGCGAGATACCGCGGGAGCGGCACGTGCCGAAGCGCGGTTGGCCTCCCGCGAGGTGCGCAGCTACGAGGCCGAGTACGTCGGCGGTCTCATTCACTGGGACGCGCACGTGGGATCCCACCCCGTGCTCACGGCACGCGGGCAGTGGGCGACCCCGGTGCTCATCGGCATCCTCGATGATCGCTCGCGCCTGGCCTGCCACCTGCAGTGGTATCTCGCCGAGAACGCCCCGAACGTGGCGCATGCTCTCTCGCAAGCCTTCCAAAAGCGGGGCCTGCCCCGCGCCGGCATGTCCGATAACGGCGCGGCGAACCTTGCCGCCGAGGTGACCGAAGGACTCGCCCGACTGGGCATCCTGCACGAGACAACGCTCCCTTATAGCCCGTATCAGTATGTCGCCGAGCAGTTTATGTTCTCATCGTTCGCCGAAGTCCGGGATTTGCAGGGTCAGCGCGCGATCTCGCAGAACATAACTTTTGCGTTCACAGTGCATGGCTTTCCTCACTGGAGCGACCGCCATGCACGAGAGTCTGTTTGCCTTTCCATCCACCCTTGCGCGATATAGATCGGCGCCGTTACTCGCCGAACGAGAGCGCTTCCTCCACCACTGCGCTGGGCAGGGCTATACCCGCGGTGGATTGGCGAAGATTGCCTGGCTGCTGCGCGTCGTGGCTCAAAGCCCGATCGCAAAGCAGCTCGTTGTCCGTCGCGCAGATCTCGATCGGATGGGCCGCGCCTTTTGCGCCAGTACGCGTCCGGTGCTGGCCCATGCAGCCATCGAGTGGTTTGCCTTCATGGGTCAGCCACAGCTTCAAGCACCGCCCGAGGGACGATTTGCCAGCGAGCTTGCTGCATTTGAGACGTTCATGCGTGAGGAGCGCGGCCTCTCGCCGCTGACGATCCTCACTCGCCGCGAACAGCTGCGCCCCTTTCTCGATACGCTCGAGCACAACCGCCACGTGCGCTCGCTCCAGCAGATCACCCCTCAGTGTGTCGATCGATATCTCGTCGAGCAGAGCGAGAACGGTTGGAGCCGCCGCTCGCTTTTCACATTGGCCGGTACGTTGCGCAGCTTCTTCCATTACGCCGAGATGCAGCGCTGGTGTCCAAGCGGTCTCGCGGCCGCGACCGACGCGCCGACGATCTATGCTCTGGAGAGTCTCCCGCGGGGGCCGGAGTGGGACCAAGTCAAGGCCCTGATCAGGAGCATCCAAGGTAACGACCCGGTCACGATCCGCGATCGCGCGGTGATCATGCTGCTGGCAGTCTATGGCTTGCGACGCGGTGAGGTCGCGGCATTGCGCCTTGAGGACCTGGATTTCGCGAAGGAGCTCATCCGGGTCACACGGCCCAAGTCAAGGCGCACTCAGCAGTACCCCCTGGCTAGGTCCGTGGGCAATGCGCTGCTGCACTACTTGCAGCACGCGCGACCTCGATGCGGCTGTCGAGCGGTTTTCCTGGCCATCAAGGCGCCCAGGCGAGCCCTCTCGGCCGCAAGCATCTCGGCGATCGTGCGATGGCGGCTGCGCGCCATTGGTGCGCGCGGCATTCCCTGCGGTGCGCATGGTTTGCGTCATGCCTGTGCGAGACACCTGCTGGCGACGGGCTTCTCGTTCAAGCAAATTGGCGATCAGCTCGGTCATCTACGCGCGGCCAGTACCTCCGTTTATGCAAAGGTAGATCTGAAAGGCTTGCGGGAAGTGGCTGAGCTCCGCCTTGGGAGACTCCTATGAGACTCCCTGATCTGATCTCGGCGTATCTGGCCTACCGACGCGCTTTGGGCGCCGGCATGAAAGGCGAAGCGTTCATGTTGCGCGCATTTTGCAAAAGCGTCGCCAGCACCTCGCCCTCGGCACTGACATTGGATGAGGTTCGCGAGTATCTGTATCGCGGATGCGTGTCTCCACAGACTGTCGCCAAAAGACACCGGGCCTTGAACGGGTTCTTTCGATGAATGCCGCTTAGTTTAGGCCGTGAGTTTCTTCGGATGTCCATATTTTCTGATATTCGCGCGCGCTCTGCGGCGCGTAGTCTGTAGTCGTCCGAAGGGTTTAGGTCGAGTTTTGATGAGGCGAGG
>JBOHZT010000322.1:0-4042 GCA_050738535.1 Steroidobacteraceae bacterium
GTACGAGGTCGACGTGTTCGTTCACAGCCTCACGAAGTACGCCTCGGGCGCGGGAGACGTGATGGGTGGCGCGGTGATCGCGAGCAAGGACATCATCCACGGCCTGCGGGCGGACTTCGGCGTGCTCGGCGCCGTGCTCGATCCGCACGCGGCATTCCTGATCCAGCGAGGCCTCAAGACCTACTTCGTGCGCTACCGTGCGCAGTGCGCGGCGGCGCAACGTATCGCGGAGCGCCTGGCCGCGCATCCGGCCGTCGAGCGCGCCCATTATCCGGGGCTGCGCTCCCATCCGCAGCACGAGCTCGCACGGGCGCAGATGCAGGAGTTCGGCGCCGTCGTGTCCTTCGATCTGCGCGCGGGCAGCGAGGCCGCCGCCCGTTTCGTCGATGCGCTCACCCTGTTCGCGCTCACGCCGAGCCTGGGCTCGACCGAATCGCTCGTGATCGCGCCCCAGATGATGGGTGTAGGCGACTTGACGCCGCAGGAGGCGCGCCTCTCCGGCATCACGCCCGGCACCGTGCGGCTCGCCATTGGGCTCGAGGATCCGGAGGATCTCGAGGAGGACGTGACGCGGGCGCTCGAGGCGGCGGCAGGGTGACGCGACTCTTGCGCGGCCCTGCGGCCGAGCGTGGCGGGCTCAGCGGCGGAACAGCCAGGTGAGCACCGAGACGATCACGCTCACGATGAGCATGGTCGTCAGGGGGAAGAAGAACTTGAATCCCGGGCGGTCGATGACGATGTCGCCCGGCAGGTGGAACAGCGACAGATGCCGCAGCCACTCCCAGGAGAGGCCGGCGACGATGAACACCGTTCCGAGAATGATGAGGAAGCGACTCATCGCCGAACCGGGGAGCCTCCAGGCGCGCTCGGGGGCGGCCCGTTCGCCGGCATGAGCCCGGCGGGCGAGCCGCCCTCAATCAGAATGCGGCATCGAAGCAGATCTCGCCCTGCACCGCAACCTGGTAGGCCGAGACACGCCGCTCGAAGAAATTCGTGAGCTCCTGCACGTCCTGCAGCTCCATGAACGGGAGGGGGTTGCGCACGCCGTAACGGGTGGGAAGCTGAAGCATCGCAAGGCGCTGGTCGGCGACGTATTCGAGGTACTGCCGCATCTCGGCGCGCGTCATGCCGACGACGCCGCCCGAGAGCACGTCCTCGGCGAACTGAGTCTCGCACTCCACGGCCTCCTCGATCATTTCCCGAACCGAGCTCGCCCAGGCCTCGTCGAAGAGCTGCGGCTCCTCGCGCCGCACCGTGTCGAGCACCGAGAAGGCGAATGCCATGTGGGCGCTTTCGTCGCGGAAGACCCAGTTGGTGCCGGCGGCGAGGCCCGGCAGCAGGCCGCGCGAGCGCAGGAAGTACACGTAGGCGAACGCGCCGAAGAAGAACAGGCCCTCGATGCAGCTCGCGAAGCAGGTGAGGTTGAGCAGGAACCGCCGCTTGTCGGATTCGGAGCGGATGCGCTCGAGCGCGGACACCTCGTCCGTCCAGCGCTGGCAGAACTGCGCCTTGCGGCGAATGGAGGGGATGTTCTCGACCGCTGCGAAGGCCTCGGCGCGACGCGCCGGATCGGGCATGTAGCTGTCGAGCAGCGTCAGGTAGAACTGGATGTGGAGCGCCTCCTCGTAGAGCTGCCGCGAGAGGTACATCCGCGCCTCGGGCGCGTTGATGTGCCGATACAGGCTCACGACCAGGTTGTTGGAGACGATCGTGTCCCCGGTGGCGAAGAAGGCCACGAGGCGCTGGATCAAGTGCCGCTCGGCCGGGCTCATGCGTGCGCGCAGATGGCCGAGGTCGATCTGGAAGTCGATCTCCTCGACGGTCCAGGTGTTCTTGATGGCGGCGCGGTACATCTCGTAGAAGCGCGGGTAGCGCATCGGCCGCAAGGTCAGGTCGAACCCAGGATCGAGCAGGGAAGGGGCGGGAGTGGTCATTGGCAGGCCTCACAGGATTCGGGGTTCTCGAGCGAGCAGGCGATCGCCTCGGCGGCGGATACGGCAGCGCGCTCGCCTCGGGCGACGGTCGTCTTGGCAATGCGCGTCGCGGGCCGCGAGCGCAGGTAATAGGTCGTCTTCAAGCCTCGCTTCCAGGCGTACATGTACATCGCCGAGAGCGGTCCCAGGTTCGGGGACGCCATGAAGAGGTTGAGCGATTGGCTCTGATCGATGTACGGACCGCGCTCCGCGGCGAGGTCGATGAGCCCGCGCATGGGCAGCTCCCACACCGTGCGATAGATCGTCCTGAGGCTCTCCGGCAGCTCCGCGAGGTTCTGCACCGATCCGTCGGCGAGCTTCACGGCGTCGCGCAGCTCGGGGGTCCACAGGCCGAGAAGCTTCAGCTCCTCGACCAGGTAGCGGTTGACCTGGAGGAAATCGCCCGAGAGCGTCTCGCGCTTGAAGAGGTTCGAGACCTGCGGCTCGATGCACTCGTAGCAGCCGGCGATCGAGGCGATGGTCGCGGTCGGGGCGATCGCGATGAGCAGGCTGTTGCGCAGCCCATGGACGGCGATCTCGCGCTTGAGCTGCGCCCAGGGCAGCTCGTCGGACGGAGTCACGCCCCAGGCATCGAACTGCAGCTCGCCCTGCGCCGCACGGGTCTCCGCGAAGGCATCGTGGGGACCGAGCTGGCGCGCGAGATCGAGCGAGGCGTGGAGCGCGTGGAAGTAGATGTGCTCGGCGATCCGGGTCGAGAGCTTTTGGGCGGCCTCGCCATCGAACGGCAGGCGCAGCCGGAACAAGACGTCCTGCAGGCCCATCATGCCGAGGCCGACGGGGCGCCAGCGCATGTTCGAGGCGCGGGCGCCCGCGATCGGGTAGTAGTTGAGGTCGATCACGCGATCGAGCTGGTGCACGGCGATCTCGACGGTGTGTGCGAGCTTCTCGAAGTCGAAGCCCTGCGCCGAAACGTGCCGCGCGAGGTTGACGGAGCCGAGATTGCAGACGGCGGTCTCCCCGGTGCTCGTCACCTCGAGGATCTCGGTGCACAGATTGGAGAGGTGCACGACCCGGCCCGGCCGGGCGGTCTGGTTGCAGGCGCGATTGGACTTGTCCTTGAAGGTCATCCAGCCGTTGCCGGTCTGCGCGAGCGTGCGCATCATGCGCAGGTACAGGTCACGCGCGCGAAGCGTGCGCTTCGCGAGGCCCTGGGCCTCGGCCTGCACGTAGGCGGCCTCGAACGCCTCGCCGTAGAGGTCCGGAAAGTCGGGCACGTCCTGTGGATCGAACAGCGACCACTGCGCATCGCTTTCCACGCGCTGCATGAAAAGGTCCGGGATCCAGCACGCGATGTTGAGATGATGCGTGCGGCGGGCATCGTCGCCCGTGTTGTCGCGCAGCTCGAGGAACGCCTCGATGTCGGCATGCCAGGGCTCGAGATAGGCGCAGGCCGCGCCCTTGCGGCGGCCGCCCTGATTGACTGCGGCGACGGAGGAATCGAGGGTCTTCAGCCACGGCACGATGCCGTTCGAGAGGCCGTTCGTGCCGCGGATGAGGGACCCCTCGGACCGCACCCGGTGCCAGGCCATGCCGATGCCGCCGGAGAACTTCGAGAGCAGCGCGACATCCTTGTACTTGTCGTAGATCGACTCGAGCGTGTCCGCGGGGGAGTCGAGCAGGAAGCAGCTCGAGAGCTGCTCGTGCCGCGTGCCGGCGTTGAACAGCGTCGGGGAGCTCGGGACGTAGTCGAGGTTCGAGAAGAGCTGGTAGAGCTCGATCGTCTCGGGTGCGGACTGGGTGAGCGCGACCGCGATGCGCATCCAGAAATGCTGCGGATTCTCGAGCGCCAGCCGGCGCGTCGGATGGCGCAGCAGGTAGCGGTCCTGGAGCGTGCGCAGGCCGAAGTACTCGAATTCCTGCGTGCGGTCGAGCTGGACGGCGTCGTTGAGCTTGCGCGCGTTCGCCTCCACGAACTCGACCACGCGCTCGTTGATGAGGCCCACGTCGAAGCCGAGCCGGATCGACTGGGAGAAGGAGTACACGCCGAGCGCGTGGACCTCCTTGTCGATGAAGCCCGCGAGGAGCCGCGCCGCAAGGCGCGAGTATTC
>JBOHZT010000323.1:0-4032 GCA_050738535.1 Steroidobacteraceae bacterium
CAGTTTCACCGCGAAGGCGATGAAAAATCCCAGCATGATCGCGAGCGCCGTGGGCCGGTCGAGCCGCGTGTGGAGCAGCGCGAAGTAGTCGAAGGTCAGCGTTCCGGTCTCGCGCCAGTGGATGATCGCGAGCGCGAGGATCGCGACGAGCATCAGCAGGCCGCTGCCCTGGGTGAACAGGAAGAATTTGAACGACGCGTAGAGGCGATGCTCGTGACCCCATACGGCGATGAGGAAGTACATCGGAACGAGCATCAGCTCCCAGAAGAAGAAGAACAGGAACAGGTCGAGCGCGAGGAAGACTCCGGCCACGCCGGCGAGCGTGAAGAGCAGGTTGGCATGGAACGCGCCGGTGCGCTCCTCGATCTCCCGCCACGAGATCACGACGGATACCGCGCCGAGCCCGATGGTGAGCAGCAGGAGGATCAGCGAAAGGTCGTCGAGCCGCAGGCGAAAGTCGATGCCGAGCTGCGGGATCCAGCGCGTGTCGACGCCCGCGAGCCATGGGCCGCCGCCGCGGCCGTGGATCCAGATGACGAGCAGCAGTCCCAGCTGCGCGGCCAGCGCGGCGAGCGCGATCCAGCGCGGCGCGTCGCGATGCAGCCGGTCGGCCGGCGCGGCGAGGAGGGCGCCGATGAGCGGGATGAAGATGATCCAGCCGAGCGTCATGCGAGCACCGCAATGCCGATCGCCACGACCGATCCGGCCGCGACCCACGCGGCGTACCAGCGCACGCGTCCATTCTCGGAGAGGCTGAGCGCGGCATGCGCGGTGCGGCTCCCGGCCGCGAGCGCCCCGTAGACGGCGTCGACCACGTCGTTGCGGTCGATATGGGTGAGCCGCACGTAGGGCGCGACGAACAGCCGCCCGTAGAGCCAGTCGAATCCCCACGCCTCGAGCCAGAAGCGCTCGAGAGCACGCGCGATCCGGCTGCCAATGAGCGAGCGGAGCGCGGAGACGCGCTGGATGTAGGTGAGATAGGCGACGTAGACGCCGAGCAGCACGACGAGGGAGGTGACCACGATCTCGACGGCTGGCGTGTAGGCGCCCGTGGCCGCCTCATGCGGCGCCGGGAGCACGGGCGAGAGCAGGCGCGAGAAGGCAGTCACGTTGCCGAGCGCCGAGGGAATGTTGACGAAGCCTCCGGCGAGCGCCAGTGCCGAGAGTGCCGCGAGCGGAGCGATGATGCGCCACCCGGAGCGGCCGTTCGGAATGCGCTTCGGCTCGCCGAAGAACACGACGAAGACGGCACGAAAGCTGTACAGCGCCGTGAGGAACTCGCCGACGAGGCCGCAGGCCCAGAGCGCCGGCCCCCTCGGACCCGACGTCCACACGCCCCAAAGGATCATGTCCTTGCTGTAGAAGCCGGCGGTGACGAGCGGCAGGGCAGCGAGCGAGGCGGCGCCGATGAGGAAGCTCCCGAACGCGACCGGCAGGCGCCGCCAGAGTCCTCCCATGCGGAAGATGTCGTGCTCGTTCTCGAGGCGCATCATGACGGCGCCCGCGGCGAGGAACAGCAGCGCCTTGAAGAAGGCATGCGTCATGAAGTGGAAGATCGCCGCGGTCCAGGCCCCGACGCCGAGCGCGAGGAACATGTACCCGATCTGGCTCATCGTCGAGTACGCGAGGATGCGCTTGATGTCGTGCTGGTTGAGCGCGCTGAACCCGGCGAGGAGAAGCGTCGCGGCGCCGATCACCGCCACGGCGAGCTGCACGTCGGGTGCGAGCGCGAACAGCACGTGCATGCGCGCGATGAGATACACGCCGGCCGCGACCATCGTCGCCGCGTGCAGGAGCGCGGAGACGGGCGTCGGGCCGGCCATCGCATCGGGCAGCCAGGTCTGCAAGGGGAGCTGCGCGGACTTTCCGACGGCGCCGCCGAGCAGCAGCGCCGCGGCGGTGTTCGCGAGCGCCGATCCCGCGGGCCAGGCTGCGTGCGCACGCGCCGTGAGCGGCGCGATTTCGAGCGTGCCGAGATGCGTGAACAGCAGCAGCAGGCCGACCGTGAAGGCCGTATCGCCGATCCGGGTGACGATGAACGCCTTGCGGGCCGCGCGGCCGTTCGCGCGGTCGCGATACCAGAAGCCGATGAGGAGATAGCTGCACAGCCCGACACCTTCCCACCCGGCGTAGAGCACCAGCAGGTTCGAGGCGAGCACGAGCACCAGCATCGCGGCGACGAACAGGTTCATGTAGGCGAAGAACCGTCCGTAACCCTCGCCGCCCGCCATGAACTCGGCCGAATAGAGGTGGATCAGGAAGCCGACGAAAGTGACGACGAGGATCATGACCAGTGCGAGCGGATCGAGCGTGAAGGCGACCGCCGGCCGGAAGCCGTCCACCGCGATCCACTGCCAGACGGTCTGGGTATAGAGCTCGCCGGGCGGCGGGGACGTGAGGAAGGCATGGGCGATGAGGAGCGTCACGAGCGCGGAGAGTCCGACGGAGCCGACGCCGACGGCGGCGGCGACGCGGGCCGGGAGCCGTCCGGCGCTCACGAACAGGATGCCGAAGCCGAACAGGGGCAGGGCCGGAACGAGCCACAGCGCTGCGAGCACGGACGTCAGCCCTTCAGCTTCGCGGCGGCATCCGCGTCGAGGGTCCGGAGCCGCTGGAACACGTTGAGGACCAGCGCGAGCCCCACGGCGACCTCGGCGGCCGCGAGCGTGAGGACGAGCATGAACATGATCTGGCCGTCTGCCTGGTGCCAGCGACTTCCGGCGGCGATGAACGCGAGGCCGGCAGCGTTGAGCATGATCTCGATCGACATGAGCATGAAGACGAGATTGCGCCGGACCAGCACGCCGACGAGCCCGAGCGCGAACAGCACGATCGCGAGCAGCAGGGCGTGGCTGGTTGGAATGGTGGCCATTCGTCACTCTCCTCGGGGAGGACCTGC
Source organism: Steroidobacteraceae bacterium (assembly GCA_050738535.1). Classification (GTDB taxonomy): domain Bacteria; phylum Pseudomonadota; class Gammaproteobacteria; order Steroidobacterales; family Steroidobacteraceae; genus JASHUC01. Next base: position 2,900 of record JBOHZT010000323.1, read on the forward strand.
GACCTCTCGCGAGAAGCTCCGGCGCCCGATGTGGTAGGCGCCCACCAGGCCGGCGAGCAGCAGCATCGAGGCGAGCTCGACCGCGAGCAGGTAGGGTCCGAAGAGCGCCATCCCGACCTGCTTCGGCTCGATGACGGCGCCGCGCTCCGCGACACCGCCCGTCGCGAGCGCATAGCAGAGCTCAGCGGCGACGATCGCGGCCAGCACGGCCGGACCGATCCAGATGCGCGGCTCGATCCAGCGCCGCTCCACCCGCGCCGCCTCGCCGCCCAAGTTGAGCATCATCACGACGAATACGAACAGCACCATGATCGCGCCTGCATAGACGATGACCTCGAGCGCGGCGGCGAACGGCGCACCGAGCGTGTAGAGCACGACGCTGACGGCGAGCAGCGAGACGACGAGATACAAGAGCGCGTGCACCGCGTTCGAGCGCGAGATGGCGAGCACCGTCGCGGCGATGGCTACGGCGGCTGCGAGATAGAAGGCCGCGTTCACGGCAGCAGCCCCTTGAGATCGACCGGGGGTTCCTCGCGCTCCGCCTCGCCCTTGTCCTTCCCCGGGATCGCGTGCCCTGCGACACGGTAGAAATTGTAGTCCGGGTACTTCCCCGTCCCGCTCACGAGCAGGTCCTGCTTCTCGTAGACGAGGTTCGGGCGCTCGTACTCGCTCATCTCGAAGTCCGGCGTGAGCTGGATGGCATAGGTCGGGCAGGCTTCCTCGCAGTAGCCGCAGAAGATGCAGCGCGAGAAATTGATGCGGAAATACTCCGGATACCAGCGGCCGCGCTCCTCGGTCTTCGCGAGCGAGATGCAATCGACCGGACAGGCGACGGCGCAGAGGTAGCAGGAGACGCAGCGCTCCTCGCCGTCGGGATCCCGCGTGAGCACGATCCGCCCTCGGTATCGGGGCGCGAGGTAAGGCTTGCTCTCCGGATAGCGGATCGTCTCGCGGCGGTGGAAGAGGTGCAGGAAGGTGAGCCACAGGGTGCGCAGGGAGCTCAGCATGCGGCGGCCTCCTGGGGTCGAGCTTCAGGCGGCGGAGCGGGCGACGACGACCGCCCCGGTGACGGCGAGATTGAGCAGCGCGAGCGGCAGCATCAGCTTCCAGCCGTACGCCATCAGCTGGTCGTA
>JBOHZT010000324.1:0-4014 GCA_050738535.1 Steroidobacteraceae bacterium
CGGGCGCTTCAGCTCCTGCAGCGGATCACCGTGTAGCCAGCTCGCCGACAGCCGATGTGCCCTCAACCCACTGATCTGAAAGCAGATCCTTTACCCACGGAGCAAGAACTCCCGGTTAAATCGCGGCTTTTTCGCAGGGGGGAGAGCCATGCTCGTACGGACACTCGGCATCGCCATGGCAGCGCTGGGCGCGCTCGGAGCGGCAGCGGGCCGCGCCGAGGCGCAAGCAACGACGGAAGGGCCGACGAGCGCACCAGCGCCCGCTGCGCCCGCTGCGCCCGCTGCGCCCTGGATCTTCACCTCGGCGGACGATGGGAGCATGGCCGACACGGGCGGCGAGGCGGCGAAGTTCGGCCTGACCGCAGCGGGACAGCTCGGCGTGGTGCTCGCCCGAGGCAATACGGACACCCGCACGGCGAACGCCAAGCTCGAGCTCGTTCGCACCACTCGAGCGGTGAAGGACGATTTCGAGATCGAGGGTCTCTACGGCAAGACGGGCGGCCTCGTGACCGCCGAGCGCTGGGCGACGACCTACCAGCGGAACTGGAACCTCGGCCAGCAGACCTTCTGGTTCGCGAATCTGCATTATGAGCACGATCTCTTCAGCGGCTTCGCGTACCAGTCGAGCGCGGCGACGGGTCTCGGCTATCGGTTCATCGACACAGCATCGACGAAGCTCGAGGCGCAAGCGGGCGCCGGCTACAGGCGCCTGAGACCGGAGCTGCTGAACGAGAACGCGCTGGGCCAGGTGATCTCGCGTACCGGCGAGCCCGAGGAAGGGGAGGCCATCGGCAACGGCAGGATCGCTTTTGAGCATTCGTTCAGCGCCCAGACCAAGATTACCGAGGCCATCACGACGGTCGCCGGCGCCGAGAACATCTATCTCGAGAACGACCTGGCGCTCGAGGTGCGGCTCAATAGCGTCCTCTCCTTGAGCGTGGGATACACGTTGCGCAACAACAGCAATCCGCCGCCCGGCCTGCTGCACACCGACACACTGACCACGGTCAATTTGGTCTACCAGGTGAAGTGAGTGAGCCGCCTGCGGTATGCCGCAGGCGGGCGAACGCCCGCCTCGGTGGGCCGGATCGGCGCGCGCGGGTGCCGCGGGGCGCCGAACGCTACCTTCCGGCGCGGCGCAGCACGCGCGCCTTGTCCCGCTGCCAATCGCGGTCCTTCTGCACGGCCCGCTTGTCGTGCTGTTTCTTGCCCTTGGCGAGGCCCACCTCGACCTTCGCGCGGCCGCCTTTCCAGTACAGCTCGAGGGGCACGAGCGTGTAGCCGCGCCGCTCGACGGCGCCGATCAGATGCTCGAGCTGGCTGCGATGCAGCAGGAGCTTGCGCGTGCGCACCGGATCGGCGGTGACGTGGGTGGAGGCGGCCGTGAGCGGCGCGATGTGCGAGCCGATCAGGAATGCCTCGCCGGCCCGCAGGTACACGTAGGCCTCCTTGAGCTGCGCGCGGCCCGCGCGCATCGCCTTGACCTCCCAGCCCTGCAACGCGAGTCCCGCCTCGTAGCGGTCCTCAATGAAATAGTCGAAGCGCGCCTTGCGATTCTCGGCAATGAGGCGCTGCGGGGTCTCGGCTCGGGGCATGTCGGTGCTGGCGCTCGGGCTTGATTTGGCCGCCGATGGTCGGCGCGGCCGTCGATGATCGCCGATGTCGGCGCCGCTCGGCGGTTCCTTGGGTTCGAACCACCGATTCTGGGACAATCCGCGCCATGAGAGAAGTGAGCAAATCGGCAACCGTATCGCAGCCGCCGGGGCACGTGTATGCCCTCATCAACGATATCGAGAGCTACCCGAAGTTCGTGCCCGGGTGCACCCACGCGAGGATAGAGGCGCGCACCCCGGAGGAGATCATCGCGACGCTCGGGGTGCGCAAGGGTCCGCTCAACACCGAATTCACGACTCGTAATATGCTCGAGCCGGAGCACCGGATCCACATGAGCCTGGTCCGGGGTCCGTTCCGGATGCTCGAGGGAGAGTGGACGCTCACGCCCCTCGATCGGTCCGGGTGCCGCATCGATCTCGCGATCCGCTTCGCGTTCGCAAGTCGTCTCGCAGGAGTGCTTCTCGAGTCGCTCTTCCAGGAGACGGCGGAATCGCTGGTGGATGCCTTCGTGGCGCGCGCGCAGGCGGCATGAGCGCCGGGCCTTCAGGGCGCGTCAAGCACTGTCTCGTCGTCTATGCCACTCGGGGGCGCCAGTACCTGTGGCCGGTGGAGCTCGACGCAGCAGCCAGCGTGCAGGACGCGCTCGAGGCTGCGCGGGCCCTCGCCGGCGCAGAGCCTCTCGCGATCGCATGGCAGGAGGCCGAGGTCGGCATTTTCGGGGAGCCGGTGAGCCGCTCGCGGATACCCGCGGACGGGGATCGCGTCGAGGTCTACCGCCCGCTCGCGAGCGATCCCAAGCAGGCCCGCCGCGAGCGCGCGCGTCGAGAACGCGGGCGAGCGCGTGGCGAGGCAAACGGCGGCGGGCGGCGCAGCCTCACGTGAGCCGACGCGGTCTCCCCTTAAGTGAGCACGGCCTCACGTGAGCTGACGCGGCCTTGGGGTGAGCGGGTACGTGCTTGGCTGAGCGCGCGCGCCGCGGCTTCAGGCGAGCGGGCGCGGCTCCGGCCCCGTCACCGCGGGCTCGGAGTTGATCGGCTTATAGCCGTGGTCATCGATCCGCGAGACCTTGTCGTTCGTGAAGTAGACGGTGAGCAGGAAGCGCTGGGCCTTCTCGTGGCCCCTCCTGAGATAGTAGAGGTAGTCCCAGCGGTCCTTGTCGAACGTTCGGGGCACCATCGGCGTCCCGAGCAGATATCTCACCTGGCTCTCGGTCATGCCGACCTTCAGCTGCTGGATGTCGGTCTTGCGCAGGAAATTGCCCTGTTCGATGGTGAGGCGGTAGACGCAGCCTCCAGCGAGCGGGGCAATGAGGATCAACAGGGCCGCAAGGACGGCATTGCGGGTACGCATCTCGGACGCTCGCATGAGGTGACAGGGAGACCGAATGGCGGATAATGAGAGTTCATATGATAGCGCATCGCACGAGCCATGCTCGCGGGGCCGCGGGCGAGCATCGGGCGGGGGAGCACGGAATGGAAAGCCAAGACCTGCGCAAGGCGGGCCTCAAGGTGACGCTGCCGCGGCTCAGGATCCTCGAGATCCTCGAGCGCAGCGACACGCGGCACCTCTCGGCGGAGGACATCTATCGCTCGCTCCTCAGCCTCGAGGAGGACATCGGGCTCGCGACCGTCTACCGGGTGCTCACGCAGTTCGAGGCCGCTGGGCTCGTCACGCGCCATCACTTCGAGGACGGCATGGCCGTCTTCGAGCTCAATCAGGGCACCCATCACGACCACATCGTCTGCGTCGATTGCGGACGGGTGGAGGAATTCATGGACTCCGGGATCGAGGAGCGGCAGACCGCGGTCGCGCGGCGGCTCGGCTTCGCCATCCGCGATCATTCCCTCATCCTCTACGGGCATTGCGAGCGGCCGAACTGCGCTTTCCGGAAGAAGCCGGCCTGATCGGCTGAGTCGGCGTCCCGCGCAGCATCTCGAGGGCATGCTCGCGTGCCTTCGCCGTCACCTCGATGCCCCCGAGCATGCGCGCGATCTCCTCGACCCGGTCCTCCGCGCCGAGCTCGCGCACCGTCGTGCGCGCCGTGCGCGCGCCCGCGACTTTCTCGACACGCAGATGCCGGTGCCCCTGCGAGGCGACCTGCGGCAGATGCGTGACGCACAGCACCTGGGCGCCGCTCGATGCGAGCGCCCGCAACTCGCGCCCGACGATCTCCGCGACGGCGCCGCCGATGCCAGCGTCCACCTCATCGAAGATCATGCACCCGACGGCGTGCGCGGCGCAGCAGACTTCGACTGCGAGCGATAGCCGGGAAAGCTCGCCTCCCGAGGCCACCTTCGCAAGCGCTCTCGCGGGCTGGCCAGGATTGGCGGCGACCCGGAATTCGATCCGATCCACACCGTGAGGCGCGGGTTCGCTCGGCTCGAGGGGGGCGACCTCGAC
>JBOHZT010000325.1:0-3980 GCA_050738535.1 Steroidobacteraceae bacterium
CCGCCGTGTGCTCGCCGGCGCCGGCGGCCGCCGGCCCGGCGGCATCCGCGGTGACGACGCGCGCGTTGCGCACGCCGAGCGATTCGAGGTTGGCGCGGGCGCGGTCGGCGAGGTCCGGGAAGATCTCGATGGAGCGCACGCTCGCCGCCGCGGCCGCGAGACAGGCCGTGAGGAAGCCGGAGCCGGTGCCGATCTCGAGTACCCGCTCCGCGCCCGTCAGCTCGAGTGCCTGGAGCAGGCGCCCCGCCACATTAGGGCGTAGCATGTGCTGACCGTGCGCCAACGGAACGGGCGTATCGGCGAAAGCGAGAAAACGGTGCTCCGCCGGGACGAACAGCTCGCGAGGAATCTTGCGAAAGGTGTCGAGCACGCGCTCGTCGAGCACGTCCCAGGCGCGCACTTGCTGCTGCACCATCTGTTCGCGGGCGGTGTCTGTCGGGCTCATCATGGGGACTCGATTCGACTTAATGCGCAGCTGCGGGAGAGCGCAGCAAATTACGAGTTTTCAAGGTCCGTGCCAAGCGGTTTTGCCGCGGATAAAGTGAAATCGCGGCAAAAGCTGCGCTGGCCGTACGCTATGCTTCCGTCGAGGGGCGCGAGAAGACCAACGAACGCGTCCGGTACGGCGCGCTCCCTCACCACGAGGCTCTAGGGGAAGATGTCGCTCATCGGGGTGGTCAGCGTTCTGCTCGCGGTCGCGACGATCGTGTTCATCGTGCTCTATGTGCTCGGGCGCCGGGAAGTCAATGCGGTCGAGCGCCTCTCGCACGAGGTCCAGCGGGTCGCGATCGGAGGGCGGCTCGGCGGGCGGATCGATGTCGAAGCCGGCAGCTCGGAGGTCGCGACGCTTACCACCGCCATCAACCATCTGCTCACGCGTGCGGCGACGCGCTCCGATCGGGAGCGCGAGACGCTGCCCTCGAAGCTGTTCACGGAGCTCGCGGACCGCATCCACGAGGCCGTCCTCGTCCACCGCGAGGTGATCCTGCACGCGAACCGGCAGTTCGCCGCCTTGGTGGGCGTCGAGCGCGCTGAGCTCAATGGCCGCAAGCTCGCTGATCTGGTGCCGCCGGAGTACGCCGAGATCGTGACGGAGAACCTGCGCCGCCGGCTCGCCGGAGAGCCGGCTCCGGAGCGTCTCGAGATCGAGATGGTGGGCCTGCAGGGCCAGGTGAGCCGGCTCGAGATGAGCACCCTCGTCGTCGACTACGAGGGCGGTCCTGCGCTGCTCGTGACCGGCGTCGAGGTCGTTCCGACGCAGGGCGTCAGGGGTGAGCATACGGCGCCGCTCGCCGCACCGGATATGGACGGCCGGGCTCCCGCGCGGCGCGCGCTCGCGCTCGACTCGCTCGCCGAGGCGGTTGTCTCGACCGATGCGGACGGGCACATCGATTACATGAACGGGGCCGCGGAGGCGCTGAGCGGCGTGCGCGAGGCCGATGCCCGCGGCAAGACGCTCGAGGCAGTGATCGGGCTGGTGGATGAGTCCGAGCGCCGCTTGCTCGCCGATCCGGTGCGGCAGGCGCTCACGACCGGAGCGCCGGTCAACTTGAGCCGCCGCGCGCTCCTGCTGTCGCGGCCGAAGGGAGCGGAGCGGTCCATCGAGCTCTCGGCGGCGCCGATCCACAACTCGGCCGGCGAGATCAGCGGGGCCGTCGTGCTGCTCCACGACGTGACCGAGATGCGCGGCCTCGCGCGCCAGATGTCCTACCAGGCGACGCACGATGCGCTCACCGGGCTCGCCAACCGGCGCGAATTCGAGCGCAGGCTCACCGAGGCGCTCGAGAGCGGCCAGCGCGGGGATGGCCAGCATGTGTTGTGCTACCTCGACCTCGATCGCTTCAAGGTCGTGAACGACACGAGCGGACACCTCGCCGGCGACAGCATGCTGCGGGAAGTGGCGAAGCTCCTGCGCGATGCCGTGCGCGACAGCGACACGGTCGGCCGGCTCGGCGGCGATGAGTTCGGGCTGCTGCTTTCCGGCTGCCCGCTCGACAAGGCTCGGCAGATCGCGGACGACGTCTGCCGGGCGGTGAGCGATTACCGCTTCGTGTGGAAGGACCGGATCTTCAACATCGGCGTGTCGATCGGCATCGTCGAGATCTCGCGCGAGAGCGGCTCGCTCGACGAGCTGTTCGCCGCGGCGGACTCGGCGTGCTACGTGGCGAAGCGCCAGGGCACGGGCCGGGTCGCGGTGTACTCGGCGCGCGACGAGGCGCTCGCGCGGCACAGCGGCGAGATCCAGTGGCTGCAGCGGTTGCAGAGCGCGCTCAAGGAGAACCGCTTCCATCTGTATCACCAGGTGATCGTGCCGACGCTGAGCGAGGATCATGGGCCTGCGATGGAGGTCCTGGTGCGTCTCACGGACGAGGGCGGGCACGACGTGCCGCCGTCGGAGTTCGTGCGCGCGGCGGAGCGCTACCGGCTCATGGGTCTCGTCGATCGCTGGGTGGTGCAGACGGCGCTCACCGCGCTCGGGCGCGGCGCCATCCCCATGGCGGACGGACACAGCATCGCGATCAACATCTCGGGCCAGACGCTCGGGGATTTGCAGTTCCTCGAGTTCGTCGTGGAGTGCCTCGACAGCACGGGCGTCTCGCCGGCGCAGATCTGCTTCGAGATCACCGAGAGCGCCGTGGTCTCCAATCTCGAGCACGCGCGCCGTTTCATCGGCGTCCTGCACGGGATGGGCTGCCAGTTCGCGCTCGACGACTTCGGTTCAGGCGTCGGCTCGTTCTCGAACCTGAAGAGCCTGGCGATGGACTACCTCAAGATCGATGGCTCGTTCATCCGCAATCTCGCGCGCGACTCGGTGAATCAGGCGCTGGTCGCCGCGATGATCAAGCTCGCGCGCAGCCTCAACTTCAAGGTGATCGCGGAGCAGGTGGAGGATGCGTCCGCGCTCGATGCCGCGCGCCGCATGGGCGTCGATTACGTCCAGGGCTTCGCCGTCGGACGTCCGCAGCCGCTGTCGCTCGCCGCCTGATCCCGCGCTCGCCGGTCCCCGCGCGCACGCGCGGAGGTAGAGTACGCGCCTCACCCTTCGAAGGAGCCGTACGATGACAGCGGTCGTGGCGATCGTGGCGCCGGGCAGCATGGGTGCCGCGGTGGGCGAGCGGCTCGCCTCGGCAGGGGTCGAGGTGCTGACGGCGCTCGACGGGCGCAGCGCCGCGAGCCGGGAGAGGGCCGCTGCCGCCGGCATGCGGAGCGTGAGCGACGCCGAGCTCGCAGAGGCCGATTTCGTCCTGTCGATCGTTCCGCCAGCCGCGGCCGTGTCGCTCGCCGAACGCCTGGCGCCCTGCCTCGAGGCCTCGGCGCACAAGCCGGTTTACGTCGATTGCAATGCCGTGAGCCCTGCGACGGCATGTCGTGTCGCGAGCCGCATCGAGGCGGTCGGCGTCGCCTGCGTCGATGCGGGGATCATCGGCATGCCCCCGCGGCCGGACGGGCGCGGACCGAACTTCTATGCCTCCGGGCCGCATGCCGAGCGCTTCGGAGCGCTGGCGGCCTACGGGCTCGAGATCCGGGTGCTCGAGGGGCCGGTCGGTGCAGCCTCGGCGCTCAAGATGTCCTATGCCGGGATCACCAAAGGGGTGACGGCCATCGGCACCGCGATGCTGCTCGCCGCCACCCGGGCCGGCGTCGCCGGGCCGCTCCATGCAGAGCTCGCGGAGAGCCAGCGCACGCTCCTCGGCGCGTACGAGCGCTCCCTGCCCGGCATGTTCCCCAAGGCTTACCGGTGGATCGCCGAGATGGCCGAGATCGCCTCGTTCGCGGGTGAGGATGCGGCGGCGGCCGAGATCTACCGAGGGGCATCCGCGCTCTACGAACGGATGGCCCGAGACCTCGAGGGTGAGCGCCGCGAGCTGCGACTCATCGAGGAATTCCTGGGGCTGTAGCAGGCCTCGCTTAAGGGCCGCGCTGACGCTTCGGCGCTGAAGAGGGGAGCGTGCGCCGCGCGCCCTGCGGCGCTTTTGTCG
>JBOHZT010000326.1:0-3973 GCA_050738535.1 Steroidobacteraceae bacterium
TGCCGCGCCCGCCGTACCTGCCGCGCCGGTCGCGCCAGCCGCTCCCGCCGGGCGGCGGCCGCGACCGAAGCGCCTGCCGCGCTCCGGGGCCTGCGCAATGAACTCGCGGCATTCCTCGAGCCTGAGCGACCGCGGGTCGCGGTCCTTGGGGATCTTCGCGTTCTTCTTGCCGTCCGTGATGTAGGGACCGTAGCGGCCGTTCAGCACCTGGATGCCCTCGGCGCCGAAGTCGGTGATGATGCGATTGGCATCGGCTTCCTGCTTGAGCCGGATCACCTCGAGCGCACGCTCGTGCGTGACGACGTAGGGATCGTCCTCCTTGAGGGAGACGTACTTCTCGCCGTACTTCAAATATGGACCGAAGCGGCCGATGTTCGCGACGATCGGCTCTCCCGCGGCCGTCTCTCCGAGCGCCCGCGGGAGCTTGAACAGCTCGAGGGCGTCGGCGAGCGTGATGGAATCCATCTTCTGCCCTTTGCGCAGACCCGCGAAGCGCGGCTTCTCGGCATCGTCCTTGGTGCCGATCTGTACGAACGGACCGTAGCGGCCCATCCGCACCGTAATGGGCTTGCCGGTCGCGGAATCCTTGCCCAGCTCGCGCGCCTGGGAGACCTGATCGCGCGTCACTGTCTCGTCGGTGTGCACGACCTCGCGGATGAAGGGTTTCCAGAACTTCTCGAGCGGTGTGGTCCACTCCTCCTCGCCTCGCGAGACCGCGTCGAGCTCGTCCTCCATGGCGGCCGTGAAGCCGTACTCCACGTAATCGCGGAAATAGAGCGTCAGAAAGCGGTTGACGATCTTGCCCACGTCGGTGGGAACGAAGCGGCGGCTGTCCATCTCCACGTACTCGCGGTCCTGGAGCGTGGAGATGATCGTCGCGTAGGTCGAAGGCCGCCCGATCCCGTACTCCTCGAGCGCCTTGACCAGCGAGGCTTCCGTGTAGCGCGGCGGGGGCTCGGTGAAATGCTGATCGGCGCGGATCTCGAGCACGGCGATGCGGTCGCCTGCGTTCATCGCGGGCAGGACGTGGTCGCCGTCCTCGGTCTTGGCGTCGTCCATGTCCTCTTGGTAGACGGAGATGTAGCCGGGCTTCACGAGCGTCGAGCCGTTCGCGCGCAGCACGTGCCGCTGCGGACCGTCGGGGCCCGCGAGCATGTCCACCGCCACCGTGTCATAGATCGCGTGGCTCATCTGCGAGGCCACCGCGCGCCGCCAGATGAGCGTGTAGAGGCGGTGCAGATCGCCATCGAGCTTGCCCTCGATCTCCGCGGGCGTGATGGCGGACGAGGTGGGCCGGATCGCCTCGTGCGCTTCCTGGGCGTTCTTCGATTTCGTCTTGTAGATGCGCGGCTCGGGGGCCACCTCGTCCGCTCCGTAGAGGCGCGCGGCGGTCGCGCGGATCTCGGTCACCGCTTCGGCGGCGAGCGAGACGGAATCGGTGCGCATGTAGGTGATGAGCCCGATGCTGCCCTCGCCGACGTCAACGCCCTCGTAGAGCTGCTGCGCGAGTCGCATCGTGCGGCGCGCATTGAAGCCCAGCTTGCGCACGGCTTCTTGCTGCAGCGTCGAGGTGGTGAAGGGCGGGGCGGGATTGCGGCGGCGCTGCTTGCGGTCCACCGCGGCGACCACGAGCTCGCTCGCGGCGCCCGCGGCCGAGCGGATCGCCTGCTCGACCGCATGCGCATCCGTCGCCGTGACGAAGCTGAACTGCTCCACCTTGCGGCCTTCGAACTCGACGAGCTTCAGTGGAAAGCTCTGTCCGCCGTGCCGGCCTTCGCCCTCGAGCGTCCAGTACTCCTGCGCCTCGAACGCCGCGATCTGCGCCTCGCGCTCGCAGATGAGCCGCAGCGCGGGGCTCTGCACGCGCCCCGCGGACAGGCCGCGGCGGACCTTCTTCCACAGGAGCGGGGAGAGATTGAAACCGACCAGGTAATCGAGCGCGCGCCGGGCTTGCTGCGCGTTCACCAGATCCGCGGAGAGGCCGCGGGGATGCGCGACGGCCTCGCGAATGGCGTTGCGCGTGATCTCGTAGAACACGACGCGGTGCACGGGCTTGCCGTCGAGCGCGCCGCGCGCTTTGAGGATCTCCATCAGATGCCAGGCGATCGCCTCGCCCTCGCGGTCCGGGTCCGTCGCGAGATAGAGCGTCTTCGACTTGCCGAGGCCGCGCGCGATCGCCTCGATGTGGCGCTCGCTCTTCTCCAGCGTCTGGTAGTGCATCGCGAAGCGGTGCTCGGTATCGACCGCGCCCTCCTTCGGGATGAGGTCACGGACGTGTCCGTACGAGGCGAGCACCTCGAAGTCCTTGCCCAGGTACTTCTTGATGGTGCGCGCCTTGGCGGGCGACTCGACGACGACCAGATTGTCGGCCATGAATTCTCGAGCACCTCAAAAAACGAAAAACCGCGGACAGGCCGCGGAGTCGAGCGCGTGGGCTGGCGGCATGCCGCCCTCAGTGCGGCGGGCGCGCGCCGGAATCAAGCGCGAAATCCTCCATCCTGGCGAAAGCTTGGGCTTCGCCGGGCTGGCTCGAGAGCACCATGAGCACCACCCATTTCAACTGCTCCGTATCGAGCTCGTCGGCATCGAGGGCGAGCATGCGCTCCACCACGATCTCGCGCTGCGGCGGCGAGAGAATGCCGAGGCGCTCGAGCGTCATGAGGAAGCCGCGGCATTCCGTCGACAGCCTCGCGAGCTCGCAATCGGCGAACACCCGCACCGAGCGGCCGCTGCCCGCGACGCCCGGATGCGAGCGCTTGCCGGCGAGGTCGGCGAGCCAGTCGAGCGCACGCTCGACGCTCGCGCGCGCGAAGCCGGCGCGCTCGAGGTCGCGCGCGAGATCGCCGCGTTCGAGCAACTCCGGCGCTTCATCGAGCATGTAGCGGTCGAAGACGTAGATCAGGATGTCGAGAACACTGGTCATCATCGCGAGACTTCAGGACAGGCGACAGTAACGGCCGCCGGGGTGAGGCGCGACCCGCCCCCGCAGCTCCAGGCTCAGCAAGATCGACGCGATGGAGCTCACCGGCAGACCCGTGCGCTCCATGAGCGAGCTCACGCTCACGGGCTCGAAGCCGAGCGCATCTAACAGTATTTCGGAATCCTTGTCCAATGGCGCGGACGACTGCGCGGCGTTCGAGGTTCGGGTGGCGTCCGACGCAAGTGGTTGAGCGTACTCTGGAATTCCCAGCTCCTCGAGGACCGCCGAGGCGTCCTCGGCGAGCGATGCGCCCTCCCGCAGCAGCTGGTGGCAGCCGCGGGAAAGCGGGCTCGCGACCGATCCGGGGACGGCGAACAGCGGACGGCCTTGCTGCACCGCGGAATGCGCGGTGAGCAGAGAGCCACTGCCTTGCGCGGCCTCGACCACGAGCGTCGCGTGCGCCATGCCGCTCAGGATGCGGTTACGGGCGGGGAACTGCCTGCGACGCGGGGGCGTGCCTGGCGGAAATCGTGAGACGAGCGCGCCGTGTTCCCGGATCCTTGCCGCGAGCCCCGCATGCTCGCGCGGATAGACCTCGTCGAGCCCGTGTGCGCAGACCGCGATCGTCGCGCCATCCGCGGCGAGTGCGCCCTCGTGGCTCGCGCCATCGATCCCGAGCGCGAGACCGCTCGTCACGGTGACCCCCGCGCGAGCGAAGGCCATGGCGAATCCCCGCGCGATCGCGCGTCCTCCCGGCGTCGCATTGCGCGCCCCCACCATCGCGATCTGCCGCGTCGCGAGGGCCGCCGTCCGGCCGAGGACGTAAAGCACGGCCGGCGCCGCCGGCAGGCGCGCGAGCAGCGGCGGATAGTCCGGGGAGGTGCACGGGATCAGCGCGGCGCCGCTCGCGTCGAGCCAGCGCAGATCGGCGTCGATCAGGGGCTCGGGAAGGTCGGCAGGTGAGGCGAGCCCGGCAAGCAAGTCGAGCCCGGCGGGCGCAACGAGCGCGGCAAGCGCAGGGGAGTCCGCGGGGCTTCAGGCGCGCTCGAGCGC
>JBOHZT010000327.1:0-3969 GCA_050738535.1 Steroidobacteraceae bacterium
CCTCGCGCTGCACCTCGACGACCGCTCCATCGAGCAGGATACGCCGCGTCTCCCGGCTGAAGCCCGCCACGGCGTTCAGGGCCGCCACTTTCCCATGGCCATCGGATAGCCGCGGCCTTGGTAGTCCAAGCCTTCGAGCTCGAGCCGCTTCGCGGCGGGATCCTGGGGGGAGGCGTAGTACGCGCGAATCTCCTCGATAAGTCCCCGCGAGCTGAAGCGATACCATTCATCGCCGCGGAGCAGCACAGCGTCGCGGCGCTTGAAATGGCTCCACTCGATCACGGCCCGGCGCGTCGGCGGATGGCAGATGATCTGGTCGATGGTCCACACCGAGCCGAGGGTGGTCACTGCGTCACACCACTTGCGCGCGATGACCTCGGCGCCGCGGAAAGGCCCTGCGTACATCCCGGGCGGAAAATAATGCACGGCGTCGGGCTCGAAATGCGCCGCGATGCGCTCCACATCGCCGGCATTGCAAGCGTCGAAGTAAGCGCGGATGAGCGCCTCCATGCGCTCCGCGGAGAGCTCACACGCGGCGGCTCCAGCCCGCACCGCCCGTGTCACGAGACGGCCTGAGGCTCGGCCCGTTTCTTCGCGGATACCGGAGGGGTGGGGAGCCAGGCGTCGCCGGGCTCGAGCTCGAACACATGCTCGAGGCTATACCAGGGTCCCGTCACGTCCGGATCCGGCGCCGGCTCGGATTCATGCAGCACGTAATGGCCGATGAGACTGCGCGTCACGCCGAACTGGGCATCGGTGTCGATGAGCGGATCGTCGTGGCTGTAGATCTGCGAGGTCATGGTCTTGAACCCCGGCTTGTAGATGAGGGAGTGCAGGTGCGCCGGGCGGAACGGATGGCGCCCCTGTGCCCTGAGCAGCGCGCCGGTCGGACCCTGCATCGGCACCGGATAACCGGAGGGCTTGACGCTGCGGTACGAGAACACGCCCTGCGCGTCGCTCGTGAACTTGCCCCTGAGGTTCCACTCGGCCTGGCTCGGGTCCTGGTTCTCGTAGAGCCCGTCCGGTGAGGCGTGCCACACGTCGATCTCCGCACCGGCGACCGGATGGCCGCTCGGGTCGACGATCCGCCCTGTGAACAAGAGCGGCTTTCCCGGCGTCGGCGAGCGCACGATGCAGGCTCCGTTCTGCATTCGCGGCGAGCCCGCGCGCCAGAACGGCCCCAGCAGGTTCGCGGAGGTCTCCCGCCGGCCGTTCTGGCCATTGTTCATGAGGCACACGAGCGTCGAGAGCCCGAGCGAGCCGGCGATCAGGCGCGTCTCGTTGTGGCTCTCGGTCGTATGATGCCCGAGCGCCGTAACGAGGTTGATCGCCTGGTCGAATTCCCGCTCGGTGAGGCGCACCTCGCGGGCGAAGCCGTGAAGATGCCGGATGAGCGCCGTGAGGATCTGCTTCAGCCTCGGGTCCGGCGTGCGCTCCGCTTCCGCGAGCACCGCCTGCGTGAGCTGGAATTCGTCCTGGATGACCATCTACGCGACTCCTCGCGCGTCGCTTGCGGACCGAGCGTCGCGGTGCGGCGCGATCCGGTGTGGGGCGCGCCGAAAGCGTAGGTAGCCCCTCCCACATTGTCAATTCGCGCCCGCCGGACCTGGCCGCGCGCCCGAGAGATCGCCCCGCGCCGCGGGGGAGCGTAATATTCGAGTAAGCATAGCGGGCGCCCGCGGACGGCGGGATCTGCGCGGGGGCACGCTCGAAGAACACGCACTGGCGGTCTGGAGTCCTCAAACGATGAATCTCGAGATGGAACAGTCACCGCGAGCGTCAGCCTCTCGTGGGCTCGGCCGCTTCGGTCGCATCGATGCCTTGATCGCCGGCGTGGTCGCGCTCGGGTTGCTGGTGGGCTGGGCCCCCGCGACGCAGGCAGCCGGCTCGGGAGAGGAAGTCAACGTCCTTTACGCCGGATCGCTCGTGAACTTGATGGAGCGCAGCGTGGCGCCGCAATTCGACCGGGTATCGGGGGACCGATTCCGGGGCTTCGCCGGGGGCTCCAACGAGTTGGCGAACGAGATCAAGGGAAAGCTGCGCCGGGCGGACGTGTTCATCGGCTCCAACCCCAAGGCTGACGCGCGGCTCATGGGCGCCGCCAATAGCGCCTGGGTGACCTGGTACATCTCCTTTGCCCGCTCGCCCCTGGTGCTCGGCTATGCCAGCTCGAGCCGCTTCGCCGCGGACTTCAAGCGCCTTCCGTGGTATCGCGTGCTGCTCGAGCCCGGAATCCGGATCGGACGAACGGACCCGACGCTCGACCCGAAGGGCGCGCTCACCGTCGAGCTCATGAAGCGGGCGGCTGCTTTCTATCACATCCCTCACCTCGCGCGCCGCGTGCTCGGCGCCCCCGACAATCCGGCGCAAGTGCTGCCGGAGGACGCGCTGCTCGGACGGATCCAGTCGGGGCTCATCGACGCCGGCTTCTTCTACTCGACCGAGACTGCCGATGCGGGACTGCCAGAGGTGCGACTCCCCGCGTCCATCGCGCCGCACGCCGTCTACACCATCACCATCATCCGCGATGCTCCGCACCCCGCCGCCGCCGCAAGGTTCGTGGCCTTCCTGCTCGGGCCCCAGGGCCGGGCACTGCTCGAAAAGCATGGGCTCGAGCTCCAAGCGCCGGCTCTCGCAGGTAGCGCACGCGACCTGCCGCGAGATCTCCAATCGATCCTTCACCGGCCAAACTGACGCGGCGCATCCCCGCGCCGCTGCCGTGGCTCGCCGGGATCCTCGCGCTCTACCTGATCGCCCCGCTGCTTGCAGGCGCGGAGCAGGCGAGGCTCGCGGACTGGGCGTCGGTCGATACCGCGGCGCTGCTCCACGCTTGCGCGGTATCCATCGCGAGCGCGACGACCTCCACGCTGATCATCGCGATCGCGGGCATCCCCCTCGGGTACCTCCTCGCGCGTATCCCCGGACGCGCCATGGCGGCAGTCGGCTTCCTCGTGCAGCTGCCGCTCGCACTTCCGCCGCTCGCGAGCGGCATCCTCCTGCTGTTCCTGGTGGGCTACACGACCCCCCTCGGCCGCCTGCTGCAAGGTGCGCTCACCGATTCCTTCGCCGGCATCGTGCTCGCCCAGGTCTTCGTCGCCTCCCCTTTTCTCATCATCGCCTCGCGCTCGGCCTTCTCGGCCTCGGATCCCATTCTCGAGGGCGTGGGGGCCACGCTAGGCCATCGCCCGCTCGAGCTGTTCTTCCGGGTGAGTCTGCCGATTGCCTGGCCCACGATCCTGCCCGGACTGCTCCTCGCCTGGCTGCGCGCCTTCGGCGAGTTCGGCGCGACGGTCATGGTCGCCTACCACCCGTATTCCCTGCCCATCTACACCTACGTCGCGTTCGGTGCCCAGGGCCTGCCTGCGATGATGCCCGTTCTGCTGCCGACGTTCGGCGTGGCACTCGGCGTGATGCTGCTCAGCGGGACTCTGACCGAGCGGCGCACGGTCCCCGGCGGCCCGACGTTGCGCACGAGCTCCTGCTCCGGCCCGCAGCCGCAAGCAGCGAGCTTTCCCGCCTCACGAGCGCCCGCTGCGACCTTGGCGGTGCGGCTCGAGAAGCACCTCGGCACATTCGATTTGCGCGTCGCATGGGCCCCGCACGGCCGGCGCCTTGCGATCCTCGGGCCCTCCGGGTCCGGAAAATCGCTGATTTTGAAGCTCATCGCGGGCCTCGAACGCTGCGATCGGGGTGCAGTGATCCTCGCCGGCGAGGACCTCTCGCGGCTCGATCCGGCCGCACGCGGGATCGCCTACGTGCCGCAACGCTACGGCCTGTTCCCCCACTTGACGGTACTGCGACAGCTCGAGTTTCCGGTCGGCTCCGATCCGCTCGCGGTACGGCGCTGGATCTCTCGCCTGAGCCTCGAGGGCCTCGAGCACCGCCAGCCGGCTGCGCTGTCGCTCGGGCAGCAGCAAAGAGTCGCACTCGCCCGGGCATTGGTGCGGCCTGCGAATCTGCTGCTGCTCG
>JBOHZT010000328.1:0-3961 GCA_050738535.1 Steroidobacteraceae bacterium
CGACGTGACGGTGTATCAGACCTGGATTCCCCGGGCGGCGCTCGAGCTCGCCCTGTCGCTCGAGGCCGACCGCATCGCGCGGCTCACGTTCGATCCGGCCATCGTGGAGCGCGAGCGGCGCGTGGTGCGCTCGGAGCGCCGGCTCTGCGTCGATGACAATCCCGCTGCCTTGCTGAGCGAGCGCGTGCAGGCCGCCGCATTCGTCGCTCATTCTTACCGATTTCCGACCATCGGCTTGCCGGAGGACATCGGGTCCTGGCGCCTCGGGGACCTGCGCAAGTTCTACAGGGCGTACTACGCGCCTGGCAATCAGACCTTCGTGATCGCGGGCGATGTCGAGGCGGACCGGGCGCTCGCGCTCGCCCGCAAGCTCCTCGAGCCGATCGCGCCGCGCGAGCCGCCTCCGGAGGTGCGGACTCGCGAGCCGCGGCAGCTCGGCGAGCGCCGGGTCGTCATCGAGCGCCAGGGCCATACGCCATTGCTGCAGTATGCGTACAAGGCACCGGCGGCGAGCGATCGACGCGCGCCCGCCTTGCGCCTGCTGCTCGCGGCGCTCGTGGATGGCGATGCCTCGCGGCTGCACCGCCGGCTCGTCGAGGATCGCAAGATCGCCGTCGAGGTGAGCGGCGAGTGGCACGAGGGCTTCGATCCGGCGCTGTTCTGGCTGCATCTCATGCTGCCGGAGGGCGCGGATACCTCGGTGGCGCGCCGTATGCTCGACGCGGAGCTCGCGCGGATCGTCGAGGAAGGCATCACGCCCGCCGAGCTCGAGCGCGCGAAGAGTCTCAACGCCGTGCAGCACTTCCGCCAGCTCGCAACGCTCGACGGCAAGGCGCATTTGCTCGGCGAGTACGAAGTGCTGCGGGGTGGGTGGCGCGCGCTGCTCGATGCGCCTCAGCGCCTCGACGCCGTCACCCGGACGGAGGTTCAGGCGGTCGCCCGCGAGGTGCTCGATCCGCGCAGGCGCTGCTCGGGAGTCCTCGAGCCGACCCGGCACGGTCGAGCGTGACGCGAGGCTTGCGTCCGCACGAGTCGGGAGCTTCCGTCACCGCGCTCGTGCCGAGGAGCGCAGGGCCCGGCCGGGGCGCTCCGGACGTGCGTGTGCCGCCGCACCACCGGCAGACGCTCGCGAGCGGAGCGCGGCTCGTCATTGTGCCGCGCCACGATGTGCCGCTCGTCGCTTTCTGCGCGATCCTGCGCGGCGGCGGCAGGAGCGATCCGGCGGGCCACGCGGGTGTGAGCGCCCTGTATGCCGGGCTGCTCGGCAAGGGCGGCGGTCATCTCGATGCGTTCGAGTTCGCCGACGCCGTCGAGGAAGCCGGAGGGAGCTTTACCGCGTTTGCGACGGCCGATCACATCGTCGTGAGCGGCCAATTCCTCGCGCAGCACCAGGAGCGCATGCTCGAGCTGCTCGCGGGAGCGCTGCTCGCTCCAAGGGCACCTCGCGAGGAGCTGGAGAAAGTGCGCGCGCGCCAGATCGAGCTCCTCAAGGCGGCACGCGACTCCGATCCCGGCGAGCTGCTCTCGGCGTATGGCCGCGCATTTCTGTTTCGTCGCCATCCTTACGGCCGACCGGTGATGGGAAGCGAGCGATCGCTCGCCGCCCTCGGTCCCGACGACGTGGAGCGGTACCGCCGCTCGCACTTCGGCGGCGACCGGCTCGCATTGATCTTCGCGGGCGATGTCGACGAGCAATGGCTCACTTCAGCGGCGGCCAAAGCATTCGGCGCCGTGAGGCCCGCCGGGATGCCGCTCCCCTGCCTGCCGTCCCCGCCGCGGCTTCGCCGCCGCCGCGTGTTGCTCGTGGACCGGCCGCAGGCGACGCAGAGCTATTTCTGGATCGGCGGCCCCGGGGTCGACAAGCGCTACGAGCGGCGCGCGGCGCTCGACCTCGTGAACATCCTGCTCGGCGGGCGCTTCACCTCGCTCCTCAACGGCGCGCTGCGGATCCGCTCCGGCTTGTCCTACGAGGCGGCGTCGAGCTTCACGCGCGGCGCCGTTTCGGGGGAGTTCGCGATCCGGGCGCTCGCGGAGACCCGCCGGACCGTGCAGGCGGTCGATCTCGCGCTCGGGACGCTGACGCGGCTCGCGAGCCGCGGCGTCTCGGCGGACATGCTCGAGTCCGCGCGGGCCTACGCCCTCGGCCAGTACCCGCTTTCGCTCGAGACAGCCGGCGACTGGGCGTTCGCGTTCGGCGAACTCGAGGCGTACGGCCTGCCGCCGGACTATATCGAGGGGTATGGGCCGGCACTGCGCGGCGTGACACTCGAAGACACGAGGCGCGTCATCGCCGAGGCCTTCCCGGCGCCGGACCGAGTGGCGCTCGTCGTCGTGGGTGACGCGCAGGCCTTGCGCGACCCGCTGGCGCGGTACGGCCCGGTCCTCGAGACCTCGCTCAGCCGGCCGGGATTCAGCCCGCCCCATTGAAATCCCCTGCCGGCCGTCCCCATCATGCAAGGCTCGGCGCACCGCGGGGCCCACGCCGCCGGTCGAGCCGCGGGCGAAGCCGGACGAACCGCACCCAAAGCAGCTCTCATGCAATACCGCGACTACTACCAAGCCCTCGGCGTCGGGCGCAACGCCACCGCGGACGAGATCAAGAAGGCCTACCGCCGGCTCGCGCGCAAGTACCACCCGGACGTGAGCAAGGAGGCCGACGCAGAGGAGCACTTCAAGGCGGTCCAGGAAGCGTACGAAGTCCTGAAGGATCCCGAGAAGCGGGCCGCCTACGATCAGCTGGGCTCGGACTGGAAGCAGGGCGAGTCCTTCCGGCCGCCGCCCGAGTGGGCGAGCGGATTCGAGTTCCGCGGCGCAGGCGCACGGCAGGACGCGGGAGGACAGCGCGCCGGCCGCGCGCACGCGGGCGCGGGCGGCTTCGAGTTCGAGATGGGAGGCGGCGGGCGCGGTTTCAGTGAATTCTTTTCGTCGCTCTTCGGCAGCGGCGCGGGAAGCCCGTTCGCCGAGGCTCAGCACGCGGGCGGACGCGACCATCACTCCCGGCTCGACATCGATCTCGGGGAGGCGTTCCGCGGCGGCACACGGACGCTCGAGCTGCAGCGCCCGCGGCTGAAGCCCGATGGGCACGTCGAGCTCACGACGCACACCGTGCGGGTGACGATCCCGGCGGGGGTCACCGACGGCCAGCTCATCCGGCTTGCGGGACAGGGCGAGCCTGCGGCGGGCGGCGGAGCGCCCGGGGATCTGTATCTCGAGATGCACGTGAGGCCCGATCCCCGGTATGTGCTCGCCGGGCGGGACGTGACCCTGACGCTGCCCATCGCGCCCTGGGAGGCGGCCCTCGGCGCCACCGTCACGACGCCGACGCT
Source organism: Steroidobacteraceae bacterium (assembly GCA_050738535.1). Taxonomy (GTDB): domain Bacteria; phylum Pseudomonadota; class Gammaproteobacteria; order Steroidobacterales; family Steroidobacteraceae; genus JASHUC01. Next base: position 3,327 of record JBOHZT010000328.1, read on the forward strand.
CGGGGGATCGGTGGAGCTGCGGATTCCCGCAGGCTCGCAGTCGGGGGCGAAGCTGCGCCTGCGCGGCCGGGGCCTGCCCGGCGATCCGGCTGGCGATCAGTATGTCGTGCTGAAAGTCGTCGTGCCGCCTGCGAACTCGGACGCGGCGCGCGCGTTGTACGAGCGGATGGGGCGTGAGCTCGCATTCGACCCCCGGGCGGATCTGACGAGGTGAGTGCATGACGGATGCAATCGACCGGCTCGAGGCTCGCCTGCTCGGGGAGGACGACTGGATCGGCGCGCGGACGCTGTGCCGCGTCTGCGACCTCAGCCTCGACGCTCTCGCCGAGCTCGCGGATCTCGGCATCGTCTCCCCGAGGGGCTACGCGCCTCCCGAGTGGGAGCTGCCCGCGACGACGCTGCCGCGCCTGCGCGTCATGGGTCGACTCATGCGCGATCTCGGGCTCAATGTGAGCGGCGCGGCGCTCGCCGTCGATCTCATCGAGACGCAGCGGCGGCTCGAGCAGCGGCTGCGCGCGCTCGAGCGCAATCTGTATTCCGGGGGCTGAGCACGCTCAGCAGGCGAGTGAAGCGCCGCCGAGCGGGCGCTGCAGCTCGAGCGTCCGTGTTCCGCCGCGGAACGCCTCCCCGAGATC
>JBOHZT010000329.1:0-3921 GCA_050738535.1 Steroidobacteraceae bacterium
CGCGAGCGCGCGCATCGAGCGGCTGAACAGCCCGCGGCGCTGCGCCAGGTAGAAGGCGGCGACCGGCAGGACTAGCACGGCACCGGCGACGAGGAGCGTCGAGCCGACGGCGTCGGGCGAGTGGCCGGCCGGCCCACGATCGGCGCGCAAGACGAGCAGCGCGACGCCGAGCAGCGCAAAGACGATCTGCGCGAGCCCCTGCAGCGTGGTGCTCACCGTCACGGCCGCCGCCGCAGCGCGCAGCGTGAAGCGCCGCGGCGCGAGGTCGCGGACCATCACGACCGGTCCCGCCACCTGACCCAAGGGCATGAGACTGTTCGCCGACTCCCCGGCCCAGCGAGCCACGAGCACATCCCGCCAAGGCGCGCTCGCCGCGGCCTCGAGCAGCACCCACAGGGCGAGCGCGTCGATCGCGAGCGGCAGCAGGTGATAGAGCGCGACGAGGAGCAAGCTCCAGCGGGCCGTCGCGAGCATGGCGAGAACGGCCCCCAGGCCGTGCGTCACGAGCACGCCGGTGAAGAGCGCAGCCCCGCCGACGAGCAGCCAGAAGGTCGGGCGACTCATGAGGTGCGCGTGGTCCGGGTGGACGCGGTCCGGCGGCGAAAGACCTGGCGCAGGCCGAAATACCCGACGGCATCCTTCAGATGCGAGACGATCCGCCACGCGGGATGCATCCTCGGGTCCGTCAGGTACTCGAAGGTGAGCGAGACGCGCCGCTCGCCTTCGCCGGCCGACGTGATGCGGTGGCGCAGCGCATCGCCATCGAAGAACACGAGCCCGCCTGGAGCGATCTGCACCGCGCCCGGCACGACCGCGGCGTCGCGCTCGCGGGTGTGCAGCTCATATTCGAGCCGGCACGAGGACTCGTCGATCACGCCCAGGAGTGCGGTGAAGCGCCGGCCGGCGTAATAGGAAGTATCGTAGTGCCAGCCGATGTGATCGCCCGCGCGCGTGTAGAAGTAGAGCGCATACGCATGCGGATCGGACGGCGGAGACAGCTGCAGCCGCTCCCCGGCGACGGCTGCCAGCCACTCGATGAGGCCCGGCGCGCGATAGAGCTCGGCGATGAGCGGCGCGGCCGCATCGATCGTGTGCCGGCTGACGCTGCCGCCCTGCTTGTGGCCCGGGAGATAGCTGCGATGGATCGATTGCTCGACCGCGGCCACACCCGCGCGCAGACCCTCGATCACCTCGGGGGGCAGGAACTGCGGAACATAAAGAAACTGGCCCTGCTGCGTGAACCGGCGTCGCGCATCATCCCTGTCGAGGCAGTCGAGTGCTGCCGCGATCGTGCGCTCGACGGCGGACTCGGCCGCGCTCGGAGCTCGAGCCGCCAAACTCAGGCGAGGCCCGTGCCGGAGGTCGGGCTCGCCACCGCCACGCGCTGGCGGCGCTGCACGTTGCGGTAGTCGAACACCACCCACACCGCAAACAGGGGAGCGCCGAGCGAAGCGGCGAGAAGATACGCAGCGACGCCGTGGCACAGGGTCACCAGGGGCAGCAGATACAGGATGTCCTCGGCCTCGAACCCGCCGAGCGAGGCCTGGCGGCTCGCCGCCTTGCCCGCCAGTTCCTCGATACGCATGCGCAAGAAGAAGATGAGCGCCACGGCGACGCCCGCAATGGCGCCGAGCGCCGCGGGTGGGACCCCGAGCGCGAATCCCGGCGCGTTGACGCGGCCGACGCCGATGCCCATCGCGACGAACAGCAGGATCGTGACGGCGGCATCGCTCGCCAGATCGTAGAGATGCCCGATCCGGCTCGTCCGGCCCGTCATCCGCGCGAGCTCGCCGTCGGCGTGGTCCAGGAAATTCGAGGCGATGACGAGCAGCGCGGCGAGATTCGACCAGCCGTACGTGCCTGGGACGAAGGCCGCGGCGCCGGCCAGTCCGACGAGCAGCCGCACGGTCGTCAGGTGATTCGGGGTGATCCGGCTCCCGGCAAGCGGAGCCACCAGGCACGCCGCGACCCGCGCATCCCACGGGCTCGCGCGCTCGGCTCTCGAGAACTGGCGAGACTGCGGCATCATCGGTCGAATCGCGTGACCCCTCCGGTGCCACCTGCGCGGCGGCACTCCAGAACACATTCTAAATCGCATTGGAAGCGGTGTTGCAACGGTATTGCAAGCGCATTTGGGGCGCGACCCACGCCGTGCGGCACATTTCGGCGCGGAGCGGCGCGGCGCGGCGCGTGAGCGACTCGGCACCTTTCGTTCGCCACACGGCCATGCCCACGACGTCATTACCAACTGTTACGACAGCTCGGCCGTAACATCACCGCGGTCTCGGGCAGCGCCGCCGCGGTGCCCACGCAGCGCCTCGGCAGCGGCCGGCGCGGAAGCGCGGCGGACTACGCCGCTACGCCGATGCCGAGAACCTCACGCCGCACGAATGATCGGGACAGTAGCCGTCCGGAAACTTCGCAAGGTACTGCTGATGGTAATCCTCGGCATAGTAGAAGGGCGGAGCGGCGGCGATCTGCGTGGTGATGGCGCCAAAGCCGCCGGCCGTGAGCGAGCGCTGAAAAGCGCGCTTCGACTCCTCGGCGGCCCGGCGCTGCTCCTCGTCCTTCACGAAGATGGCCGAGCGGTACTGAGTGCCGCGATCGTTTCCCTGACGCATGCCCTGCGTCGGATCGTGGTTCTCCCAGAACTCCTCGAGGAGCTTCCCGTACGAGATCTGCCGCGGGTCGTAGATGATCCTCACGGCCTCGGCATGTCCGGTACGCCCGCTGCACACCTCTTCGTACGTGGGATTGGGGGTGAGGCCCCCGGCATAGCCCACGGCCGTGGAGTACACCCCAGGCAACTCCCAGAAGTGCTTCTCCGCGCCCCAGAAGCACCCGAGCGCGAATACCGCCTCCTCGAGTCCGTCGGGGAAGGGCGGCACGATGCGCCGTCCGCTGATGAAATGCGCCTCAGGCACCCGCATGGCCGCTTGGCGCCCCGCAAGCGCCTCGCGCGGCGAGGGCAGCCGCGACTTGCTTTCGAGAAACGCCATGATTGCGCACGCTCCCGCACTGCTACGATGCCTCGAGTGTGGGGATGCCGGCGCGGCAACTCAAGCCGTCCGCGCTTCGGCTTCGGCGCGGCCCCTTCGCGGACCCGCGCGGCATTCAGTAAGCTATGCGGCATGGGAATCAGCCAAGCTCACAATCTGCGCACGCCGCCCGTCGAGAAGCTCCGGCCATACGGCGTTCGGGTCAGCCTGCCCTCGGGAGACCCCTTCCGCAAGCTCCTCGGCCCGGAGTGGAACCGCAGCCACTGGTACGCCACGCCCGGCGAGCGCGACGCCGCGCTCGAGGAGATGAGCCGCCGTCACGAGTACTCGCGCTCGGGCGATCGCCCGGCGCTCGTCTTCGAGAAAGTCGAGAAGCTCGCCGAGAGCCGCGGGCTCTAGAAGGTGCGCCCGAGCGACAGGTAGAACGCCTCCGTGCCGGTCTGATCGATGCCGGTCGCAAAATACACCGGCCCCACCGGCGTATCGAGCCCGAGAAACACGCTCCCGTCCTTGCGCAGCGACCCGAAGTCGATCGACTGGCGCTCCTGCCAGACGTTGCCTGCCTCGAGCGAGAAGCCGACGTAGGCCGGGAAATCGAGCACCCCCTCCCCGCCGCTGCCCACCTGTCGATACACCAGCAGGCGCGCGATCCCGAGATTCGATCCGGTGAGCGACTGCGCCGGCAGTCCGGAGAGATTGAACAGGCCGCCCAGCGTGAACTGAGTGTGCAGATCGAGCGAGGCGGTGCGGTTGAGCGTCGTCCCGCCGGTCGCCCACAGGATGGCCGTATTGCGGCCGAACGACTCGGCCCCGAGCCAATTGAGCGTGACCTGATTGAGCGGGTTCTCCGACCCCGGGCTCCCCGCCTGCCGCACCCAGCTGTTCTCGCTGCTCCACTGCAAGGTTCCGAGCTCGCCCGAGT
>JBOHZT010000330.1:0-3913 GCA_050738535.1 Steroidobacteraceae bacterium
TCTGCATCAAGGGGCCGCTCGAGACGCCGGTCGGCGAGGGTATGCGCTCGCTCAACGTCGCCGTGCGCCAGATGCTCGATCTGTATGCGTGCGTGCGACCGATCCGTTACTTCCCGGGGGTCGCGAGCCCGCTGCTGGATGCGAGTCTCACCGACATGGTGGTGTTCCGCGAGAACACCGAGGACATCTACGCCGGAATCGAGTGGCCGACCGGCTCGCCCGAGGTGATGCGGCTCATCGCGTTTCTGCAGCACGACCTCGGCGTGACGGGCATCCGCTTCCCCACGAGCTCCGGCATCGGCATCAAGCCGGTGTCGAGGGAAGGCAGCCAGCGCCTCGTGCGCAAGGCGATCCGCTATGCGATCGAGAGCGACCGCGTCTCGGTGACCCTGGTCCACAAGGGCAACATCATGAAGTACACGGAGGGTGCATTCCGCAACTGGGGGTTCGAGCTCGCGCGGGACGAATTCGGCGCCCGCGAGATCGGCGCCGGTCCATGGCTCAGCTTCAAGAATCCGCTCACGGGCTCCGACATCGTCGTGAAGGACGTGATCGCCGACAACTTCCTGCAGCAGGTCTTGATGCGCCCGGAAGAGTACGACGTGATCGCGACGCTCAATCTGAATGGCGATTACATCTCCGATGCGCTCGCGGCGCAGGTCGGGGGTATCGGTATCGCTCCGGGGGGCAACATCGGCGATGGGCCCGCCGTGTTCGAGGCGACGCATGGCACGGCGCCCGGATTCGCGGGCAAGGACCGGGTCAATCCCGGCTCGCTGATCCTCTCCGCGGAGATGATGCTCCGCTATCTCAAATGGACGCAAGCCGCCGATCTCATCGTGAAGGGGGTCGCCCGGACCATCGCCGCCAAGGAGCTGACGTACGATCTCGCCCGGCTGCGCGAGGCGATCCGTGTGCCGAAGCGCGAGCTCGCGGCGCGCAAGAACGTGGAAGAGGCGCTGGAGCGGCTCATCCCCGGCGCGAGGCTCATGACCTGCTCGGGGTTCGCGTCCGCGATCATCCGGCACATGAATGACTGAGGCGGTCTACGACCCGGATTGCGCCCGTTGCCCACGGCTCGCGTCCTATCTCGCCAAGTGCCGCGAGGCGTACCCGGACTACTGGTCTCGCCCCGTCGCGTCGTTCGGCGACGCGGCACCGAGGATCGTGCTCGTCGGGCTCGCGCCCGGAATGCACGGCGCGAACCGCACGGGGCGACCCTTCACGGGCGATTTCGCGGGTATCCTGCTCTACGAGACGCTGTTCCGGCTGGGGCTTGCGACCCACCGAGAGTCCGTGTCCGCGGAGGATCCGCTGAGGCTCAAGGGCGTGCGCATCGTGAATTCGGTCAAATGTGTGCCACCGCAGAACAAGCCTCTGCCGCAGGAGGTGCGCCGCTGCAACGTATACCTCGCGGCGGAGCTCGAGCAGCTGCTGCCGCGCGCTCGGGTGCTGGTCGCGCTCGGCCGCATCGGGCACGACGCAGCGCTCCTCGCGCTTGGGCTCAAGCGGTCCGCGTTCCCTTTCTCCCACGGGGGCGAGCATCGGATCGATGCGACGCATCATCTGCTCGATTCCTATCACTGCAGCCGCTACAACACGCAGACGCGCCGTTTGACGGAGCCGATGTTCCGCCAGGTGCTCGAGCGGGCCTGCGAGCTCGCGGGGCTCGGCGTCGGCCGTGCAGGAAGCGCAGGGGGATGAGCGCCCGGCCGTTCGATGCGCAAACTTTCGTCGCCTCCCTGCCGCGGCGGCCCGGAGTCTATCGGATGTACGACGCCGCGGGAGTGCTGCTTTATGTCGGCAAGGCGAAGCACCTCAAGGACCGGGTAAGCACGTACTTCAATCCCGGCAACGTCGCGCCGAAGATCCAGGCGCTCGTGCAGCACATCGCCGCGATCGAGGTCACGGTCACCAACTCGGAGACCGAGGCACTGCTGCTCGAGTACAACCTCATCAAGGAGCACAAGCCGCGCTTCAACGTGGTGCTGCGGGACGACAAAAGCTTTCCGTACATCCACCTCGAGACGGCGCACGAATTCCCGCGCCTCGCGTTCTACCGAGGACCGCGCAGTCGGCCGGGCCGCTACTTCGGACCCTTTCCGAGCGCGGGCGCGGTGCGCGAGACCTTGCAGGGGCTGCAGAGACTCTTTCGGATCCGCAACTGCCGCGATTCCTTCTTTGCGCACCGCAGCCGGCCCTGCCTGCAGTACCAGATTGGCCGGTGCTCCGCGCCGTGCGTCGGTTTCGTCGGCCGCGAGGCCTATGCCGCCGATGTCGACGCCGCAGTGAAGGTCCTCGAGGGGCGCAGCAGCGAGGTGAACGCAGCGCTCGAGGCGCGGATGGAGGAGGCGGCGAGCCGGCTCGAGTTCGAGCGCGCGGCCGAGCTCAGGGACCGGCTCGCAGCCCTGAAGCGCATCCAGGCCGAGCAGATCGTCACCGCGGAGGAGGATCGGGACGCCGACGTGCTGGCCCTCTGCGGCGAGCCGGGCGACTATGTCGTGAGCGTCATGCTCATCCGCGGCGGCCGCAATCTCGGCACGACGAGCTATTTCCCGAGAGCCGCGCTCGCCGAGCCCGAGGAAGCGCTGCGATCTTTCATGGTGCAGTACTACGCTCGCCAGGAGCCTCCGCGCGAGGTGATCGTGGGACTGGAATTGCCGGACGCCGAGTCGCTCGCGCAGGTGCTGCGGGACCGCGTGGACCACGCGGTGCATATCCGCAAGCCGCGCCGCGGCATCGCGGCTCGATGGGTCGAGCTTGCGCGGGAGAACGCGACGCAAGCGCTGCGCATGCGGCTCGGCGAGCGGCAGGGAGCCGAGGAGGCCATGGCGGCGCTCGCCGCTGCGCTGGACCTGCCGCAGCCGCCGGCGCGGATCGAGTGCTTCGACATCAGCCACACCTCAGGCGAGGGCACGGTCGCTTCGTGCGTCGTTTTCGGCACGGAAGGCGCGCTCAAGAAGGAATACCGCCGCTTCAACATCGCGGGGATCACGCCGGGCGATGATTATGGCGCGCTGCGCCAGGCGCTCGAGCGCCGCTACGCGCGCATCCGCAAGGGCGAGACTCCGGCTCCCGATCTGCTGCTCATCGACGGCGGCGCCGGACAGATCAGCGAGGTGCACGGCGTGCTCGCGGGCCTCGGCTTCTCCGAGCTGATGCTCGTCGGGGTTGCCAAGGGGCCCGACCGCAGGCCGGGGCAGGAGCGGCTCTTCATCCATGGAGCGGCCGCGCCGCGCATCCTCGATGCGGAGTCGCCGGCGCTCAAGCTCGTGCAGCGGGTCCGCGACGAGGCCCATCGGTTCGCGATCACGGGGCACCGGCGCAGGCGCGCGCGGCGCTTCAACGAGTCCGTGCTCGAGGCGGTGCCGGGTCTCGGCCCGGCCAAGCGGCGCGCAATCCTCAAGCACTTTGGAGGATTGCAGGGTGTGCAGCGTGCCGCTATGGCAGAATTCGAGCAGGTCGAGGGCGTGGGGGCGACACTTGCAAGGATTCTCTACGAGCATCTCCATCCCGGCGCATGAGGCGGCGCGGCGCCATGAGCCCTCCCGAAGCCGAGCCTAGTGCCGTCGCCGAGGCCTCGAGCGTGAGCGCGACCCGCGTATCTACGCCATGGACCTTGCCGAACATATTGACGTGGATCCGAATTGCGGCGATTCCGCTCGTCGTGGTTGCGTTCTATCTCGGCACCAGCTGGGCTGACCCGCTCACCGGCGCGATCTTCGCGGCCGCGGGCATCACCGATACGCTCGACGGTTACCTCGCGCGCCGGCTCGGACAAACCTCGAGGCTCGGCGCATTCCTCGATCCGGTGGCCGACAAGCTGATCGTCGCGACGGCGCTGGTGCTGCTCGTGAGCCGCGATCCGCGACCGCTCCTGGTGCTCACCGCGGCCGTCATCATCGGCCGCGAG
>JBOHZT010000331.1:0-3909 GCA_050738535.1 Steroidobacteraceae bacterium
ACGTCAGCATCGTGCACGCCGGCAACGACGCGCTGCTGCGCGACCTGCGCCAACTGTGGCCGAATGCACTGCTGGTCAATCGCGCGAACCGGCCGCTCGAACTGCTGGGCGCCGACATCGCCGCAGGCTTGGCGGATGCCGAGGTGGTCGCCCGCTGGGCGCTGGCCAATCCCGACTTCGTCGAACGGTTCCGGCGCGATGCGCCGCTCAACGAGCCGAACCCGGCCACGTTCTATGGCGGCGGCGCCATCGGTTATACCGACTATCCGATCCTTGGCGAACCGGCGCAACGTATAGCGTGAGCGGCGCGACGGCCATGGCGAAACCGGCCGCGCACCTGTCCCGGACGATCTCGTCCATATATCGAAGGAGATGACGATGCAGCAGAAGCTCGTCGCCCTGGTTACCGGGGCCAACAAGGGTATCGGTTTTCAAATCGCGAAGGATCTCGCGGCGCGCGGCTTCACCGTGCTCCTTGGGTCGCGCGACCTCGAACGTGGCGAGACGGCCGCGAAAGGCATCGAAGGAGATGCCCATGCGATCCAGCTCGATGTGACCGACCGGGCCTCCATCGCCGCCGCGGCAGATCGCATCCTTACCGAGTTCGGCCGTCTCGACGTGTTGGTGAACAACGCGGGCATTTCGCACGCGGGAGAGCCCGGCAGATCGCTCGAGGAAATTGTGAAGTCGGGTCGCGCAAGCGTCGCGTCTCTCGATGAGGTGAGAGCGGTGTTCGAGACGAACGTATTCGGCGTTATCGCCGTGACGCAGGCGATGCTGCCGCTGCTTCGCGAAGCGCCGGCGGGACGCATCGTCAACATATCCAGCGGCCTCGCCTCGCTGACGAAACATGCGGACCCAGCCTCGCCGAGTCGCGCGATGATCGGTCCTGCCTACTCAGCGTCGAAGACGGCGCTCAACGCGGTGACACTCGCTTTCGCGATCGAGCTTGAGTCGACGCCCATCAAGGTCAATGCCGTAGAGCCTGGCTTCACCGCGACGGCTCTCAACAACTTCGCGGGCACGCACACGGTCGAGCAGGCCGCACGCGAACCGGTGCGGCTCGCACTCCTCGGCCCGGATGGCCCGACCGGCACATTCTCCGACGAAAACGGCCCGATCCCGTGGTGATCCAATCTCGAGCCCGATCTCAAGCAAGCCAGCCCAGGCGCTCAGGGCTGGCAACCGAAGTAACCTCGGCTTCTCGAGGATCTCGACCGGCCGCGGTATTTGGCACGGGAGATCGCGCATCCATATGCGAGAGGCGCAGAACCCCTACCTCGCGTTCCCATTTGCTTGTCTACTTGCCCGCGGAGGAAAAGACATGGCATTGACACGCAATGAACTCGTCGCCCGCATGATCAGGGCGGGCGAACTTGAAGTTTCAGGTGAGGATCAAGCGAAAGCCGACTCGTACTTCGACATGAACCGATTCCGCTTCCACGGCCCGGACGGGTTCGAGGCGGACTACGCCGGCCTCACCGACTACTTCAAATCGATACGCGCGGCGTTCGATGATCGTTCAATTCGTCGGGGCATCATCGTCGTGGAAGACAGTCATATGGCTTGCCAAACCTGGATCGAGGGACGATTTGTCCGCGAGTTTACACATTCGCCAGCGGGGCCTTTGCCTCCCAACGGACGACACGTAGTGTGGGATCTGTCCAACATCTTCGGGTTTGACGATCAGGGCCGGCTCGTCGAGGAGTGGGTGCGGACCGACTACAGGAGTTTTCTGCGTCAACTTGGAGCCGAGGGACGATAAACCTTCGGTCAACAGATGCGGTTGCCGGAATGGCAGTGACAATCCATGCATCACGCGCTCGCAATCCATCAACAGACAGAGCAGGTAGTGTCACGACTGATCACAGCAATCTCGGCGGCGAATTCACGCTGCCGGGCACATCCATTTTCCTGAAGCGCATGGGCTATGGCGCGATGCAACTCGCAGGCCCGCGCACCGTCGAACAGGCTGCGCGCGAACCCGTGCGCCTCGCGCTCCTCGGCCCGGACGGTCCGACGGGCACGTTTTCGGACGAAAACGGCGTCATCCCGTCGTGAAGTCACCGCAAACAAACGATTCGGGTGTCACGCCCGCTTGGGCGAACGTCCAGACGCGCGGACGTTCTTTTGCGAAGCCGGAGGGCCGTCGGATTCATGGCCTTCGCGAGCGTCGCCGGAGAGGGTCTTCAAGTAGTCGATGAGCCATCTTCCAGCCGGCCCAGGTGGCGCCGACGCCCGGTAACAAGCCGACATGGTCAATGCAAAGTTCTCGTGCACATCGAGGAGCGCCAGTCTCCCTGCGGCGATGTCGGACTCCACCATGTGACGGGGCAGGCTGCCCCAGCCTATGCCATACCTGAGAAACGCGTGCTTGGTTGAAAGGTCTGCCAGCCGCCACGTCGACGGAGACAGGACGCCATAGTCCCTGCCGGACATGAGGCTCGAGCGGTCGGTCAGCACGAGTTGCACATGTTTCGCCAGTTCGCGCTTGGGTATCCGGCCACGAAACTTCGCCAGCGGGTGCTGCGGCGACGCCACCATGACCAGCGGGATTTCGCCCAGGCGTTCGCTGACCAGAGACGGGAATTCGAGCGGCAACGACGCCAGGATGCCGAGGCTGCAACGTTCCTCCAGCACGGGCTGGTAGGCCGCGCCCAACCCCTCCACGAACAGTCGCAACGGCGTCAGAGGAAATCGTTCCGCGAACGCCTTCGCCGCCGCAGCGATGGTTGCGGACGGGAAGAACACATCGACGACGACCGACAATTCGGCCTCGAGTCCGCCGGCCATGAGTTTGGCGCGGGCCTTCATTGCATCGACCCCGGACACGACGTTGCGCGCGTCCGCGAGCAACAGTTCGCCCTCGGGCGTGAGCTTCGGGAAGCGCGCCGTGCGGTCGAACAGCACGACGTCGAGTTGCGCCTCGAGGCCGCCGATCCACCCGCTCACCGCCGACTGCACGCGGTAGAGCTTGCGCGCCGCGGCCGAGAAGCTGCCTTCATCAACCGCTGCGATGAAGGCCCTGAGTTGATCCAGCGAAACACCGTCCAGCATTGAGATGCATCTCGAACACAGATCGACCGCATCTCATTTTATCGTCTTTTCAGATTCGATGGGAAGTCTCACTGTTTTAGCCGTCACCACCACACCGACACCACCATGAATCATTCGAACCTCGAATCAAACGTCCTCGACGCCGAACCGACAGGCCGCGCCGTGGTCGCCGAACTCGCGAGCCTCGCACCGCCGCCGCGCGCTACCCCGAAGGGCGTTTTGCCTGCCACGTCCCTTGACCAGCTGTTCCGGCTGGCCAGGACCTACAACGAGTGGAGCTCCCGTGACGTGGATGAGCAAACGATCCATGATCTCTACGAGTTGCTCAAGTGGGGTCCCACTGCCGCCAACAGCAGTCCCGCGCGGCTCGTGTGGGTGAAGAGCGCCGAGGGCAAGGCCAAGTTATCGGCACTCGCGATGGCTGCCAACCAGGCGAAGATCCTGGCGGCACCTGTCACGGTCATCATTGGCTACGACTTGGAGTTCTCCGAGACGATGCCGCAATTGTTTCCGGCACGGGGCGAGGCGCTGCGCGAGGTATATCGGCAGCCGGCCATGGCCGAGGAGACAGCCAAGCGCAACAGCAGCCTGCAAGGCGCCTACCTGATTCTCGCGGCGCGCGCGTTGGGGCTCGATTGCGGACCCATGTCCGGGTTCGACAACGCCGGTGTCGATCGCGAGTTTTTTGCCGGAACACGTATCCATTCCAATTTCATTTGCAGTCTCGGGTACGGAAAACCCGGCACGCCGTTCCCGCGCAACCCGCGGCTATCGTTCGATGAAGCCGGATGGTGGGCGTGAATCCCGTGAGCGCGGGTCGCGTCGCAACGCGTTGAAGGCCTCGCGATCTCG
>JBOHZT010000332.1:0-3907 GCA_050738535.1 Steroidobacteraceae bacterium
GTCATCGAGTCATCGTCACTGTCCATGGACGAGCGGTTGCCGAGCTGGTGCCCGCCTCGCCGAACGAGGATGTGGGCGTGGCCGGAAATTACGACACCCTGATTTCCGCCGGTGTCATTGCGGCCGCAGCCGATCCGGGAGGGCGGATCGAGCCGTGGCCGGATATCCACGTTCCCGCAGGAACGGCCGCGCATCTGATCGACGCCGACCGTGGCGACCCGTAGAGCGATCCGCGACTCGGCCAGGTCGAGTGGGCGCAGAGCCGCCTCCGAGACTGCGGACGATGCTTTCCGCTACATCGAGTCGAGCGCAGTACTCGCGGCGTTGCTCGAGCAGGAGCCCTCGGCCCAAAAGGCAATCAGCATGAGCGGCCGGCGCGTGACCTCTGCGCTGACATTCTCCGAAGCCGAGCGGGGTCTCGTGCGGGCGCGGGTTTCCGGACGACTATCCCGCGAGGCCGAGCGCGCAGCGCTGCGCTGGCTGCGGGAATTCAGGCGCGTGTGCGACGTGGCGTCCGTTACTGATTCGGTTCTGGCGCGCGCCGGCAAACCCTATCCGGTGGAGCCGATTCGCACGCTCGACGCGATCCATCTGGCCACCGCAGAGTCCCTGGGCGCACCGCCCCAGCTCATCACCCTCGTGACCCGCGATGCCCGCATCTGGGACAACGCGATAGCGCTCGGATATCAGGTGGAGTAGCCCCGTGGCCGGACCCATTGGACGAGCACTCAGGACCCCGCGCCCTGCGGCCAGCTCGTGGGCACGTCGACAAACGACCTGTCGAGGTCGGTGACACCGGCGCAGCCGACCAAGGCCATCGTGCGCTCGAGATCGGTACGCAGGATGCTGAGCGCCTGGGCGACCCCGATCTCGCCGGCCGCGCCAAGTCCATACATGTAGGCCCTGCCGATGAGGACGGCACGCGCCCCCAGGCATAGCGCTTTCAGCACGTCGCTCCCGCGGCGGACTCCGCCGTCCATCAAGACATCGGCCCGGCCCCTCACGGCCTCCACGACTTCGGGAAGCGCACGCAGGCTTGCACGGGCGCCGTCGAGCTGGTCGACTCCCTGAGGTTCCGCTTGGCGCGCTCGCGGGACATTCGAGCGCCCAACGTCAACGAGCTCTACTCCGGCAGGAATCAGGGCCAAAGCAACCTCATCGACGACTTCCAGCCGGTCGGCTCCGCAAACCGCACTCCGATCGTCTACGGCGTTCACATCGCGAGTCCCCAGGCCGTCAAGGACCATTTCCAAGAATAGCGAGGACAGCGCTCGGCCGCGAATTCGGCCGGTCGCACAGCTACTCGACGAACGTCTCCTGCAACGTCCGTAACGTCGCGCTCAGGGTCTTCGCAGAGAGGGCACCAAGCCGTCGGGCGAGTCGTATCTTGTCAACCGTGCGCACCTGATCGATCAGGATCAGCCCATTGCGCCCGCCATGCCTCACGGGAACCCGGAACGGCGCCGCGAACCCCTTGGAGGTCATCGGGGCGACGATCACCGTGCGCAAATGGTCGTTGAGCTCCGGCGGCGACACCACCACGCAGGGACGCGACTTTTGGATCTCGCTCCCTACGGTGGGATCGAGGTTCACCTGCCAGATCTCACCGCGCTTCACCACGTGAGATCTGCGTCGGCCTCGTTGCCAAACTCGCCCATCACGAGGACATCGCCTCCCTTCTTGGCAAGCTCTCGCGCCGCCTCCGCCCAACCATCCCGGCGCGAACCACGGGGTTTGCGCAGAATGATCGCCTCGCCTTCGACGGTCACATCCACGACCTCCTCGAGACCCGCCTGGCTGAGCAGCGGCTTCGGGATGACGACGCCCCGGGAATTGCCGATCCTACGAATAGGGATTTGGAGCGCTCTCATAAGAACAACAATGTTATCACAAACGAGCTCGAACCGGAAGGGACCCGAATGGGGAAGGGACTTACGATCGTGCGAGAGCATCACCGCGGGACACACGCCCCTGCCCCGCACCGGCTCATCGAAACAGGTCTTCCGCTTTCGGACGCAGCAGCGCGCTCGCCTCGCGCTCCGGAGCGCCCCATTCCAGGCCGCGCGCGAGCACCACGGGCGTGCCCTCGGCGCCCTCGCCCATCACGAGCCCCGCGGCGGCCGCGATCGCATCGGCGAACGCAACCTCGGTCATCTCCAGCGTCCGACCGTCGCGGTCGCGCTCCCCTCGGCGGTCGATCAGCGCCGGGAGTCCGGCGCTCCCGAGCGCCACGTTCGTGACTCCGCGGCGCCAGGGCCGGCCGAAGCTGTCGCTCACGATCACCGCAATCGGCACTCCGAAGCGCTCCATCAGCCGCCGCCGGAGCGCCGCGGCCGAGGCTGCCGGGTCGCGCGGCAGCAGCAGGGCTCGCTCGCGCGCTGGCACGCTCGGAACGCCGGGCAGGCCCGAAACTGTGGGTACACCCGAAACGGCGGTCGCGCCCGCACGCGGCACGTTCGAGCGGTCGACGCCGGCATTCGCCATCACGAACCCCAGCCGGTGCCGGACGATCAGCACATTGGGGACCGCGCGGACGATCTCCTCTGCTTCACCGAGGATGATCTCGACCATGCGCGGGTCCTTGCCGGTGACGGCAGCGAGCCGACGCGCCTCAGCCGACGGCACGACCGAATCGAGCTCGACCAAGCGCCCCTCGGCCTTCGACACCACTTTCTGCGCGACGACGACGACATCCTGCGCGCCGAGAGCCAGCGAGCGCGCCTCGAGCGCAGCCAGGATGAGGGCTGCGAGATCGGCCCCCGGCTCGATCTCCGGTAACTCTCTTACTGGAATAAATGATGTAATTTCAGTCATTTCTAACGTATTCTGAAAATATAATGGAGATTCCGCCCCCCTCGGGCGGCGCCAGACCGCATCCCGCCGCATTATGAGACCCTCGCAGCCCCACGCTTTCACAGCCTCACGCTTTCGCACACGCACTGTCCGATAGAATGGCGCTTCTCCAGAACGCCGGCCGTCCTTGCGTGGGGCGCGCGATGGTTCTCCTCACCGCGGAGCACGCGACCGATGAAGAACGAGCTTCTGCGCCTCGTGCCGCTTGCGATCGTGTGCGCACTCTTGATCCGCCGCACCCGGCGGCCGCGCGTCATCCGGCTCGCAAGACTGTGGATCTCTCCGGCGCTCCTGCTCGCCATCTGCGTGTGTTACATACTCGCGGCCGAGCGCCTGGGCCCGCCTCTCCCGCATGACGGAAGCCTCATCATCGCCGCCGCCGCGGTCGGCGGCGTGCTCGTCGGCGCAGCGAGGGCCCAGCTTCTGAAATTGCACCGGCAGCCGGACACCGGCGCCATCCAGGCAACGTTCACGATGTGGGGCATCCTCCTGCTCGCAGCCTGGTACGTCGGACGCCGGCTGCTCGACTATGGCGAGGCCGGGAGCAGCCGAACGCCCTTCAGCCTCCTCAGCGACGCGGCCCTCGCGCTCGCGGCCGGCGCGGTGCTCGCTCAGGCGGTCGTTCTCGCGCGCCGCTGCAAGCTGCTCGCGGAGGCCCGCACGCAGACCTGAGGCAGTGAGGACCTGAGGCAAGGCACGATTCGCGCTACCATCCTCGCGCGCTTGCAAGGAGGACGCCCCAATGCCCACGACCCTCGACCCATATCACGATCTGCTCAAGGTCAAAACGCCCATCGCCGCGCTCGCGACGATCATGCCGGACGGGTCCCCACAGCTGACCCCCGTCTGGTTCGACTACGACGGCAAGCGCCTGCGCATCAACTCGGCGAAAGGTCGCGTCAAGGCGCAGAACATGCAGGAAGGCGCGCGCGTTGCGCTGCTGATCGTCGATCCCGACAACGCTTACCGGTACGTCCAGGTCCGTGGCCGGATCACCGTCGCGACGGAGAATGGCGCCGACGCGCACATCGATGCGCTCGCCCAGAAGTACCTC
>JBOHZT010000333.1:0-3901 GCA_050738535.1 Steroidobacteraceae bacterium
GGGCGAGGCTCACCTCGCCGGGTCGCGCCTGCGGACCTCCGCCGACGATCGCCGTCGCCGAGGCCGTGTGGTGCGGAGCGCGAAAGGGCCGTCGGCCGAATGCTCGCGGATCCAAGCCCGCTGCGCTCACCGAGGCGATCGCGGCCGCCTGCAGCGCCTCGACGCGCGTGAGGGGCGGCAGCAGGGCGGGCAACGCCCCTGCCAGCATGCTCTTGCCCGAGCCCGGCGGCCCGAAGAGGATGAGGCTGTGAGACCCCGCCGCGGCGATGACGAGCGCGCGCTTCGCGTGATGCTGGCCGCGAATCTCGGCGAGGTCGGTGCCCGACGAATCCGTCCCCGGCCCGGTTGAGCGGGCGGAAGATTCCCCGGCGGCAGCGGCCCCGATGCCGGCAGCCCCCGATGAGCCGCGCTCACCGCGCAAGACGGCACAAGCCTCGAGCAGGTGGCCCGCGGCGATCACGTCGCAGGCCCGTGACACGAGCGCCGCCTCACCTGCGTTCGAGCGCGGCACCAGGATCTGGTGCCGCGCCCGGGCTGCATGGGTGGCGGCGAGCAGCAATCCCCGGACGGGCTTCAACTCTCCGCTGAGGCTGAGCTCACCGTAGAACTCCCGCGGGCGCACGCCGCGAGCCGCTGCCCCGCCGCCGCACCTCAGCTGGCTCGATGCCAGCAGTATCCCGAGCGCGATCGGCAGATCGAACCGGCCGCCCTCCTTCGGCAGGTCGGCCGGCGCGAGATTGACGGTGATGCGGCCAGCGGGGAAGGCGAAGCCCGAGTTCGTGAGCGCCGCGCGCACTCGCTCGCGACTCTCCCGCACCACCGCCGCGGGCAGGCCGACGATCGCGAACGCCGGCAGGCCGCTGCCGAGGTTCACCTCCACATGGACGAGCGGCGCCTGCAGGCCGAGCTGACCCCGGCAAAGGGTCGTCGCGACCTCGGCGGTCGTCACACGCTCGAGTCGCCGCGCTCGAGGCTCTTCTCGAGCTCCGCAATCCGCGCCTCGAGCGACTCGGCCTTCGCGCGGGTGCGCTCGAGCACCTTCGCCTGGGCGTCGAACTCGTCCCGCGTGACGAGGTCGAGCTTGCCGAGCGTGGCGCGCAGCACCGCCTTGAAGTTCGCCTCGAGGTCCTGCTGCATGCCGCGCAGCGCGGGCGGAACGCTCTCGAACAGGCGCCGGGCGATCTCGTCGATTCGCATGGAGTCCATCACTGCCCTCGTTTGAAGCGCGCGCTGCCGATCCGGCACCAAAGCCGTGCGTGGCACCGGGCGGGCGGCACGAGGCCAGCGCCGCGCCGATGCCAAGCGCGCGGAATTCCAGGGAAAATCCGCGCGGCACGGAATCTGCACTCCCGGAGCGCGCCGGGACTTCAAGCATACGCATACCGCCGCTCCGCGTCAGCGGGCGTAAGGCGCTGCGAATGCCTCGAAACACGACGAATCCGCCTCGAACCGGGAGAAGAGACGATGCTGCCGACGCCCGACAAGGGAGACATGGCCTGGATGCTCACCTCGACCGCGCTGGTGCTGCTCATGTCGGTGCCGGCGCTCGCCCTCTTCTACGGCGGCATGGTCCGCAGCAAGAACATGCTCTCGGTGCTGATGCAGGTGTTCGTCGGCTTCTCGCTCATCACCGTGCTGTGGTGCATCTACGGCTACTCGCTCGCCTTCACCTCGGGCAACGCATTCATCGGGGGCTTCAGCCGGATCTTCCTCGACGGGACGTTCGACGCGGCGACCGGCCGCTTCTCGCTGGTCGGGACGTTCGACAAGCACACATCGCTCGTCGAGCTCGTGTATGTCGCCTTCCAGGCCACCTTCGCCGCGATCACCTGTTGCCTCATCCTCGGCGCGCTCGTCGAGCGCATCAAGTTCTCGGCGGCGATCCTGTTCCTCGCCCTGTGGTTCACGTTCGCCTACTGCCCGGTGGCGCACATGGTGTGGTACTGGCCGGGCGCGGACGCCTTCACGTCGGCCGCGACCGCGAGCCGCGTGAGCGCGACCGGCGGGCTCATCTGGCAGTGGGGCGCGCTCGATTTCGCGGGGGGCACCGTGGTGCACATCGATGCCGGCGTCGCGGGCCTCGTCGGGGCGTGGCTGCTCGGCAAGCGCGTGGGACTCGGCAAGGAGATCATGGCCCCTCACAGCCTCACGATGACCATGATCGGCGCCTCGCTGCTGTGGTTCGGGTGGTTCGGCTTCAATGCCGGATCGGCGCTCGAGGCGAACGGCTCCGCGGCGCTGGCCTTCATGAACACCTATCTCGCGACCGCTTGCGCGGTGCTCGGCTGGGTGGCGCTCGAGTGGCTCGTCAAAGGCAAGCCCTCGATGCTCGGCGCCGCCTCGGGCTCGGTCGCCGGGCTCGTCGCGATCACGCCGGCCGCGGGCTATGTCGGGATTCCGGGCGGTTTCGTCATCGGCCTCGGAGCCGCCGCCGTGTGCTTCTGGGGCGTGACGGGCTTGAAGTCCCTCATCGGCCGCTTCTCGGACGACGCCCTCGATGTCTTCGGCGTGCACGCGCTCGGCGGCATCTTCGGCGCATTGATGACGGGCATATTCAACGACCCCTTGCTCGGGGGGCCCGGCCAAGTGGTGGACTGGGTCACCGGCCGCACCGGCTACCCGGGGATGTGGACGCAGCTCCTCATCCAGGCGAAGGCCGTGGCCCTCGTCATCGGCTGGAGCGCCGTGGTGAGTCTCGCGGCGTTCTTTCTCATCAAGGTCACCCTCGGCCTGCGGGTGAGCGAGGAAGACGAGCGCGAAGGCCTCGATGTGACGGCGCACGGCGAGCGGGCCTATACGCCGTAGCGCCCCCCCCGGGAGGGACCGTGGGCCTCGGAGGGACTGTGATGGACTTCAAGGGGTCGAGGCCGAGCCAGATCGCATAATCGACCCAAGCGCCCTTCTCCCGAGGGCGCGTGCCGGAGGGCGTCCTGATGCGCCGGATTGCAGCAACCGCCGCCTTGATCCTCGTCGTCGGATTCTCGATGGGCGCGCGGGCCGATATCTGGAAATGGGTGGACGCCCAGGGCCACCTGCATTACAGCGACCTGCCGGTGCCGGGAGCCGTGCTCATCAAGTCGAGCAGCGACCACTCGCCGAGCGACCACGATGGCTCGGACGACCAGCAGGCGCTCGCGGCGCGCAACCGGCAGATCACCGCCGAGCTCAACCAGGAAGCGGCCGCCCGAACCGTCCAGAAGGACGAGGCGGGCATCCGCGCCAAGCTCTGCAAGCAAGCGCAGAGCCATTATGACAAAGTCATCCACGCGCGCCGCATCTACACGACCGACCCCAGCGGCCAGCGTCACTACCTCTCCGACGCCGCGGCCCAGAAGGCCCGCGTGCAGGCGCAGCTCGACGTGAACAAGTACTGCGGCTCGGATTCCGAGTAGCCGCCGGCCGGCAACGCCGGCCGCCTCTGACGAGCCCCCCAGCCCCAGGCCGGTCTCAGGCCGGCCTCACATCAAGCTTCACTGCCAGCAGGCGTCCCCTAGCGTCCCGGTCGCCGTCTGCTCGCCCGTCTGGGTGACGCTGAACGAGGTGCACTGCGCGTCCGCAGCCTGCGGGCTACCCGCCGAGGGCGAAGCAGTGACGGTGAAGCTCGGCGTCGGGTTCGCGCTCACCGTGGCCGTGATCTGATAGTAGGTCCCGGTCGACAAGGGAAACGTCTCCCCGCTGCCCGCCGCAGCGTATCCGAGCAGCGTCGGAACGGCGGTGTAGCTGTTGGCCGTGCTGAAGTACCGTTCCTCGCGGCTCGCCAGGTCGAGCACCGCGGTCTTCGCCTCGGTCCTGCGCGATTCGCGCATCTGTTGGTTGTACATCGGGACGGCGATGCTCGCGAGGATCGCGACGATCACCACCACGATCATGAGCTCGGTCAGCGTGAACCCCGCCGCTCGAA
>JBOHZT010000334.1:0-3888 GCA_050738535.1 Steroidobacteraceae bacterium
TCTCGAGCTATCGGTCGTCGTCCCCATGCACAACGAGGCGGGAAACGTGGCCCGCCTCGCCCACGAGATCGCCGCAGTGCTGCGCAGCAAGGCGTTCGAGCTGGTGCTGGTCGACGACGGAAGCACCGATGGGACGCTGGCCGAGGCGCTGCACCTGCGCGCGGACATCCCGCAGCTGCGCGTCATTCGCCACCCGGAGCGTCTCGGGCAAAGCGCCGCGATCTGGTCGGGCGTGCGCGCGGCGCGCGCCGACTGGGTGGTGACGCTCGATGGGGACTGCCAGAACGATCCGCACGACATCGAGGCGCTGATCCGCGCGCGCGAGGCCGACCGCGGCGATGTGCGGCTCGTCGTGGGACACCGCATCGAGCGGCACGACACGCGCTGGCGGCGGCTGCAGTCGAGCATCGCCAACGGCGTGCGCGGCTGGCTGCTCGGGGATCGGGCGCCCGATACGGGGTGCGGATTGAAGCTGTTCGCGCGCGCGACCTTCCTCGCGCTCCCGCGCTTCGATCACATGCATCGGTTCCTGCCGGCGCTGTTCTTGCGCGAGGGCGCGCGGGTGGTCTCGATTCCCGTGCGGCATCGCCCGCGCGCCGCCGGACGCTCGAAGTACGGGATGCTCGAGCGGCTCGCCCAGGGACTGGTCGACCTTGCCGGGGTGCTCTGGCTCGTGCGGCGCGCCTGGCCGAATCCGACGCCACGGGAGTCGGCCTCGGGTCCTTACGAGCTCGCGTACCCGGACACGAATGCCTGCGCCCAGAGCCGCTCGCCCGCGCCGGGCTCGCCCGCGGCCGCCGGCAGGGCCTTTTGATGAGACCCGGTTGATGAGAGCCGGCGCCGCGGCCTTGGCGGTCCTCGCACTCGCCGGTGTTACGGGGATTGCCGCGATGACCGCAGATGCACATGCCGCGATGGCCCGCAGCGCCCGCGCCGCGACGGCTGATGAGGCTCCTGCCGCGCCGGCCGCCCGGGAGGCGTCCGCCGCGCCTGCCGCCGAGCTCGCTTATCCGGCGGCGATGCGCGGTGCGCACGTCGATGTGTATCACGGGGTGACGGTCGCCGATCCCTACCGGTGGATGGAGGACATCGATTCCCCGGCCACGCGCCAGTGGGTGAAAGCGGAGAACACGCTTACCCGGCGCTATCTCGCCGCCATTGCCGATCGGCCGGCCATCACGCGCCGGCTGAAGCGCATCTGGAACTACGAGCGCTGGAGTCCTCCGGAGCACTACGGGCGCTACTGGCTCTACAGCCACAACGACGGGCTGCAGAACCAGGCGGTGATTTTCGTCACGACGGATCCGGACTCGCCCGGACGGGTGCTGCTCGATCCCAATACCCTCTCGCGCGACGGCACCGTGGCGCTTCGGCAGACGGCGATGAGCGACGACGGGCGCTACTTCGCCTATGCGCTCTCGAGCGCCGGCTCGGACTGGCAGACCTGGCACGTGATCGACGTGGCGACGGGCAAGCCGCTTCCCGACACGCTGCGCTGGTCGAAGGCGGGCGGGGCGAGCTGGCGCAAGGACGATTCGGGGTTCTACTACACCCGCTACGCGGCGCCGCAGCCCGGGCAGGCGCTCGAGGCCGTCAATCGCTACCAGACGCTCGACTTCCACAAGCTCGGAACGCCGCAGAGCGCCGACGTGGTGACGTACGTGCGCCGGGACGATCCCGACTGGTTCGTCAGCGGGCAGGTGACGGACGACGGGCGTTACCTCGTGATCGAGGCGAACCACGGGGATGCGGTCCAGAACACGCTCCTGGTGCAGGACTTGTCGCTGCCTGGAAAGCCGCTCCGGCCGATCATCGCGACGCCGATCGCCGTCTTCAGCTTCATCGGTAACCTCGGCAAGACCTTCTACGTCCTCACGGACGCTCATGCGCCGCGCTACCGGATCATCGCGATCGATCTCGCGCACCCCGCGCGCCCCCACTGGCGCACGGTCGTGCCGCAGGGCAAGGAGACGCTGCAGGCGGCGACGCTCGTCGGAGGGCAGCTCATCGCGGAGTACCTCGAGAACGCGCACAGCGCCGTGCGCCGCTACTCGCTCAAAGGGCGGCTGCTCGGGACGGTGCATCTCGACGGCATGGGCACCGCGGCGGGCTTCGCGGGGCACGCGACGGATACGCGCACCTACTACAGCTACAGCAGCTTCACCCGGCCGCCGAGCGTGTACCGGCTCGACCTCGCGAGCGGCGCGAGCACCGCCTGGCGACAGCCCAGCCTCGCGGGGTTCAAGCCGGCGCAGTTCGAGGAGCGGCAGATCTTCTACCGCAGCAAGGACGGCACCCGCGTACCGCTGTACATCGTCTCGCGGAAGGGCACCCCACGCGACGCAACCCACCCGACGCTCCTGTACGGCTACGGCGGCTTCGACATCTCGCTCGAGCCCGCCTTCTCGGCCTCCGTCGCGGCCTGGATCGAGATGGGCGGCGTCTTCGCCATGGCCAACCTGCGGGGCGGAGGCGAGTACGGGGAGGCGTGGCACCGCGCGGGGATGAAGACGCACAAGCAGAACGTGTTCGATGATTTCATCTATGCGGCGAAGTACCTGATCGCCCATCGCTGGACGAGTCCTCGGCGGCTCGCGATCTGGGGCGCCTCGAACGGCGGGTTGCTCGTGGGCGTGGCCGAGGAGCAGCAGCCGCAGCTGTTCGCGGCGGCCGTGCCGCAGGCGGGCGTCATGGACATGATGCGCTTCCGCGACTTCACGGTCGGCAAGGGCTGGGAGTCCGAGTACGGCTCGATCGACAACCCGGCCGAATTCCGCGCGCTGCTCGCGTACTCGCCGGTGCAGAACACTCACGCTGGCGTCGACTATCCGGCGACGCTCATCACCACCGCCGACCATGACGACCGGGTGTTCCCGGCGCACAGCTTCAAATTCGCGGCGGCGATGCAGCACGCCGACCCGCACGGCCGGCCGATCCTGCTGCGCGTCGAGACACGCGCCGGGCATGGCCAGGGCATGCCGACCTCGAAGCGGATCGCCGAGACGGCGGACATCTTCAGCTTCGTGCTGAACGCGATGGGGCTCGCGGGTGCGGAGCGCTGAGGACTGGTCGATCGCCATTCACGGCGGCGCCGGCGCCTTTCCGAAGGATCTGCCGAACGGCGAGCTCGAGCGCATGAGGAATGCGTTGGAGGGCGCGCTCGAGGCCGCACGAGCGGTCCTCGCCGCGAACGGCCGCAGCCTCGATGCCGTGCAGCTCGCCGTGCGCGCGATGGAGCGCTCGGCGGTGCTCAACGCCGGACTCGGGGCGGTGCTCAACGAGGAGGGTCTCGCCGAGCTCGATGCGGCGCTCATGGATGGGCGGGATCGGCGCGCGGGCGCGGTGGCTGCGGTGCGGCACGTGCTGCATCCCATCGACCTGGCGCGCGCCATCCTCGATCACGGCCGGCACGTCATGCTCTCGGGCACGGGGGCCGAGCGGTTTGCGCGGGACCATGGGCTCGAGCTGCGGCCGGATGCCGATTTCATCACGGCGCGGCGCATGAGAGAGCTCGAGCAGGTGCGCCGCAAGGCGCAGGGCGTCGCAGGAGCGACCGCGGCGCGCTGGCGTCCGTTCGGCACGGTCGGCGCCGTTGCGCTCGACATGCACGGCTCGCTTGCGGCCGCCACCTCGACCGGCGGTATCACGGGCAAGTACCCCGGCCGCGTGGGCGACTCGCCGATCCTGGGCGCCGGCACTTACGCGGAGAACGGGGTCTGCGCGGTCTCCGCGACCGGCGCGGGGGAATACTTCATGCGCTTCACGGCGGCGAGCGAGGTGCGCGCGCGCGTCAAGTATCAGGGCAAGCCCCTCGAGACCGCGGCCGCCGAGGTGATCGCGGAGCTGCGCGCGGCGGGCAGCGGGCGCGAGAGTCGGGTGGTCGTGGAG
>JBOHZT010000335.1:0-3858 GCA_050738535.1 Steroidobacteraceae bacterium
CGGCCGAGCGAGCGGCTGAAGTCGACGAATGCGCCGAAGTGCTCCCACCCGCGCGGTTGCGTCCCACTCTCCCACAGCAGGCGTAGTGCATCGACGACGATCGCCGAGTCCCTGAACCAGTGAAAGTAGTAATCGGGGTCCGGATCGTAGGCCCCGGGCACGGCCGAGGCGACGATCGAGCCGGGTCGCGGCACGATGGTCTGGCCGAACCCCGGGCGCGCCATGGGCGCCGCCGGAGAGAGGCTGCGGAGCATGGCAGCCGCCGCGTGCCGGTACTCCGCGTCGACCCAGTCGTCGAGCGAATCCATCAGCGCGCGGCCGCGCCCGGCGAGGTCGCATCTGGTGCGGCTCGGCCGAGACAAGGGCTCGAGAACCCGAGCCTGGGCAGTCCGGCGCGGATCTCGGGCGCGCTCATGAAGAGCTTCCAGGGCAAGCCGCTGCGGTGATTCTCGATCATGACGATGATCGGCCCTTGGTCGATGGCGAGGAACGTGTCGGCGTACCAGCTTCGAGACTCGCAAAAGGCATCCACGAATCCGTAGCGGCCCCAGATCCTCTCGCCGTGGACCGCGAGGAAATGCCGCAGCGCCTGCATGGACTGCGCGGGCGCATAGGGAAAGCTCGAGAGCGCGGCGGTCGGGGAGATCGTGCCGTTGTCGTGAGCGGGATCGTGGGCGGCGTAGCCGTCCGGATCGTCGCTCGCCGTGAGCCCCCAGCACTGCGGGCCGTAGCCCCGGTGGCCGCGCGGATTCGCGGCGCAGTAGGCGTGGTGGATCGATACATGCCGTACGTTCTGCTCCCAGTAGTTCGCGTAGCGGTCTTCGAGCCCGCGCGGGTCGAGGCCGCAGAACGTGTAGTGGGCGAAGAAAAGGGGGCCGCCATACGGCATGCCGAGTGGCAGGTCGATGCCCTCGTAGCGCTTGCCGTTCAAGAAGTCACGGCCCGCCGCGAAGCCGCGATGATAGACGAGCGGGTCGATCGGGTGCCGCGGCGCAGCGGCGGCCAGCAGGTAGGTGATGAGGCACTCGTTCCAGCCGTGGATCTCGTGGTCGAGCGCCCAGCCGTTGTTCGGGCTCCAGTGCCAATAGAGGAGCTTGCGGCCGCCCTGGGTATACCAGTCCCACTCGACCTCCTCCCACAGGCCCGTCATCCGGCTCCTCAGCGTGCGCTCCCGGACGCTGTCCGCGGCGAAATATTGCCGCGCGGCGAGCAGCCCCATGCACAGCAGCGAGGTCTCCACGAGATCCCCGCCGTCGTCCTTGCGGCTGAAGGGAATGGTCGCGCCGGTGCGGCCGTTGATGAAGTGCGGGAAAGCGCCGTGATAGCAGCGCGCGCGCTCGAGGAGGGCGAGCGTGCGCTCCAGCCGCTCGAGCGCCGCCTCGCGCGCCACCCAGCCCCGCTCGACGGCGATGGCCATCGCGATCAGCCCGAAACCGGATCCGCCGATCGCCACGAGATCGCCCGCCCCCGCGCCACCCACGCCGCTTGTGCCGCTTGCGATCGCATTGTCTGCGGTGAGCCGATCGGGCGCGAGGCCGCTCACCGGGTGGCCGCCTTCCCAGAAGAAGCGGAAGGTCTGCCGCTGCACCGCTTCGAGCAGGGCATCGTCCGGCAAGCGCGCGAGCGCGGCGGGGCTCGCGGTCTCGGGCCTGCTCGACGCAGGGGAAGTGCTCATTGCGACGCGTACTCCACTAGCGACGGACGGAGGCCACCTTGGGCTGCGGGGCCGGGGAGTCGGAGGGCGCCTCGCGCCGCCCCGTGGGCGCCTTCACGAGATGCACGATGCGCGAGAAGAGAGGGTCGCGCGCCTGGGCGCTGCCGATGTGGATGACGCTCGTGCGCTCGAGCTCGTTCGCGAACACGTCGATCACCCGCGCGAGCGTATCGCCGTCGAGAGAGCCGAACGTGTCGTCGATCACCATCCATGGGGGGCGCTGCAGTACCACGCGCGCGAAGGCGAGCGAGAGCTGCTCGTCCGCGGAGAGCTCGCGTTCCCAGCGGCGCGTCTCTCCGAGAAGGGGCACGAGCCGCTCGAGTCCGAGCCGCCGCAGCGCGTTTGCGGCGGCCTGGTCCGTGTAGCCCTCGCCTGTCGCTGGATAGGCGAGCACCTCGCGGAGCGTGCCTCGGGGCAGGTAGGGCGTGCCGCGCGGGAAGTAGAGCACGGGCTCGTCCTTGGGCCGCGCGATCGAGCCCGCGCCCCACGGCCACAGCCCCGCAAGCGCCCGAAAGAGCTGCGTCTTGCCGGTGCCGGGCTCGCCGAGGATGAGCACGCGCTCCCCGACCCTCACCTCCACCTTGCGCTCGCGGATCGCGTCGCGGCCGCCGGGGGAGACGATCTCGAGGTTCTCGATGACGATGCGCCCGGGCTCGCCTTCCACGTACTGGATGCGGCTGTCGACGTGGCGACTCAGCTCGTCCGTGGTCATCACGGCGCGCCGGAAGGACGCGACGCGCAGCAAGGTGGCGCGCCAGTCCGCGATGGTGCTGAAGTTGTCGACGAACCAGCGCAGCGAGGATTGTGCCTGGTTGAAGGCGGCGGCGGCCATCATGAGCCCGCCGAAGGAGATCTTGCCGGAGAAGTAGAGCGGCGCGGCCACGAGGATGGGGACGACCTGGAGTACCCAGCCGTAGCCGGAGGTCACCCAGGTGAGATTGGTGAGGCCCGTCACGATGCGCGTGGTCGCCGCGAGCACCCCGTCGAGGTGGAGCTCGATGCGGCGCGATTCATCGAGCTCGCCGGACGCGAGTGAGATGCCGTCGAGGTGCTCGTTCGCACGCACGAGCGAGAAGCGCAGCTCGGCCTCGCGCGCGTAGCGATCGGCATTGCGGTGGATCAGGCTCTTGCCGACCCAGTAGGAGAGGAGCGATCCGACGCCTGCATAAAGGATGGCAGCCCAGAGCATGAAGCCCGGGATCGGATAGACCTGGCCGGAGATGTGGATCGTGAAGCCGCCCGACATCGTCCAGAGCACGCCCGCGAAGGCCACGAACAGGGCCGCCGACTGCAGCAGCTCGATGCCGAGGGCGCCCGAGAGCTCGCAGAGCTGGCGGGCATCATCGTGCATGCGCTGATCGGGGTTGATGCCGATGGGCCCGGCATTGGCGAGCCAGAACGCCCGGCGCGGCGCCATCCACTCGCGGATGAGGTCGCGGACGAGCCCGTCGCGCAGCTTCACCTTCAGCGTCTCTCCGAGCCAGCGCTGGGCGACATTGAGGACGAGGAGGCTGCCGGCGATGATGAAAAAGACCCCGAGCTCGACGAGGAAGCCCATGAAGTCGCGGCGCGACACCGCATCGTAGAAGGGCTTATTCCAGGCGTTGAGCTTCACCTGGGCATAGGTGGTCACGACCACCACCGCGAAGATGGCGGCGGCGAGTAGAATCAACGTCTTGCTGACGGGCGAGGTGAAGAGCGCGCGCAGCATCAGGCGCAGCTGCGGCACCAGGCGCGACTCGGAGCCCTCGTCGCCTCTCGCGGCGGCGCTGGTGGGCTGTGCCGACCGGTCTATCATCGTGTGGGGATGCGTAGGAGCAAAGACTTGAGTCGCGTCGAGACGCTCATCGAGCAGATGACCCTCACCGAGAAGCTGGGCCAGCTCACCATGACGGCGGCGGGCCATGCGGTTACCGGGCCGGTGATCGCGGGGGATTCGATGGATGCGATTGCCGCCGGCACCATTGGAAATGTACTCAATCTGATCGGCGCCGACCACGTGCATGGGATGCAGCGGCTGGCGGTGGAGCGTTCACGACTTCACATTCCTGTCATGTTCGCACTCGACGTCATGCATGGCCACCGGACGCTGTTCCCGGTATCGCTGGCCGAGGCGTCGCTGTTTGATCCCGAGACCTGGGCGC
>JBOHZT010000336.1:0-3837 GCA_050738535.1 Steroidobacteraceae bacterium
TCGACGCCGTTGACCGGGGTCTCCCAGCCGCCGCGCACCTGGCTTGCGTCGAGCGCAGAGGCGCTGTGCGCGGCACCCAGCAGCACCAGCGATAGGATCAGCCTCCTCATGCCCCCTCCCTCGGCGTAGGCGCGGCGTAGGCGCGCCGCAGGCGCCAGCGTGAAGCGCTGCCATCGTGGCGCCGCTTCCGCGCGCTTATCCCAGCATTTTATTCGATGCATGGGCGCCGGTCATCCGGGCACGCGCACCAGGTAGCGCCGCTCGCCGGCCCTGCCGGCCAGCTGCAGCACGAAGTCGAAGCGATCCAGCGTCGTGCACAGCTCGAAGTCACGCTGCGGCGCCCAGTCAGCCGCAGGATCGAAGAACTTCTGCGCCTCCGGCGAGCGTCGCAGCCTCGGCACAATCGAGCTCTCATCGAAAGAACGACCCGACAGACGCGCGGCGAGCAGCTCGGCGCACAGATCATCGGCATCGGAGTGCTCGCTTGCGGCGACGCCCATGCGCACCAGGCTCACGCTCGCAGGCGCGAGCGTCGCAATGTGGCGGCAGATCGCCGCTGCATTGACGAGGCTCCCGGTCAGAACGAGGTCCGCGGCGGCTGTGTTCACCAGGCCCTGCGTGCCGGCGTGGGTGGTATGCACGATGCGGCGGCCGCGCAGGTCGAAGCTCTCGAGCTCGGTGGGCGAGTTGCCGCAGTCGAACCCGGGCAGCCTGCGGCCGTAACGCTCGCCCACCGCGAAGATCTTCGGGTCGGCGCGCTTCAACTGCAGCGCCTCCTCGGCGTCGCCCACCGGAATGATCCGCTCGACCCCCTGCGCGCTGGCATAGCAGGCCACGGAAAACGCGCGGAACACGTCGATGATCACCGCCACGCCGCGTGCGGCGCGCGCACCGGCAACGAAGTCGAGCGTCTCGATGTGCATGCCGTTCTGCTGTCTGAGGCTACCGGTGCAGCGGCGGGGCGCTGCTGTGGCCATAGTTGACCACCGGCTGGACCCACTCAATGTCGGTGCGCTGCTGCAGGCTCTTGACGAGCTGCACGAATTGCGGGGGCGTGCGGGCCACGACCACGTAGATGTTCGGATTGAGCAGCTTTCGCAGCCCCGGATACTGCGCCGCGCCGAAGTCGCCGTCGGCCGTCAGCGTGCCCTTCATCTTGAAGGTGATCTCGCCGGTGATGTAGCCCTGCTGCTGCAACGCGCGGTTGTACACCACCCCCAGTTGCTGCGCTCCGATTGGCGCCGCAGCGGCGGAGGCTACGATCTGGTGCGCGATGTGGCTGGCGCTCGACGTAACCGGCGTCGCACGCTGCGTGGGCAGCACTTCCAGCAGCGCCCCGCGGTCATTGATCACCATGCTCGGGTCGCTGACCGGTTGCGGCGCTTGCGGCACCGGTGCGGGCAGCTGCGCCAGCGCGACGGCGCCGCCCAGCGCGGCCGCGGCGGTGCCGGCCACAACCAGCGCCCGAATCCATAGCTTGACGGTTTGCATATCAGTGGCCCGTAAACGTAAGGGTTTGCGGCGCGCTGGTCGACAGCTCGGTCGCGTAGCTTTCGCTCGCGGTGCAGTAATCGTACAACGTCAGCGTCCAGGTGCCCTTGATCGGCTCGCCGTAGAAGGCGTTCGACAGTATCGCAGCATTGACGACAGTGGCATTGCCGAAGCCGTTGGCCGCATGCAGCAGGATCGAGGTCGTGCCGGACGGCGATGTCAGCTCGACCTGGTCGCAGTACAGCCCGTAGGCGCTGGGGCCGCCGGGGGTCTGCGCGATGTTCAACGTCACCGTCGCGCTCTCCACGGTGTGAAACGATTCCGACACGGTGAATGGGATCGGTAGGGTCGAGGACTGGCGCGTTGGTGTAGGTTGACGTTTGTGTTCCCTGTTGCTCGCCCTTTCGGTAATGCGAGTGTCACAGCATCTCAACCATGCCACGTTTCCAGCCCCCGCCACATCGAACGTAGCGTGCGGATTTCCCGCACTACGCTCACCTGTGCGTTTCATGTCGCGGTTTATGAGACCGTTCGCGCCGAGTAGGCTTCCCGCAAGTCAGGACGCACACGGTAACCTTTGAACAGCCCCAGTGTGTCATACAAGATCTGCGTACTCCACCGTTCCCAGCCGAAGCCGCGACGATTCCGGGATCGCATCAAGTGGCGCCTGACCTTCAACTCCACCCAGCGTTTCACGACTTGAAAGCATCGGCTCGAGTGTCCGATGGCAAAATAATTCACCCAACCTCGCAGTATCGGGTTGATGATTGCCACCACCCTTTGCACCGGTTGAGATCGATGTTGCCTGAAGACCTCTCGAAGCTTCTGCAATAACGCCGTGCGCTTCTTCAGCTTCGGCGTGTACTGCCCGCGCCACTTCCCTCGTAAACTCAGGACGCGGCGGAAGTCGAACCCCAGGAATCCAAAGCTTTCGCCCCGGGTGAGATCGACGGTGCGGCTCTTCTCGTCGTTGATCTGGACTTGCAGTTTGGCGAGCTCCTGTCGCAGTCTCTTGTCGACCGCCCTGAGCAGCCAGCTCTTGCTGGGATGGGCATGGATCAAGATCACCAGGTCGTCAGCGAAACGCGCATATTCGAGTCCAGTGTACTTGCCAAAGCGCGTGATTTCCTTTGCCCGCTCCAGCATCCGATCCACCTCGGTGAGGTAGAGGTTACTGAGCAACGGGGAAATTACACCGCCTTGTGGAACGCCCTGCTTTCCGTTCGCCTTCAGCATCAGCTTGAGCAAGTGCATCACGTCGTCGTCATTGATCCGTTTGGCCACCTTGGCGAGGAGCAGATGGTGCCGCACCCCGTCAAAGTAGGATTTGAGATCAAGGTCTATGACGTGCGTCTTGCCTAGCGCAATCGCATCAGCGACCCGGACCAGCGCTTGATGAGCTGTCCGCTTCGGTCGATATCCAAACGACCCCGGCTGGAAGTCCGCCTCGAAGATTGGCTCCACTATCAGTTTCAGCGCACCCTGTACCACTCGGTCTCGGATGCAGGGAATCGACAGAACGCGAACCTTGCGGCCCCCATCCTTCGGTATCTCCTTCTTCCGTGCCCGCTGTGGCAAATAGGTACGTTCGATCAACTCGCTCCGTATCTGCTCAAGAAAGCCCTCCACACCCTGTTCCTCAATGGCCTCGAACGTGACCCCGTCACTGCCGGGAGCCCCGTCGTTTGATTCGGCCACTGCGTACGCAGCGCGCAGCGTTTCCATCTTGCAGACGTGAACGTACAGTCCCCAGAACCGCCACTGCGGTTCAGCCTTCGCCTTGACGTATAGCTTTCGCCTCAGGTCTTGCAAATGATCAGGCGCTTTTATCATGTCGCCCTTGCCTCCCATGTTGCCGAAAGCACTCCACACAGCAGGGCCCCTTCGCTCCTCGGAAGTTACTCCGCCTCAACGCTACTTCGGACCCCTCCGACTCCCGCTCGCCGTCAACCGCTTTCCCGGTGATGCCGGTTATGCGGCCAACCTGCTCCGCCGATTTCTCAACGGGGCGAGACGGGTCTCTCCAGTTGCTCAGCACGTCCTTGTCACCATGCCGTCGATAACCACCCCGCCGGAGTGCCCCATCGCAGCAGTCATATCGCGATAGTGCATGCTGCCTTCGCCATAGTCATTGCCAGCTCGGCCTCCGGGGCTAGAAAGTTTCGAGGCCACCTCCCGTTCGCTTACGCTACGGCCTGGTGACTCGCCGCCACCCTTCCGATGGCGTCGTCGGTAGGCTTCAGAATCTCGGTCTCCCTCGATCCTGCTACCCAAGCTACGGGGCTCCGACTTCTACCCCGGTGGGACTGACTCCCACAGAACGCGCCAGCCTTCGCTGGACGCACA
>JBOHZT010000337.1:0-3827 GCA_050738535.1 Steroidobacteraceae bacterium
GTCGGGAAGCGCGCGAGGATGTTGATGATGTGAACGCGCGCGACGGAATCCTTTCCCTGCAGGCGCCCGAGAAATTCGGGCAGCGATTCGGCGGTCGCGATCTCGCCGGCGATGCGGAACAGCGCCGCCTTCTCGCTCACCTCCTGGGTGTAGGCGGCGTTGAGCAGTTCGCGCACGCCGAACCGCTGCTTCTGTGCCGCGATGACCTCGAGAAGCGCGGCGCGGGAGATGCCGGGCTTCGAGAGCGCCTCGAGCAGGGCGTGTGCCGGGTAGGTGCGGGCGCTCGACAGGGCCCAGGCGATCCCGGCGATCACTCGAGGGCTGCCCTCGACGAGGCCCTGCAGGAGCTGCGGCAGGCTCTTGGCGCTCGCGAGCGCGGAGAGCGCATCAACGAAGATCAGCGTGGCGCTCTTGTCCGCCTCGGGCAGCGCCGCGAGGATCGACTCGATCGCGCCGGGTCCGAGCTGCTTGAGCTTCTCGGCCGCCTTGCGGGCGGCCGGATCGGTCGGGGAGGAGGCGGCCGTCACCTCGGCGATGAGCCGTTCGGCGCGCAAGTTGGTAAAGAAACTCATGCGGCGTTCGTGATCACAGCATCCTGGCGCACCGACCGTATCCCTTCCAGGCGGAAGGCGTCATGCCCACGGCCGCAGGGGCTGTGCGTGCAACCTCCCCCGACGAGCCCGCGAGCCGGACTCCCCCGCTCGGACCCGGCACGAATTATGCCATACGGTCTGGGCGGCCCGGGTTGCGGCGCTTCGCATCCGCATGCGGACGCTGTGGCGAGGCACTACACTGCGGGCCAATTTTCGCTCTTGTCCTCGACGGTCCCCTCACGACCATGACACATCCTGATGACCCTGACCTTCGGGCGGCGCTGGCCGCTTATGTCGATCCGTATCTCGATGAGCCCCTCGGCG
Organism: Steroidobacteraceae bacterium; assembly: GCA_050738535.1. Lineage (GTDB taxonomy): Bacteria > Pseudomonadota > Gammaproteobacteria > Steroidobacterales > Steroidobacteraceae > JASHUC01. The sequence goes on from JBOHZT010000337.1 coordinate 918, forward strand.
AGGCCGGCGCCATTGCCGAGCTGCGCGAGGCGACTGGCGCCTATATGGCGGTGCTGCGGTTCGGCTTTCCGGTCGGCGGATACCGCGAGGAGCTCGAGGCGGCGCTGCGCGAGCACCTGCGCGCCGCGGGGCTCACGCTGCCGCTCAATGTGCAGGTCGAGGCCGAGATCGAGGCTCATGCCGTGCAGCGATCGCTCCAGCCGCTGCAGGGCATCAAGAACATCGTTGCGGTCGCTTCCGGAAAGGGCGGCGTGGGCAAGTCCACCGTGGCGGTCAATCTGGCGCTCGCCTGGGCGGCGCAGGGGGCCCGCGTGGGAATGCTCGATGCCGACATCTACGGCCCGAGCCAGCCGCTGATGCTCGGCCTCACGGGGCAGCGCCCCGCGGTGCTCGAGGGGAAGCGGATCGAGCCGCTGCGCAATCACGGCATCGCCGCCATGTCGATCGGCTTTCTGGTCGATGCCGAGCAGCCGATGGTCTGGAGAGGACCCATGGTCACCCAGGCCTTGACGCAGCTGCTCGCCGACACCCAATGGGGCGAGCTCGACTACCTCGTGGTCGACATGCCGCCGGGCACGGGCGACATCCAGCTCACGCTCGCCCAGCGAGTCCCCGTCGCGGGCGCCGTGATCGTCACCACTCCGCAGGACATCGCGCTCTCCGATGCGCGCAAGGGGCTCAAGATGTTCGAGAAGGTGGCGGTGCCGGTGCTCGGCATCGTCGAGAACATGAGCGTCCACGTCTGCTCCGAGTGCGGGCACGTGGAGCACATCTTCGGGTCGGGAGGCGGCGAGCGCATGGCTCGGCAGTATGGCGTGAGGCTGCTCGGGGAGCTGCCGCTCGATGCCAGCATCCGCGAGGAGGCGGACGGCGGGCGGCCGACGGTGGTCGCTGCGCCGGGTACCGCCCGCGCAAAGGCGTACCTCGAGACGGCCCGACGCACTGCCGCTGCGCTCGCACGCCGCGGTCGCGGCGGGGCCACTGCGTTTCCGAAGATCGTGGTCGAGGAGAGCTGAGCGCCTTGGCGCCGCCCGCGAGGACGGTGCCGATCGCGAGCGCGGGGGGCGAATGAGCATCAAGTCCGACAAGTGGATCAGGCGCATGGCGCGCGAGCACGGCATGATCGAGCCGTTCGAGCCCGAGCAGGTGCGGTATGCCGGCGGCGGGCGGATCGTCTCGTACGGCACGTCGAGCTACGGCTACGACGTGCGTTGCGCCGGCGAGTTCAAGATCTTCACCAACATCAACACGACGATCGTCGATCCCAAGCAGTTCGACGCGAAGAGCTTCGTCGATCTGACGGCCGACATCTGCATCATTCCTCCGAACTCGTTCGCGCTCGCGCGCACGGTCGAGTACTTCCGCATCCCGCGGGACGTGCTCACGATTTGCCTGGGAAAAAGCACTTATGCACGTTGCGGGATAATCGTGAACGTAACGCCGCTGGAGCCGGAGTGGGAAGGCCACGTCACCCTCGAGTTCTCCAATACGACGCCCCTGCCGGCGAAGATCTACGCGAACGAGGGCGTGGCGCAGATGCTGTTCTTCGAATCGGACGAGGTGTGCTCTACCTCCTACCGTGATCGAGGGGGGAAGTACATGGGGCAGAAGGGCGTCACGCTTCCCAAGACCTGAGCCGGCGGCTCAGCCGGGCGGCGTGGCGGCGGGAGCGGCGGATGTGCCTGCGGTCGCTGCCGGCCCCCGCGAGAGGCTGCGGATGTGCAACTCGAATTCGATCTTGCCGCGGCGCCGGCGCTCGGCGCGCACCGGAAGATAGCCGAGGCTCGGCGCGAGCCACAGTCGCAGCACCCGGTCCGACCCCGGGCGATCGCTGCGGTACACCACGGTATCGAGAGAGCCGATGGCGGTGTCGAGTCGCTCCGGGCGCTCGCGCGTGTAGCGGTATTCCTGCGAATCCGTTTTGTCGAAGAGCAGGAACCGCGTGGGCTGCTTGCCGGCTTCGAGCTCGCGCATCAGCTCGATCTGGACCGAAAGCGGGTCCTCGGTGCCGGGCGCGAGCGGCTGGTCCACCGGCTTGCCGCCCGCGGTGCCGCGGACGCGTCCGGCGGTCCAATCGAACTGCAGCGTCACGTTGTTCCGGGCCCTGTCGGGGCCGTCGTCCTCGAGATAGGCGAGCGGCCGCACGCGACCGTCCACGAGCGCGAAGTCGCTCTGCTGCGTGATGGGATGCGGGAATGCGAGGCGGAACAGGCCGCGAGCGCGGTTGACGGAGCGGTACCGGTACGTCCCGGGCCCGATCTCGGCGAGCTCGAGGGTCGAGTCGCCGGCCGTGATGCCGTGCCAGGCGAGTGCGTAGACCGCCGTGAAGGGGGACGGCTGGGCGGCCGCGGCAGCGCCGCTCCACCCCACAGCCGCCGCGCACAGCGCGAGCATCAGCATTCGGTGCCTACGCGGCCGCCCCCCGAGGCGACCAGGATGCGAATTCGGGGCCTCTGCCGGGGTGGGCGGATCGAGGGCGATGCTCCGTTCCAAGGCTCGTTCCTCCAAGGGTACGCACCGTTACAATAGGTCGATGAGCCACGCACTCTCGGGGAGGAAGCGCTGCCTTCGTGCCCTGGCCAGGGTCGCCGGGCTGCTCGCTCTCGCCGCTGGGGTGCCGGTGAGCTTCGCGGCGCGTCCGGTGCGCATCTATGACGTGACGGTGAGCGCTGCGAGCGGCAGCATGGCATACGAGGCGGCCATGCGCGACGTGCTCGTACGCGCGACGGGCCGTCTCGACGCGCCCTCCGATCCCGCGCTCGCGCCGCTCATCGCCAATGCTGCGCGCTATGTACGCTCGTCCCAGCCGGCCGCCAGCGGCATGCTCGAGGTGAGCTTCGACGGACCGGCGATCGAGCGCCAGATCATTGCGGCGGACCGCAGCGTCTGGGATGCCAGGCGCCCCTTCAT
>JBOHZT010000338.1:0-3775 GCA_050738535.1 Steroidobacteraceae bacterium
CCTGGGTGCAGGGCCGCCGCCCGCGCGACCGATGAATCTCGCCGCGGGCAGTTACTTCGGCCGGCGTACGCCCGAGGACGGCCGCATCGACTGGGCATGGCCCGCGGCGCGGGTGCACAATTTGATCCGCGCGGTGGCGCCGCCCTTTCCCGGCGCGTTCACCGACCGGCGCGGCGGCCAGCGCGGCGACGGAGGCGGCGATCGGGGCGGCGACCAGCGCGGCGCGCGGTGGCTCTTCGAGGGCTCGCACTGGCTCGGGGAGCCGGCGCGGCACCCGGCGCGCGCGCCGTGTCTCTACGTCGAAGGGGGCGGGCTCAAGCTCGATTGCCGGGATGGCGTGAGGCTCGGCATCAGTGCCGTGCGGGTCGACGGCCGGCCGCTCGGCGCGCAAGCGCTCGAGCGCCTGTACGGCACCGCGCCGCTTCGCCTGGATTCCTGACGCATCTCGATCTTCAATTTTCTGCAAAGGCGCATTCCCGCATGAAGAAGCTGCTCATCCTCGGGGTCAACGGGTTCATCGGCCATCATCTGAGCGAGGCCGTGATCCGCGACACGGATTGGGACGTCTACGGTATGGACCTCGAATGTGACCGGCTCACGCGGCTGCTCGACAATCCGCGGTTCCATTTCTTCGAGGGCGACATCACCATCAACCGCGAGTGGGTGGAATACCACATCCGCAAGTGCGACGTGCTGCTGCCACTCGTCGCGATCGCGACGCCCGCGACGTACATCAGCGATCCGCTGCGCGTGTTCGAGCTCGATTTCGAGGCGAACCTGCCGCTCATCCGCGCGTGCGTGAAGCACAAGAAGCGGGTCATCTTTCCCTCGACCTCCGAGATCTACGGGATGTCGGCCGACCGGGAGTTCCATCCGTACGAGTCGGCGCTGGTGCTCGGGCCGGTGCCCAAGTCGCGCTGGATCTACTCCTGCAGCAAGCAACTGCTCGACCGGGTGATCTGGGCGTACGGCGCCGAGAACGGGCTCGATTTCACGCTGTTCCGGCCTTTCAACTGGATCGGCCCCGGGCTCGACCGCATGACCACCGCGAAGGAGGGCAGCTCGCGGGTGCTCACGCAGTTCCTCGGCAATATCGTGCGCGGGGAGAACATCCAGCTCGTCGACGGCGGCACGCAAAGGCGTTGCTTCACGTTCATCTCCGAGGGGATCGATTGCCTCATGCGCATCATTGCCAATCCGGGAGGGATCGCCACGGGCAAGATCTACAACGTCGGCAATCCGCGCAACGATCTGTCCGTTCGGCAGCTCGCGGAGATGATGCTGGAGGTGGCCCGCTCGATCGATGCGTACGCGGAGAGCGCGCGGCGCGTGCAGCTCATCGAGGTTTCCTCGGAGAAGTACTACGGTGCCGGCTACCAGGACGTGCGCACGCGGGTGCCTTACATCCGCAACACCTTCGAGGAGCTCGGCTGGCAACCGAGCGTCGACATGCCGACTGCCGTGAGGAGCATCTTCGAGTCGTACCGCGCGAACCTGCCGGACGCACGCGCGCTCGTCGAGCCGAGCTGATCGCGCTCGCGCATGGCGGAATCTCTCGCGGCCTCCCCGATGCATCCCGAGCGCCGGGCGCAACCGCAGCGGCGCACCCGGCCGGAGCGCCGCGTCGCGCTCAAGATCGATGTGGACACGCTGAGGGGCACCCTCGAAGGGGTGCCGGCACTCGCGCGGCTCCTGTCCAGCCTCGGCGTGGGGGCGACCTTCTATTTCAGCGTCGGGCCCGACCATACGGGCCGCGCCATCAAGCGGATCTTCCGGCCTGGGTTCGTGCGCAAGGTTCGCCGCACGCAGGTCACCTCGCACTATGGCCTGCGAACGCTGCTCTACGGCACGCTGCTCCCGGGCCCGCACATCGGCGCCCGCGCGGGGGCTGCGATGCGTGCGGTCCGCGATGCGGGCTTCGAGACGGGCGTCCATTGTCACGATCACATCCGCTGGCAGGACGGCGTCCGCCACCGCGACGCCGCCTGGACGCGGCGGGAGCTCGAGCGCGCCGTCACGGACTTTGCGGCGGTGTTCGGCGAGCCGCCGCGCTCGCACGCCGCGGCCGGCTGGCAGTTGAATCGCCAGGTGCTCGCGCTCGAGGGGGAGCTCGGCTTCGCCTTCGCGAGCGATACGCGCGGTACGCAGCCTTTCTATCCATCGATGGGAGGCATCACCGGGCACTGCCCCCAGATCCCGACGACGCTGCCTACCTTCGATGAGCTCATCGGCACACAGGGCCGTGATGCGGCCGCGGCGGCCGCGGAGGTCGCGCGGCTCACGCGGGTCTCGCCGTCCCCGGCGCACGTGTTCACGCTGCATGCGGAGCTCGAAGGCATGCAGCTGCTGCCGCAGTTCGAGACGCTGCTGCACACCTGGATCGAGGATGGGCTGATGCTCGTGCCGATGGGCGTGCTCGCGGCGAGCGCGGCGGCCCCCGCCTGGCCGCGGCACCAGATCGAGTTCGAGGAAGTGCCCGGCAGGAGCGGCGTGCTTGCCGTGCAGGGTCGGGCACTCGCCCCGGAGCACGCCGGCGCGGTGGGCGAGCTGTGACGGAAGTGCGCGCGCCCGGTGTGCCGGCCGCCCGCCAGGGCTTGCGCCGGACGGCGCTGTGGGCGGCGCTCGTCGCGGTCGCCGTGTCGTGGATCGTGCTGTGCGGCGGACGCGCGCTCTACAACCCGGACGAAGGCCGCTATGCGGAGATTCCGCGGGAGATGCTCGCGGCGGGCGACTGGATCATTCCGCGGCTCGACGGGCTCGTGTACATCGAGAAGCCGCCGCTGCAGTACTGGGCGACGGCGCTGTCCTACGAGATCTTCGGCGAGAGTGCGTGGTCGGCGCGGCTCTACACGGGACTTTGCGGCCTGCTCACGGTGCTCGTCACCGCCTGGCTCGCTGCCCGGCTGTGGGACCGCGCGGCGGCCTGGCGCAGCGGCATCGTCGCCGCGAGCTCGATGCTCATCCTGGTGATGAGTCATCAGCTGACGCTCGACATGAGCCTCACGCTGTTCATGACCGTGACGCTCGCGGCGTTCTGCGTCGCGCACGACTCTCGCACGGCCCCGCGCGCGCGGCGCGGCTGGATGGCGGTCGCCTGGGCGGCTGCGGCGGCCGCGTTTCTCACCAAGGGCCTCGAGGCTGGCGCGATTCCGGTGCTGGCGCTCGTGCTCTACTCGATCCTGCACCGCGACTGGAAGCCGTGGGGCAGGCTCTGGCTGCTGCCCGGGATCGGGCTCTTCTTGATCCTGACGCTCCCCTGGCTCGCCGCGATCCAGGCGCGGCTGCCGTCGTTCTTCGATTTTTTCATCATCCGCGAGCACTTCGAGCGCTTCCTCACGCCGATCGAGGCGCGCTACCAGCCGTGGTGGTTCTTCGGGGAGGTGCTCGCCGTCGGCTCGCTGCCGTGGATCGTGCCGATGGTCCGCGCGCTGGTGACCGGCTGGCGCGCGGCGCAGCCGCGCGGCCGATTCGATGCGCGCCGGCTCCTGTGGGTGTGGAGCCTCGTGGTGCTGGTCTTCTTCTCGCTCTCCGACTCGAAGCTCATCCCGTACATCCTGCCCATGTTCCCGGCACTGGCGCTGCTCGTTGGCAGCGCGCCTTTCGTCGGGAACCGGGCAGAGGCGCGGCTCGTCGCGGATCTGCGCTGGACCGGCGCGGGGCTCGTCGCGGCGGGCGTCGTCGTTGCGATCGGCGCCGCGATTCTGCCGCGGCTGCTGCATCACCCGGCGCGGGCACCGTACTTCCTCGGCATCCGCCCGGCGCTCGTGTGGAGCGC
>JBOHZT010000339.1:0-3757 GCA_050738535.1 Steroidobacteraceae bacterium
CGAGTTGGCCGGTTGAAGCCCGGCGGAAACAGGGGGTCGCCCCTGAAGTCGACCGAGGAGACGGTGGGGTGGAAGACTACCGAATCGTCAGCGAAATCAATTGTTGACACGACAACTCTCCCGCCGAACAGCACGCTGCTGCCGTGTGCCGGCCGAAATTCGATCGCATGCCTGCCGACGAAGCTTCCGCTCCGTCGCCCTCTCAATCCTACTCGCCGTCACCGATGCTTCGCCAGGCTCCCGAGAATATACCCCGCTACGTCGTTGAGCTCGTTCGCGGAGTAGGACGAGGCGAATGAGGGCATGTTATGCAGACCCTCGCTCGCGATCGTGAGTATCGTCTTGCGATTCAAGCCGGTTACGAGCGACGGCCCGCCGCCCACCCCCCCCCGCCCATCTTGACCGTGGCAGGGCAAGCACGCACCGCGATAGATCTGGCGACCGTTCGCGATGTTCTGCGGCCTCGTGGGGACCGGGACGACCGGGCGCCGCGACCGCCCGCCGAAAGCGGCGGCCATCGCGCTTCCCCCTGCGCCGCCTGCATACGGCGTGAGCGGCGGAATCTTCCCGTCGAGGGAGAACTCCCAGATGCCATCGCCGCGCCGGCCATTCGCGAACACGCCGCCGCCTGCCTGCACGACGACATATTGCCGTCCCCGATACTCGAAGGTGGTAGCCGTCGTGTTGACGCCCGCGTCCGTCTGGAACTGCCACAGCTGTGCGCCATCGGAGGAATCGAGCGCAGTCAGCCGTCCGTCGCTGTGTCCCACGAACAGCAAGCCGCCGGCGGTGACGATCGACCCGCTGTAGCACGGCTCGGGCCATTCCTGGCGCCACGCGAGCCGATTCGTTCTCACGTCGAGCGCGGCGAAGATGCCGTCCGCGTTCGACTGCGCTTGCCCGAAATGCCCGCCCATGTAGACCCTGTCGGGAGTGGGCTTGCCGAGGTGCTTGGCGACGACGAAGGTGCTGATCTTGTCGCTGGCACAGACGTAGAGCAGGTGTGTCCTCGGATCGTACGAGCTCGGCGGCCAGTTGGCGCCGCCCGAGGTGGAGGGCTTCACGATCACCTCGTTCGTCCAGAACGGCGTGAAGATCCGGCCGTGGTTCGGAATCTTCGCCGTGCCGGGTACCAGGGGCGCGCCCTCCGGAGGAATGGCGATCTCCTGCGGCACGATCGCATCCCCGATCGGATACGGCTGGGTAGGAGAGGTATCCTGGCGCGGCTCTTGCGGCACAGGCCGCTCGACGATGCCGAGGAGCGGCTTGCCGGTCACGCGGTCGAGGATGTACGCCCAGCCGGTCTTACCGACCTGCACCAAGCCCTTGCGCATGCGACCGTTGACCTTCGCATCGAACAGGATGACCGGATTCGGTGCGTCGTAGTCCCACAGGTCGTGGTGCACTTCCTGGAAATACCAGCGAAGCTTGCCGGTCCTCGCCTCGAGTGCCACGATCGAGACCGTGAAGAGATTGTTGCCCGGGCGGACCGAGCCGTTGAGATTCGGGCCGGGATTGCCGGTCGAGAAATAAATGAGGCCGAGCTGCGGATCGACGGCCGGCGTTTGCCAGACCGGCCCGCCCCCGTGCTTCCAGGCGTCCGAATGCGCCGGCCAGGTATCGTGCCCGACTTGACCCGGGCCGGGAATCGTGTCAAACGTCCAGCGAAGCTTGCCAGTGCGGGCGTCATAGGCTTTCACGCTCCCGCGGATGCCCATCTCGCCGCCGCTGAACCCGGTGATCACCAATCCGTCGTAGTAGAGCGGCGCCGCCGTGATGTCGTAGCCGTCCTGCCAGCGCTCGCCCTGCACCGACCAGGCGACCTTGCCGGTGCCCTGATCGAGCGCGACGATCTTCCCGTCGAGCTGCCCGATGTAGATCATGCCGTCGCCCATGGCGACACCGCGATTCGAGCGTCCTATCGGATTGCCGGCTCTCGGGTCGAGATGAGCCCGGTAGGCCCAGCGGATCTTGCCGGTGAGCACATCCACGGCCAAGACATCATTCGCGCCGTTCGAGACGTAGAGCGTACCTTTGTACTCGAGGATCTGGGTCTGGCCCGAATTGCCCGGCTTCGCCCCCGAACCCATCCCCGTGCGCCATAGGGCCTTCAGCTTCCCGACGTTCGTGCGATTGATGAGCGTGAGCGGCGAATAGCGCTGATTGAAGAGATTGCCGCCGTTGGTGATCCACTGCGTCGTGGGCAGGGCGAGCAGCTGCGGCGCCGTGAAGGCCGGCGAGCGAACGAGGCGCGCCGGATTGGCCACGCCCGGGCCGGGGTCCGGACTCCGGCTCGAGGCGGCATGATTTGCGCCGCAGGCGACAGTCGCCGCCGCAAGCGCCACGATCCCCATTCCAATCACTGTACGCATTGAACCCCCCGGAAGCTTTGGTTCGATCTTTAACGCCGCGGTACGCTCAGCTCGGAGCGCGCTATCGGCCGTGCCGCATGGGCCGGCTCCCGCGTTAGCGCTGGGCGCCCCCGCCCGACCCCGGCCCTGAGCCCGGGCCCGCGCTGTCCTCGCTCAGTTGTTCTCGGTCTGGCCCTGCGCGTTCACCTGGTTGCGGTTGTTCTCCTCGCAGATGAACTCGAGCAGCTGTTCCGTCCGCGACCGGCGATAGTGGTACGTGACATGCCAGGGCTTGGCGAGCGCCAGCGGATCCTCGACCGTCATCTCATCTACCAGCTCGTTCGGATTGCCCTTCACGAGATGCATGCGCTCGATGATGTGCATCTGATCGCTGTGATCCATGCCCATGGCGAGATTGGTATCGGTCTTGAAGCCGATCGTATCGACGACGAGCGTCGCGCCATCCCAGTGGCCGATCGAGTTGCCATAGAAGGTCGGATCGAGATCATCCGCATCCGGGTGCTTGCGCCCGTCGGTCCAGATGTTGCGCCACTGCATCCAGGCCTCGAAATGCAGGGTCACCCGGCCGGGCGTGAACAGGAACTCCATCGGATACTGGAATACGCCCATGATGCCGGGCATCCCGGGCGGCCTGCAGTACGAGGCGTAGTGCGGCACATTCCCGTGCGTCGCCTTGACCTCCTGCTTCCAGTGGTCGTACCCCTTCAGGTACTTCCCCTTCGGCTGCGGATAAGTGCGCTTGGCGCCCTTCGCCTTGATGTCGAGGAACCAGATTCCGCCCCAGTCGGGGAGCCGGTTGAGGGTCGTGTAATGGCCCTTCGGGAAAGCCGCCGGGTGAGCGTGGCCGGAGGAGTCCCCGGTCGAGTCCGCCAACGCGACGCCTGCCGAGGCCACACTCACGAGCGCCACCACTGCCAGGAATCGGACGTTCATCGCTCCTCCTCACCTGTTCGTCGTGAGACCGTGATGGGAGTATAAGTCGAACCGGAGCTTTCCTGTCGCGTCCGTATCCCGACGGTGCCCCGACCGCCTTGACATGTCATCGCGGAAACGTACATCGTGCGAACAATGAATGCCGGAGTGAACCGATGAGAATCCGACTGGCTGGCGGCTTCGCCGCCGTAGCCCTCGCGTGGGCCGCCCTCGCTCTCGCCCACCACTCGTTCGCCCAGTTCAATCAGAAGGAGCTCCTGCCGCTGAAGGGCACGGTGCACGACTTCCAGTGGACCAATCCCCACGCCTACATCGATCTCGACGTCCCGGGCGCCGGCGGGACCTTGGACTTGTGGAAGATCGAGCTCAATAGCCCGAACAACCTGGAGCGCCAGGGCTGGCACATCCACACGCTGCGCTCCGGGGACAAGGTCACCGTCGTCATCAATCCC
>JBOHZT010000340.1:0-3756 GCA_050738535.1 Steroidobacteraceae bacterium
CGGGGTCGACGTGGAAGCCGACGGACGTCGACGATTTCGTATTCTTCGCGATGCTCGGAGTCATCCTCGGCGGCCGGATCGGCTACGTCCTCTTCTACGGCCTCACGTTCTGGGCAGCCGATCCTTGGTACCCGCTCAAGATCTGGGAAGGCGGCATGTCCTTCCATGGCGGGCTGCTCGGGGTGCTGGTCGCGCTCTCCATCTTCGCGGTCCGCCGGGGGCGGCGCATCTCGGACGTGCTCGACTTCGCGGCGCCGCTCCCCGCCGTAGGGCTGTTCGCCGGGCGCATCGGCAATTTCATCAACGGGGAGCTGTGGGGCAAGCCGACGACCCTGCCGTGGGGCTTCGAGGTTCATGGGCAGGTGCTGCAGCCCTCGCAGCTCTACGAGGCGGTGCTCGAGGGCATCGTGCTCTTCACCCTCGTGTGGATCTATACCAAGAAGCCGCGGCCGCGCCTCGCGCCCTCGGGACTGTTCCTCGTCATCTACGGCCTGTCGCGCTTTCTGGTGGAGTTCGTGCGCATGCCCGACCCGCAGATCGGCTATCTCGCGGGCGGCTGGCTCACCATGGGCCAGGTGCTCTCGCTACCGATGATCGTGATCGGCGGGGCGCTGCTCATGATCGCCTACGGCCGCGCCGTGCCTTCGGGGAACTGGGCGTTGGCTCAATGAAGGCCTACCTCGAGCTGCTCGCGCGCGTGCGCACGCAGGGCACGGGCAAGGCCGACCGTACCGGCACGGGAACTTTGTCGATCTTCGGCCAGCAGCTGCGCTTCGATCTCGCGCAGGGTTTCCCGATCGTCACCACGAAGAGGGTTCACCTGCGCTCGGTCATCTACGAGCTGCTGTGGTTCCTCGCCGGAGACACGAACGTCGGCTATCTGCGCGAGCACGGCGTCAGCATCTGGGACGAGTGGGCCGACGAGCGCGGCGAGCTCGGACCGATCTACGGCAAGCAGTGGCGCGCCTGGCCGAAGGCGGACGGCGGCACGATCGACCAGATGAGCCGTACGGTCGAGATGCTCCGGCGCGACCCCGACTCGCGTCGGATCGTGGTGAGCGCGTGGAACGTGGGGGAGCTCGAGCGCATGGCGCTGCAGCCCTGCCACGCGCTCTTCCAGCTCTACGTCGCGGGCGGCGCGCTCTCCTGCCAGGTCTACCAGCGCAGCGCCGATTGCTTCCTCGGCGTGCCGTTCAATATCGCCTCATATGCCTTGCTCACCCACATGCTCGCCCAGCAGTGCGACCTCGCGCCGGGGGAGCTCGTGTGGACCGGAGGAGACTGCCACTTGTATCTCAATCATCTACCCCAGACGGACCTGCAGCTCGGGCGCGAGCCGTTCGCGCTGCCGCGGCTGCGCCTGACGCGGCGTCCGCCGAGTCTATTCGAGTACCGGTACGAGGACTTCGAGCTCGAGGGCTACCGGCACCATCCCGCGATCGCGGCGGCCGTGGCGGTTTGACCATGGCTGCGCGAACCGTCCCGCTGGTGAAAGTGCGGCGCTCCCGGATCCACGGCCGAGGGGTGTTCGCGCTGCGCCGCATCCCGAAAGGCACGCGGATCATCGAGTATCTCGGCGATCGGATGACTCACGCGCAGGCCGACAAGCGCTACGACGACCACGATGAGCGCGACAATCACACCTTCCTCTTCAGCGTCGACCGCGGGCTCGTGATCGACGCGGGCGTCGACGGCAACGACGCTCGTTTCATCAATCATTCGTGCGGGCCCAATTGCGAGTCGGTGATCGAGCACCGCCGCGTGTTCATCGAGGCGATCCACGACATCGAGCGGGGAGAGGAGCTCTCGTACGACTATCAGATCGGCCGCGAGCGCGACGATCCTCCGGACGTCGATGTGATCTACGCCTGCCGCTGCGGCAGCGCGGCGTGCCGCGGCACGATGCTCTGGCCGCCGCGACGCAAGCCGCGGCCGCGCAAGGGGAAGGCTGTCAAGGGGAAGGCTGTCAAGGGGAAGGCTGTCAAGGGAAAGGCGGCCAAGGGGAGCTCGGCGAAGGGGAAGGCCGCCAAAGGGAAGTCGCTCGCGAGGAAGTCCTCCTCCAAGAAGCGCGCCCGCCGTGAGCCAAGTCGTCGGAGCTGAAGAGGCGCGGCCCGCCCGCGCCGCCGTGATCGGCGCGCTCGGGGTCGTGTTCGGCGACATCGGCACGAGCCCGCTCTACGCCTTCCAGCAATCGCTCGACGCCACCGGCTCGCATCGCGCCGAGGCCGTTCTCGGCGTGGTGTCGCTCATCTTCTGGAGCCTCGCGCTCTCGGTGACCCTCAAGTACGTGGTGGTCATGATGCGCGCGGACAACGAGGGCGAGGGCGGCATCCTCGCGCTCTTCGCCCTCGCGCAACGCAATCTGCGCCAGTTCGGCATGTGGCCGCGGATCGCGGTCACCCTCGCGCTCGTGGGCACCGCGCTGTTCTTCTGCGACGCGCTCATCACGCCCGCCATCACGGTGCTGAGCGCGGTGGAAGGTCTCGAGCTCGTCGACCCGGGATTCGTGAGCGCCGTGGTGCCGGTCACGATCATCATCCTCGCGCTGCTCTATGCCATCCAGAAGCGGGGCACCACCCGCGTCGGCCGCGCCTTCGGGCCGATCATGGCGCTGTGGTTCGTGGCGCTCGGGATCTCCGGCGCGCTCGCCATCGCCTCGAACCCGGCGGTGCTCGTCGCCGTGAGTCCGCGCTATGCAGTCGTGCTGCTCACGAACCGCCCCGGGGTCGCCTTCGCCATCATCGGCGCCGTGTTCCTCTCGATCACCGGAGGCGAGGCGCTCTACGCGGACATGGGGCACTTCGGCAAGGGCCCGGTGCGGATCGCGTGGTTCGGGCTCGTCTGGCCCGCACTGCTGCTCAACTACTTCGGTCAGGGGGCGCTCCTCCTCGAGCCGGGCGCCGCCGCCGTGCAGCGGCCGATGTACGCGCTCGTGGGCCCAACCTTGCTCCCGTTCATGCTGGCGCTCGCGACCGCCGCGAGCATCATCGCCTCGCAGGCCGTGATCTCGGGCACTTTCTCGGTCGCGCGCCAGGCCGTGCAGCTCGACATGCTGCCGCGCATGCGCGTCCTGCAGACTTCCGCGCTCGAGCACGGCCAGATCTACGTGCCGGTCGTGAATCTGCTGCAGTTCATCGCCGTCGTGGGGTTCGTGCTCGGCTTCCGGTCCTCGGATGCGCTGGGAGGCGCCTATGGCGCCGCGGTCGTCGGGACCATGTTCATCACGACGCTCCTCGGCGCCTTCGTGGCCGTCTCGCAGTGGGGCTGGCCGAAATGGCGCACCGGGGCGCTCTTCGGCTTGCTGCTCGCCATGGATCTGGTGTTCGTCCTCGGGAACCTGACCAAGGTGAAGGACGGCGGCTGGGTGCCCCTCACGCTCGCGCTCATCGTCTACATCGTCTTCTCGATCTGGCGCAACGGCCGGATGGACCTGCGCCACGCGCTCGCGCAGCTCGCGGTGCCGCTCACGAAGCTGCCCGAGCTCATCGACGGCGCGCGCCGCGTCGAGGGCACGGGCGTGTTCCTGGCGAGCCATCCGGGGTTCGTCCCGTCCGCGCTGCTGCGCAACGTCGAGCACAACAAGGTCGTGCACGAGCGCAATCTCATTCTCAACTTCGAGATCATGCGGACGCCGCGGTTCGCCCGCGCGGACCGGGTTCGCATCAAGGAGTTGCTGCCCGGCGTGTACGCCGTGACCGCGTACTTCGGGTTCATGGAGACGCCCGACATGAAGGAGGCGCTCAGAGCCTGCCGCGC